>JACRLG010000015.1 GCA_016235345.1 Deltaproteobacteria bacterium | reverse complement strand
TACACGCGAGTCGCCATCTACCTATCTTGAAAACTCGCGCGGGCCGACCGGGTTCGAGTATGACTTGGCCACGGCTTTCGCAAAATTTCTTGGTGTAAAGGCCGAATTCAAGGTTCTTGACACCGAAGAGGACGTTATCCGGGCAATGGAGGCGGGTGTCGGCCACATAGCTGCTGCCGGGCTTGCCCGCACGCCGGAAAGGGAGCGCAGGGTGCGCTTCGGGCCGGATTATTTCACCACGGAGCCCCAGGTCGTATGCAGGGCGGCTGGGCCTTCATGCAGAAGCGTCATAGGGCTTGTGAAACACAAGGTCGCAGTGGTGGAAGGCTCTTATCACGAGTACCTGCTGGAGGAATTCAGGGCGCATTATCCGAAGCTAACGTGGTTCACGGTTCCCGGCTCAAAGGCCGTGGACCTTCTAAGGATGGTCTCAGAGCGAAAGGCCGATTTCGCGGTTCTGGACTCCAACCTGGTCTCCATTGAACGCAGAACCTATCCGTCCGTGGTGGCGGCCTTTTCCCTGGCCCCGGAATATCCTCTCGCCTGGGCGGTCAGCAAGGGGCAGGACGATCTTCTGGCCAGGGTTTATCTTTTCATGGAGGAGAACAAGACCCGAAAGCTGATCCTTGGCCTGAAGGAGAAGTATTACGGGCACCCGAAGTCGCTTGGGCACAAGGATTCGTCGGCCTTTCACCAGAGGGTGAGAACACGTCTGCCCCAGTTGGAGTTGAAGTTTCAGAAGGCCGCGAGGGATCACGGAATCGCCTGGGAGGTGCTGGCCGCCGTGGCTTACCAGGAATCGCTATGGGACGAGGACGCCAGAAGCGCCCTGGGAGTCAAGGGCCTGATGATGATTACGGACAGGACCGCTGCGAGCCTGGGGATCACCGATCCGTATGATGCCGACCAGAGCATCAGGGGAGGAGCCCGCTATCTTGCCAGGCTCCTGCGTGAGGTGCCAAAGGGGGTGAAGGGCAACGAAAACCGCCTGCGCTACGCCCTGGTGGCCTACAACATCGGCCCCGGACATCTTGAGGACGCCCGGAAACTCGCCCGGCGCATGGGCAAGAACCCGAACAGCTGGCACGACATGAAGGACGTGCTGCCCCTCCTGTCCCTCAAGGCATATCACCGCAAACTTCCACTGGGCTACGCACGGGGGGCGGAATCCGTCCGCTACGTGGGCAAGGTTTTCAGTTACAAGGAAATACTGGAGCGCAAGGGCGCGCCAAGGCTTCCCAAGCTGAGGCTGAATCAGGCAAAGGCCGCAAAAAAAAGCCGCCGCCGACACCTTGCAACCCAACAGGAGGCGGCGGTCGAACTCCTTCCCACCTCCTGACTTCCCGCCAATATTCTCCCGCGCAACCGGCCTTCCTGCAAATGCCAATATTTTTTCAGCTCCCGATCGTCCCTAAAGACCGATCAAAAACGATGAAATGCAAGGCGTGCGAGCGAGTGGCGAGTGAGCGTACCCGCCCAAGAAATCGCAGAGTTCTTGGGCTAAATCAGGATGTTTGTACGTGACCGAGCCGCGAGGCGAAGCACAACGCAGCAGTTCGCGTTTTTGGACGGTCTTTTGTCAGAGGATTTGGGAGAGGAACTGCTTAAGCCTCGGATGATCCGGGTCCTTGAAAAAGCGGTCCGGCGGGGCTGACTCGATTATCCGGCCCTGTTCCATGAAAACCACCTGGTCGGCCACCTCGCGGGCGAAGCCCATCTCGTGGGTCACCACCACCATTGTCATGCCTTCCCGAGCAAGCCTTATCATGACCTCCAGGACCTCGCCGATCATTTCCGGGTCAAGGGCGCTCGTTGGCTCGTCGAAAAGCATTATCTTTGGATTCATGGCAAGGGCGCGGGCAATGGCCACTCTCTGCTGCTGTCCGCCCGAAAGCTGGGAAGGGTAATGATTGGCCTTTTCGGCGATTCCCACCTTTTCCAGAAGGCTCATGGCGTTTTTTTCCGCCTCCGCCTTGGGGGTCTTTCGGAGCTTCATGGGCGCCAGGGTCAGGTTGGCAAGCGCGGTCTTGTGGCGGAAGAGGTTGAAGCTCTGAAACACCATGCCCAGGTCCTGGCGCATCAAGTTGATGTTTACCGTTGGCGAGTAAATATCCCTGCCGAATACCTCTATGGTTCCGGCGTCTATGGTTTCCAGCCGATTTATGGAGCGCAAAAGGGTGCTCTTGCCGCTCCCGGACGGCCCGATTATGACCACCCTTTGGCCCGGATAAATGTCGAGGCTCACGTCGTTTAAGGCGTTCAAGGCTCCGTATCGCTTGTAAACGCTCTTGATGCTTATTATGGGCTTATCGCCGCTCATGCTGTCCAAGCCTTTCCTCCATGACGCCCACGATTTTGGAAAGAATGAGCGTAATCAGAAGATAAACCACCGCCACCAGGGTGTAGGTCTCGAAAACGTAAAAGCTGGTGGATGAAAATTCCCTGGCCCGGCGCAGAATGTCGGCGACCGCGATTATCGAGACAAGTGACGAGTCCTTGAGAAGCGCTATGAACTCGTTGCCCACGGGCGGCAGAATGGTGCGGAGCGCCTGGGGCAGGACCACGTAGATCATGGTTTCCGAGCGGTTCATGCCGAGCGACAGGCTCGCCTCGGTCTGGCCCTTGTCTATGGATTCGATTCCGGCCCTGAAGATTTCGCCCATGTACGCGCCGTAGCAGATGCTCATGGCGATGATGGCGGAGGGGAGCGGCGGGATTTTCACGAACTGGCCCAGGGCGTAATAGATGTAGAAAAGCTGGACAAGAAGAGGGATGCCCCGGATGACTTCCACGTAGGTGGAGGCGGCGAGCGCAATGACCCGGATTCTGGAAACCCGCCCAAGTCCCACGAAAAGCCCGATTATGAGGGCGCACAATATGGAGGCAAGGGTCACCTGGAAGGTGATCAAAACGCCGTCCGAAAGATACTTCAAGCCTTCCCAGTAGACTTCCGGGTTGAACGAGACAAGGCCGACCAGGGCGAAAAGCGCACCCACGAAGGCTATGCGCCATGCTGTGAAAAGGTCGCGGTCCTTGCGGGTGGGTATGGCTGCGCCATCGCCCACGTCAATTACGGTTTTTTGATTTTCTTTCATGGTTTTTTCGCAAAAAACCCGGCCCCAGGATGGTTCGGGGCCGGGTTTTTCATGCGGATTTCCTTACTTTTTTCCGCCCATCCATTTCTGCTGGAGCTTCTTGTCTATACCCTTTTTTTTAACCGCCGCGATGCCCTTGTTGACCAGGGCCAGGACCTCGGCGTTGTCCTTTTTCACCGCAATGCCGTAATATTCGGCGGTCTTGGACTGGATCACGAGGCCGATCACGAACTTGCCGGAGTATTTGGGGGTTCTTAAGGCGTACTGGCTGGCGACGACGTCGTCGCAGACAACAGCCGCGATGCGTCCGTTGTACAGGTCTTCAAAGGCGAGTCCCACATCGTCGTAGGTCTTGGATTTGACGCTCTTTTCCTCCTGCACCGCAAAGGTGCCGGTGGTGGATATCTGGCTTCCAACGTCTTTTCCAGCAAGGTCTTTCAGGGCCTTGATCTTTTTGCCCTTGGGCACCACAACGGCCTGCTTCACCTGGTAGTAGGGCTCGGAAAAAGCCATGGTCTTCTTGCGTTCCTCGGTGATGGAGACCGAGGAGCAAACTGCGTCGTACTGGCCGGCTTCCAGGCCGCCGAAGATGCCGTCCCATGCCGTGGCCTGGAATTTGGCGTCAAAGCCCGCTTCCTTGGCTGCAGCAGTCATGTAGTCAATGGAAAAGCCTGTGATCTGCTTTTTGGCGTCCATGAATTCCATGGGGGGCCAGGTGGCGTCGGTCGCAAAGGTGATGGTGCGTTTTTTGCCTGCGGCAAAGGCCGCTCCGCAGACCACTGCGACAATGAGAAGCGCCGCCAAAATCTTTTTTGCCATGTTCCGTCCTCCTTTTTTCATGCCCTTTTTATTGATGAACGCCGTTTGATCAAAGTTCCGTGACGCGTCTGCCCGCCTTTGCTTAAATCCGGTTTGGCGGCGGGCGAATATCCGGTTACATGTAGCATTATTGAATTTTGGTGTGCAACATCAAACTTGGCAGAATAACCCGGAAATCATTCTGATTTGGCTGCGTTTCATGCCGCTGGCCCGCACGGGGCGAGATCGTGGCGCACTATGAGGGCCGTGTGGGTCGGCGGAACCGAATGGATCGTCATGTTGGGCGAATCCGGGGCCGCCATGCGGGCGATGAGGGAAAGCTCGAAGTCGCTGTAGAGCTTGCGGGCCGAAATCAGGG
Source organism: Deltaproteobacteria bacterium (assembly GCA_016235345.1). Classification (NCBI taxonomy): domain Bacteria; kingdom Pseudomonadati; phylum Myxococcota; class Myxococcia; species Deltaproteobacteria bacterium. The sequence continues at coordinate 216,686 of JACRLG010000015.1, read as the reverse complement.
CGTCGTGAACCATGTAGGCCCGAAGAGATAGGGACGTGAGCAGGGGCAGGCCCAGGAGCACCTGGATGCTTCGGAGCCCGTCGAAGCCGAAAAAGGCGTCGGCTCCCAAAAGGCGCGACTGGGCTATCATCATGGCTATCTGGCCGGGCGAAAAATGGTGGATGCTCTGGTTGATGAACATGAGATCGAATTCGCCCGGGGAAACGGCCTGCATGTCGAATGCGTTGACCTCCCGGAAGGAGACGGGAAGTTTCCGCCTGGCCGCGTTCCGGTTGCCCATTTCCACGTAGGCCGGTATGTAGTCGCTTCCCGTAAGGACCACCGGCAGGCCCTTTTTCTTGGCCAGCCGGGCCATCCCCAGGGTGAATTCGCCCGACCCGCAGGCGAGCTCCAGAAGCTCGACGGGCCGCCCTTTTTTTTCAGCAAGGTCCCTTATTAGGGGTTCAAGGAGCCAGAATATCCGGTGATAGGTAAAAAGCGAAAGGTTCAGCAGGTGGATGCCGGATACCATTTTCCATTTCTTGCTTGTGGGAAAATCCTCTTCATCCAGGTGTTCCAGCTCTTCTGTCCGCAAGGCCCGGTCAAAGGCGTCGGCCATGGATAGAAGGCGGCCCCGTTTTCGGGCTATAATCCTGCGCCGCTCCCTCACCCCCTTTATCCACCTGTCAGCCGTGGCGCAGAGTTCTTCCATGCTTTGCCACGATGGCGGAAAAGATTCCTCTGCGGCAAGTTCGCTGTGAGCGGTGAAGCCCGTCTCCCTCATTTGAAGCATGGAGTCCCCCCTTGATTTATGGGGGGGGCTCGGACAGCCGCCCCGCCCCGTGGCTGATTTCCTTCAAATTCCGGATTTGAAGCGTGACGCTTAAGTTATCGCTTTTGCAAGAGGCTTTAAGGAAGATCGTAAAACGGCTCATGGTGAATATAGGTGGTGAAGCCGCCGGTGACGTTTCTGGCGTCGTAGCCGTTTTCCCTAAGGAGCCTTACCGCGTAATGGGCGCGTTGTCCGATCTGGCAGTATACCCAGATTTGCCTGTCTTTGGGAAGCTCGGAAAAGGTTTTACGCAGGGTTTCAAGGGGAATGAGCAGTGCCCCGCCCGCATAACCCTGCCTGACCGTTTCGTCGGGGTCGCGCACGTCTATCAGTATGGTTTTCGGCGGAAGGGGATCGGTCCAGTGGACGATGGGCGAGTAGCCCCTTAGGGCGTTGGCCGCTATCATCCCCGCGATGTTCACGGGGTCCTTGGCCGATCCGAAGGGCGGCGCGTAACACAGCTCTGCGTCCTCAAGATCGTAAACCGTGCCGTTTTGGTCGATGTAGGAGGCTATGACGTCGATGCGCCGGGCGACCCCGCCGCCTCCAACCGCCTGGGCCCCGAGTATTTTTCCGTCCCCGATTCCGAAAATGAGCTTTAAGGCCATGCGTTCGGCGTTTGGGTAATAGGTGGAATGGTGGGGCGGATGGCAGGTTACCGTATCGTAGGGTATGGCCTTACCCTGGGCCGCGCACCGGGCAAGGGATTTTTCCGTGTGGCCGGTCATAGCCGCCGTCACCTCGAAAACACCGCACACCGCGCTTCCTATCACGCCGGCAAAGGGCTTTCTGTCGTTTACGTTAAGTATCACGTCCGCTGCGAGCCTGCCCTGGCGGTTGGCGGGACCCGCCATGGCCAGAAGCCTCGGAAGCCCGGTTATGCGGTCGTTCACCTCCACTGCGTCTCCAACGGCGTAGATGGAAGGATCGTTGGTGCGCATGAAGCCGTCCACCTTTATGCCGCCCGTCACTCCCACTTCGAGGCCGCAGCCCCTGGCCAGAGCGGTTTCCGGGCGTACTCCAACCGACATCAGGACCATGTCCGTCTCAATTTCATCTCCGTCGGACAGTTTGACCAAAAGCCCCGAAGGCCCCTGGCTTATGGAGGATACCCCGGTGCCGGTTCTAAGGTCGGCCTGGTACTTGGCCAAAACATCCTGGATGGGCGAGGACATTTCCGGGTCCAGGGCGGGAAGGGCGTGTTTTTCAAGCTCCACCACCGTTACCGCGATTTTCCTGTGAATGAGGTTTTCGGCCATTTCCATGCCGATGAAACCAGCCCCGGCCACAAGTGCCCTTTTGACGTGCTTGGCCTTTACCCACTCGCGGATGGCGCGTGTGTCCGGGATGTTGCGAAGGGTGAAGATTCCGGGAAGGTCCATTCCGGGAATGGGAGGCCTGAAAGGCGACGCGCCCGGTGCAAGCACCAGGACATCGTAGGATTCCCGGTATTCCTCGCCCGTCACGAGATTCTTCAGGGCCACCGTCTTGTTTTCCCGGTCGATGGAGACGGCCTCGCACCGGGTTCGGACCTCAATGGCGAAGCGGTTGCGGAAAAGCTCCGGCGTGGCCACCAGAAGGTCGTCCTCCTTGCGGATGACGTTTCCGACGTGGTATGGAAGACCGCAATTGGCGAAGGACACGAAGGGCCCTCGCTCGATCATTATTATTTCCGCCTTTTCCGAGTTGCGGCGGGCGCGAGCCGCGCATGACGCGCCTCCGGCCACTCCGCCCACAATGACGATTTTTTTTGAATCCATGCCCCTTGCGGCTCCTTTCAAAATGTTGCTTGTATTTCGGTCTTTTTTGAGGCTGTCGCCCTTTGGAGTAAAAACAATAATGGGATTTAAAATGCAAGAACATATCAATCAGATCAATCAGACGGAACAATGAAAAAATACCTCCTTTCCATTTCCCTCTTTTTGGTTTTTTCGGCAACAGGAGTCCTGGCCCAGCCCGGCGGCGGGCCTGCAAAGGATGCCTACGCCCTGTGTCCTTTGGTTGTGGTGAAAGACGAAAAAGCCACTCCGGCCAGTGTATCCAACGACGGAACGGCTTCGATCGGCATCCGGTGCACGGTTTTTTCAACCAGGCCCAACACCAGGATCACGGCCGTATGGGCGGATTTTTCTCATACCCTGATGGGCGGGATAACGACCCTTTCACCCGCCCCACGGGCCACCGTATCAGGCTCAGCCGAGGGCTCCTACGAGGCAGTGGCCGCCATTCCGCTTCTCGTTGACGCAGGTACTTACCGGATTCCCATTCTTGCCCGTGACTCCGCAGGAAACCTTGGCCAGGGCCGGGCCGTTTTCTCGGTCGCGTTCCGCAGAAATCCGGCCATGCCCGCCATCGGCACATCGGCCTTTATGAAAAAGATAGGCCGCTTCGCAAACGGCTCCTTCGTTGGGGGAAACCGGGTGGAGGTGCTGGACAGCGGCCCCAAGGCCCTGGAGCGCCGCCTGTCGATGGTTAGAAACGCCCGCAGGCAGATAAATCTGGAATGTTACACCTTCGATCAGGGCCTTGCGGACGGGAAGTTCATGGATCACCTGCTCGAAAGGGCCAGGGCCGGAGTGGAGGTCAACGTGGTCCTTAACGCCGACACCCAGGTTTCCACGTCGCCCCTGAGCACCTTGAGGCTTTCCACCCACGAGCTTCTTGGAAACCTCATAAGGGATGGGAAGGCCGCCGCCACAGATCCTCTTTTCAAGGGGCTTCTGTCTTCCATGCGGGCTGGGGAAATGCACGTGATAGTGCCGTCAGGCAGGGACATCGCCGCCAAAAAGCCCCCTTCCGGGGCCGAACGGGTTCCCGATCACTGGCTTTCCAGGTCAGCGATTTCTGCCGCCCGCGCCAAGCCCACGGCTTCGCTTTCCGAGCAGATACGAAGCCGGTACCAGGGTCCGGGCGGGCTTCCCGCCCTTCCTCTTCTCGATTATGCCGTTCACGAAAAAATCCTTCTGGCGGACGGGAAAAGCGCGCTGGTTGGCGGAAGGAACCTGGAAGACCGCTATTTCACGCGCTGGCTGGACTCCGACCTCTACCTGGAAGGCCCGGTTGTTGGCGAGATCGCAGGCGGGTTCGCCAAAACCTGGAATTACCTCCATCCCCCGGACGCCCCGCCTCACTCACCGGCCCGATTTGGGGCCCCGGCCACGGAAGAGGGCGGGCTCTCAGTGATGTTCGTTCAAAGCGCCCCCTGGAACAGGAACTACAGCGCCTTGAAGGCCCTGGTTTTCTCCATAGCGGCCTGCCGGAAGAGTTTCCTGGCCTACAGCCAGTACCTGGCGCTTTCTGACTGCCTTCTAAAGGACGCGATAATTGACGCGGCCCGGCGCGGGGTCAACGTGGAGATAATCACCAATTCCGCAGAAACCAGCCGCGAAACCAGCTTCGCCACGGGTTACTTCATTTCCCTGAACGCCATGGGCGACCTTATAAGGGCCGGTGTCAAAATTCACGAAATGAGACCCAACCCAAACCCGAAGGCCCCCCAGCCCTACATGCACCAGAAGGAGTTTCTGTTCGACTCCCAAATGGCTGCCATGGGCTCGTTCAACCTGTCCCTGCGAAGCTCCTACATAGAATCGGAAAATATCGCCTTCGTGTCAGACCCGGCCTTTGCGGCAAACAGGGAGGCTCTTTTCCGGTCCCGCGTGAAAAGCCTCACGAGACCTGTAACCAAATCGCGTTACGACGCCCTTTGCCAGGCCCACAAGACCAGGATGGAGGCGGCCCGGCTGGTCACTCTTCTGTTTTAGCGGTCGGTCGGTGGCGGCAGTTGGCGTAAATTAAGATTGGAAAAAGGAAGTCCTGATGAGGGTGTCTTTCCTGACATTGAACCTTAGATTCGGCTTGGCCAACGACGGCGAAAATTCCTGGGAAAATCGCAAGGCTGCGGTGGAAAGCCTTCTTGATGCCCACCGGCCTGACTTTCTGGCGGTTCAGGAGGCCAATGTTTTCCAGGCCGGGTTTCTGGCCGAGGTCCTGCCCGGTTACCTTGTGACCGGCGTGCGCCCGGATGCTCCCCGATTCTGGCAGAACAACGTCATTTACAGCGCCTCCGGCTGGAATCTTTCCTCGTTCCTGCATTTTTACCTGAGCGCCACGCCGGAAATTCCTTCGAGGTTCGCGGAAAGCCGCTGGCCAAGGCAGTGCACCATCGGGTGTTACGAGCGGGACGGGCGCGAAATGGTCATCGGCGACACTCATTTCGATTTCGCCGAATGCGTGCAGACAAGAAGCGCAGGCCTCATCATGGATAAGCTTTCCGGGTATTCCTGCCCCACAGTATTGATGGGAGATTTCAACGCCCGTCCCTTAAGCCCGTGTTACAGGGTTTTCACCGCCTCCGGCGAAAAATGCGACCGGCCCTTAACAGACGTGTTCGACCAGTCCGACCCCGATTTCAACTCGGGCACCCACCACGGCTTCACTGGTTCGGCGGACCCGGACAAGGGCCGAATAGACTGGATTTTCCAGCGGGGTTTTTCGGGAGTGGCAGAAAAGGCCATAATCCGGGACTCCTTCGAGGGCCGTTATCCTTCCGATCATTTTCCGGTGAAGGCGGTTCTTGAAATCTGAATAATCCTCAATTCAGCCAAAATACCGAAAGCATCACCATGCCCTTTGAGTTGATTTCCCACACGGCGGATTACGCGGCCAAAATCACCGCCGAAACCTGCGAAGGACTTTTCCTGGAGGCCGCCCGCGCTATGGTTTCGTTCATCACGGACCCGTCTCTTCTTTCGGGCGGCGAGTCCGTGAGAATCACGGCGGAAGGCGACGACAGGGCGGACCTTATGGTGAACTGGCTGAGGGAAATACTCGGTCTTTTCGTGGTTGACGGGCTTTTTGTGCATGATGTCGAAATTGAAAAGCTGTCCGATACGGCCATCAAGTCGTCCGCCCTGGCCGTTTCCTTTGACCCGAAGCTCCATCCGGTGTACAAGGAGATTAAGGCCGTAACCTATCATAACGCTTCCGCTGACCTTGTTGACGGACGGTGGGAGGCCCGGATAGTCTTTGACGTATAGGGATTTTTCACGAACATGGCCCATATGGAAACCGAAATTATTGACGACTGCCGCCTTCTGCTGCCCAAAAACGGCTACATGAGGGTTCCGGGCATCGTCTATACCAGCGCGGCCCTCCTGCCCCATCTGGAAGCCGACGAGGCCCTGGTCCAGGTGGCCAACGTGGCCACGCTGCCGGGCATCGTAAAAGCGTCTCTCGCCATGCCGGACATCCACTGGGGCTACGGATTCCCCATTGGTGGCGTGGCCGCCTTCGATGAGGAGGACGGCGTCATCTCCCCCGGCGGCGTGGGCTACGACATCAACTGCGGTGTGCGCCTTGCGGCCACCGGCCTTGTGATGGATGACATAAGGCCAAAGCTCGAAAAGCTCGCGGACGCACTTTTTGCGGCCATTCCGTCCGGGGTGGGCTCAACCGGCTTCGTGAAGCTCAACAAGGCCGACCAGAAAAAGGTTCTGATCCAGGGCAGCCGCTGGGCGGTGGAGCACGGCATGGGAAGCGCCTCCGATATCGAGCACACCGAAGAGGGCGGGGCAATGGCCGGGGCCGACCAGGAGGCCGTGAGCGACAGGGCCTTGAAGCGCGGCGTCGACCAGTTGGGAACCCTTGGCTCAGGCAATCATTTTCTGGAAATCGGGGTGGTGGACGAGATTTACGACGAGGCGACCGCCGAGGTTTTCGGCCTCAGCCAGGGCATGGTGACCGTGCTTCTTCATTCGGGCTCGCGCGGCCTTGGATATCAGGTCTGCGACGATTATCTTGGCTTGATGACCAAGAACGCGAAAAATCTTCCCTTCATGGTTCCCGACAGGCAGCTTGCTTGCGCGTTTTTTAAATCTGACGAAGGCCGGCGCTACTTCGGCGCAATGGCCGCCGCCGCCAACTATGCCTGGGCCAACAGGCAGATACTCATGCACCAGGCCCAGGAAACCCTCATGCGGACGCTTTCCATATCGCCCAGGAACCTTTCCATGCGCCTTGTCTATGACGTGTGCCATAATATCGCCAAAAGGGAGCGGCATACGGTGGACGGAAAGGAAAGGCGGCTCGTGGTTCACCGCAAGGGCGCAACCCGCGCCTTCGGGCCGGGCCGGGCCGACGTTCCGGCGGCCTATCGCAAGACCGGCCAGCCGGTACTGGTGCCCGGCGACATGGGCCGCTACTCCTATGTTCTGTCCGGCACCCAAAAGGCCATGGACGATACCTTCGGCTCCACCTGCCACGGCGCGGGAAGGCTCATGTCCCGCAACGCCGCCATAAAGGAAAGCCGGGGACGGGCCATTCACGAGGAACTGGCCGAAAAGGGCATAATCGTGCGCTGGACCGGACGCCTCACCCTTCACGAGGAGGTGAGCGAGGCGTACAAGGACGTAAGCGATGTTGTGGAGGTCGTTCACCGGGCCGGAATCAGCCATAAGGTGGCTCGGCTTAAGCCCGTCATAGTCGTTAAAGGCTGATTTTAATTTGACTGATTGAACACCCAAGGGAGGACGATCATGAATCCGCAGATTTTCCGCGAATACGACATAAGGGGACTTGTTGACAAGGACATCTCCGAAGCCGACGTCTACACCCTTGGGCGGGCCATAGGAACCTACCTTCTGCGCGAAGGAAACAGGACAGCCACCCTTGGCCGGGACTGCCGCCTCTCGTCGCCCTCCTTCGCCGGTCAGATCGCACAAGGCTTGCTTGATTCCGGCTGCGACGTGATCGATATAGGCGAGGTCGCAACCCCGGTCTTCTACTTTTCGGTGCATCACCTGAAGGTAGAGGGCGGGGTCATGGTGACAGCCAGCCACAACCCGCCCGAATACAACGGGTTCAAAATCTGCTGCGGCTTGGATACCCTCTACGGCCCCCAGATTCAGGAGGTGGGAAAAATCGCCGCCGGGGGCGTTTTCGTCAGCGGCAAGGGTAAATTGTCCAAGGCGGACGTGGTTCCCGCCTACAAAGAATATCTTTTGGGCAACATCAAAATTTCAAGGCCCCTTACGGTTGCCGTGGACGCCGGAAACGGCACTGCGGGCGTGGCGGCGGTTCCGATATTGAAGGGCCTTGGCATGATTGTTCACGACATTTTTTGCGAGCCGGACGGAAGGTTCCCCAACCACTCGCCGGACCCAACGGTTTTTAAAAACAACGTGCATTTGGCGGCCCTGGTGAAGGAAAAGGGCTGCGACATAGGCATAGGTTTTGACGGCGACGGCGACCGCATAGGGGTTCTGGACGAAAACGGCGAGATGATCTACGGCGACAAGCTCTTAATCCTCTTCGCCCGCGAAATCCTTTCCCGCAAACCCGGCGCGGTGGTGATCTCCGAGGTCAAGTGCTCCCAGACCATGTACGACGACATAGCAGCCCACGGCGGAAAGCCCATAATGTGGAAGACCGGGCACTCCCTCATCAAGAACAAGATGAAGGAGGAGCATGCCGAGCTTGCAGGGGAAATGAGCGGGCACGTGTTTTTCGCAGACCGCTACCTGGGCTACGACGACGCCACCTACGCGGCCTGCCGGATTCTCGAAATCGTCGCAGCCGGAACCAAAAAGGTCTCCGAGCTTCTGGCCGACGTTCCCAAGACCTATTCAACACCGGAACTTCGGGTCGAATGCCCGGACGAGATAAAATTTTCCGTGGTTGAAAAGGTGACGGCCTATTTCAAGGCCAGGGAAAAGGTTATAGACATCGACGGCGTACGAGTCCTTTACAAGGACGGATGGGGGCTGGTGCGCGCCTCCAACACCCAGCCCGTGCTGGTGCTGCGGTTCGAGGCCCTTTCCGAGGCCCGGCTTGCGGAAATCAGAAGCGAGGTGGAGGCGGTGGTCAAAAAGATGCGGGAGTCCTGATTCCGGCCTTGGGCGAAAGTCAAAAGCGCCCGTCTTGACTTTGACCGGCCATGTTGTGATATTATGATTATAGAGCAAATGCTCGGCATGTAGTCCCCCCACCCGGAACCCAAGGCGAGGAGATAATCATGGCGGATCAACCCACGGAGTCAAAGCTTACGGGTACAGTCGTTCCCACCGCCTTTGACGCTGACGACAACGTGACCGCCCTGGCCTTCGAGAGTGGCGGGCGCTCGTACAAGGTTTTACTCAAGGGCAGGGGAAACGATCTTTTGGAGCTTCTGAACGAGGAGCTTACGATAACCTGCATAATAGGCAAGGACAAGGAAGGGGCGCTGGCCGTGCTTGTAAAAAGCTACAAGATGGCAGGAACCGGCGGCCTCTCCGACGACGAGGATTTGGGGCTTGACCTCGGCCCGGAAGAGTGACTAAAAGTCGGTCGCTTGGCTTTATTTTTGATATCGGGTGAGCTTTTTCATAGTTTTTTGATGGCGAAAGGCGTTACGGTCGGGAAAACCCAAGCCGGTTTTCCCGACCGTTTTTTTTCTCATGAATAAAAACATATTAAGGGCAAATCTGCTACTTCTCGCCGCCGCCGTGGTGTGGGGCGCGACCTTCGTGGCCCAGCGCATGGCCATGGAGCACATGGGGCCGTATTCCTATTCCGGCGCGCGTTTCGCCCTGGGGGCCATGTGCCTAGCGCCTTTGGCCTTTTTCGGGCGCAAGAGAAAGGGCTTCGACCTGGTTCCGGGATGGACCCCAAGGCTCTACATCTGGGGACCGGTTGTGGCCGGGGTTCTCATGGCTGTTGGAATAAATCTCCAGCAGGTGGGCCTTGTCTACACCACTGCAGGGAAGGCCGGATTCATAACCGGGCTCTATGTGGTCATCGTGCCCTTTCTGACGCTGGTAAAAGGCCCCAGGACCGACGCCGGAACCTTTCTGGGAGCGCCTTTGGCCGCCTGGGGGCTTTTTTTGATGAGCGTGACGGAGGATTTCACCGTTGCCCCCGGCGACGGCTGGGTAATGGCCTGCGCCGTGGCCTGGGCCTTCCACGTCTTTTTCATGGGCTGGCTGTCCCCGCGCGTGGACTCCTTTGTTCTGGCCTTTATCCAGGCTTCGGTGTGCTCGGCCCTGTCTTTTGTCATGGCGCTTTTTTTCGAGGAGATAACCTTAAGCGGAATATGGGCTTCAGCCGGGCCTCTTCTTTTCGGCGGCATAGGCTCGGTGGCCATAGGTTTCACGTTCCAGGTGATGGGCCAGAAGGAGGCTCCTCCCGCCCACGCTGCTGTCATCATGGAGCTTGAGGCCGTTTTCGCGCTGATTGCCGGCTGGCTCTATCTTGATGAAAAACTTGGCTCGCGGGCCATGCTGGGCGCGGCGCTCATTTTTACAGGCATGCTCTTTTCCCAGTTGTGGCCCATTTATCGCCAATGGGCCTTAAAACGCCGGTGAGGCGCATCCAAGCGCTTTATTTATTGAAAAGTTTTTATTTTTTTTATAATATGTATCTTTGAGTGTAATCCCGGTAAGGCTGGCATGTTTAATGCCGCTCGCCGCCAAGTGCGGGCCGCGCCGGATTTCGGGCAGAACCCAAGCACCCTCAGGCAGCTCCGTTTGTCTTCCTGGTGGTTACGGAACTTCCTGAAACCGCCCTGAACCGCCCAGTTCCAGAAAAATTTCAGGACTCCGGGATTTTTTCACCGAGCCTTTCAGGAGTTCGGCAGGCCGTGTGGCTGTGTTTCGAACTCGTCAACATCGATGTCCATCTGGATATTGTTCTTTGGAGTGTGGCGAAGTTACAGCCCCACGCAGACCAAGGAATCAGAAGCATGCAACTGAAGGGAAGTTTCGAAGCATCATCCCTGCCCAGCCTCCTCCAGATGCTGGTCAACGACGCCAAGACCGGCGAGTTGCGCCTTACGGAGGGGCCTAAGGAAGTCACCATCTTCCTTAAGCAGGGAAACGCCATCTATGCCAAGGGCAACCAGATGGAGACCCGCCTTGGTTCCCTTCTTCGCAGCAAGGGTGTCATCACCGCCCAGCAACTCCAGGAATGCCTCGTAAAAGCCAGCGAAACCAAGCAGGCCGTGGGCAAGGTGCTGGTGGCAAGCGGCTACATCACCCAGGAAATCCTGAAAAAAGTCATTCACAAGCAGGCAGAGGACGTAATTTACAACCTGTTTTTGTGGGACAAGGGAGATTTCGAATATAACGATTTCGACAAGGCTCCGGACGGGATCATGGAAACCCGCCTGGAAATCATGGGCATAATTCTTGAGGCCACGCGTCGAATAGACGAGATGTCGGTGCTTAAAAAGCATATCGAAAACGAACAGGTTATTTTCAAGATCGGCGAAAAGTTCGGAGACAAGGAAAAACTGAAGTTCAACGCCATAGAATGGCGTTTTCTTTCGCTTATAGACGGAACCCGGACGGTGCGCCAGCTCATAAACGAGTCGGGGTACGAGGATTTCGCCGTTTACAAGGTCTTGCATTCGCTTTTGTCCTTCAAGCTCATCGAAAGGGTTGAAGACGACAAGGCCTCCTCCTCGCTTTCTAGCCTCGTTGGCCTTTACGCCGATATTTTGAGCGAGATCGTGAAGGGCCTTGAAATGGAGCTGGGTTCCTGGGCCTATATGCTTGAACCGCCTCCCAATGGCCCTGATCTGTCCGGTAAAACCGGCGAGCGCCACGATCTCCGCATGGAAAACGTAAGGCGCTGGATAAGGCTCTATATTGACCGCTTGAAACCTGTTGCCGCCGCCGGTGAAAAAAACCTTTTTTCCATGTATCACCCGGATATCCCGGTTGAAATTTTCACCCACGCGGTTCTTGAGGCCCTGAAGGACATTTCCGATCCTGCCAAAGCCCAGGATTTCCTGGCCGAAAGGCTCAACGGTTTCGTGGACAACCTTCTTTCAGGACTCCACGGCGCCATAGGCGTTCCAAGCGCCCAGGACCTTTTGAAGGAGGTCCTCCGCGCCCTGCGCTACATGGGCAGGTACCAGAAAAACCTTGCCGACAAGGCGGACCTGTTAAAAAATCTTGAGAACATGGTGAAGCAGCGTGACCGTGCCCTCTGGAATGAAAACGGAGGCAAGAAGGACGGCTCCAAGTTTCTGATGGTTAGCATTCTGCCCCCTGCCGTGCTTGAAGCCTCGCCCGTGGTTCTGCCCGCCGGGATAGTTGAAGAGGATCAGGATGACGATTCCGTCCTGGATACGGCCCCCGTGCAGATGGACCCGGACGAACTTCCCAATCTGGAGGCGGCGGAGGAGTTGCCTGATCTTGAGGATATCGAGGAGTTGCCCGACCTGGAAGACGCAGAGCTTTCGGTTGTCGGTGATATGGAAATTCTCGATGAAGGTGAATTGCCGGACCAGGCCGAAAGCGAAGGCCCGGATGAGCCTTCCCCAAGGCAGGGAAGGACGGCTCCTTCCGGAAGGGGCCTGCCCGACGACGACGACCCCATCGCCAAGGCCGCAGCGGAGCTTGAGCAGCTTGCCGACATGGACCTTCTTACCGAGGACGACGGCGTAATCTCCGCCGACGACCTTGAAGTCCTTCCTGATCTCGATGACGACTCCGTTTTCGACGGCGGAGACGATTTCGACTCGCTTCCCGACCTTGATTCCGACGGGGACTTTACCATCGAATCCGATTCCGAACGGAAGAGAAAGCCGCTGGTCGGCATTGAAGCGCCGGGCCTGGAGGAGGCCCTGGAACGGGAGGGCAAGAAACCGCCTGCCAAGGTCATTGCTAAAAAATTCTGACGGGGAGGTTTGGCTGTGAAATATAAATTGGCGGCTGAACAGACCTTTGAAGATGGCCAGATCATCTTCAACGAGGGAAGCGACGACGAACAGGTTTATGTTGTCATTTCCGGCGCGGTGAAAATTATAAAGGAAGTCAGGGGTGAAAACCTGGTGGTGGAGGTGATCCGCCAGGATGACGTTTTCGGTGAAATGGCCTTTGTTGCGCATATGGATCGTTCCGCCACGGCCAAGGCCGTGGGAAGGACCGTTGTAGGAATTCTCGACAAACAGGCATTGGAAGGGGAGCTTCTATCCCTATCCCCCATAATGCAAAAGATAATGAAAAGCCTCGTCACCCGCCTCAAAAAGGCAACGGACAATTCGTTGGGCGTGAGCCACCTCAGGCAAGAACCCAGGGTTTCCCGAAGCATAAACGTTTCCTTTCAGGACGGGCACAAATTTTTGGAAACCGCCTGCCGCGACGCAAGCTGCGGCGGTATGTTCATCAGAACCGACAGCCCGCTTGCCGAGGGGCAGGTCTTTTTTCTGGACCTTGCCATGTCCAGGGGTGAAACGCCCATGCGCATCAAGTGCCAGGTCGCCTGGGTGAGGGCCGAAACCGCCGACCCTGTAAAGCATCCCGTGGGCATGGGGGTCAGGTTCCTCAAGATGTCCGAAAAGGACCAGGAACGGCTCAAGGAAGAGCTTGAAAGGTTAGGTGAAACGCCGCAAGCAAAAATTGAGTGAGGCTTCCGAGTCAACGATACGGTTGCGCTGCTTTTGCCGGGTGAAACCGTGAGGCGCGAAGCGCCACTACGCTGCAACTTATGTTTTCAGTATAAATATCAGTTAAACTTAATAGCGGCGGTCAGCCATAATCTTTCTTGACAATTAGGCGGATTCGATGCAATTTTACGATATTATCCGTATAAAAATCAGGAAAACGCTATATTTCAGTCGGGCGCAATTCTTTTGCATCCATTAAAAAAGTTATGCATTAAAAAAGGATAATTCATAAAAGCGCGATCATGTTATAAGGTATGTGGTGTCAATGCGGCATGATGCCCGCTCGCTTTTCTGCCAAGCCGTACAGGCGTCCGAAAAGCCTTCAAGGCCTCTTTTACAGAATATAGGTCCTTTCCCCCAGTTTTGGGGCTGATTCATTAGGCACAAGGGACACAATGAACGAAGACAGAACAGAGCCGGTGGAAGAAGCGCCGTTTCCGCAAAACGGGCTCAATGAGGCCGGCGGCTCCCCTGTGTCGGGGGTAGGCGGCATCGACATAGAGCTTATTTCCATTTCGGACCTCGACGGCTCTCCTTCAACTGACTGCTCTCCTGAGCTTATGGACGTGATCGGCTGCGAGGTTGATGCAGTGTCAGGCGAGGACCAGAGGCCGGATGATTCGCCCCCGAAGGACTCGCCCGGAGAGGGTGAGCATACCCCTCGCTGGACGGGCGTAGCCACCGGGGCCGACGTGGTCACCCCCGATGACGTGCACAGGGACGAATCGAGGTTTTCCGGCGCCACAAATGCCGTGGCGGCTGACTCGGTGAATTTCCGGTTAAACGAGCTTTCCGTTCAGATGAACGACCTTTTGAGGCAGTTCGAGGAAAAGCTCAAGTACGACGCGCACAAGGAAAAGGTCATAGACGTCCTGCACAGCGAACTCCAGGAATACAAGACCGACCTCATCAAAAAGTACATCACGGGCCTTGTGATGGACCTGATAAAGGTTGTGGACGACGCAAGAAAGCTGGCCACCCACTTCAAAGGCAGGGAACTGGGGCCCGAAGATCAGCCCAGGCTCATAAAGGCCCTGGAAGACGTAGCCCAGGACATGGAAGACGTGTTCCAGGTGCAGGGCGTGATCCCCTTCATCGCTGATGACGGAAGGTTCGATCCGGCAAAGCAGCGCGTTGTCCGCAAGGTCGACACCAGCGAGGCTTCGCTGGACAAAACGGTTGCCGAAAGCCTCGCCCCCGGCTACGAGTGGGACGGCAAGGTTATTCGGCGTGAAATGGTTGCGGTTTACTCATATAATCCGGCACTCGGCGCTTAAGAACGAGGAATGGCCATGTCAAAGCAGATGAAGCGCATTTTCGGAATCGACCTCGGAACCACGTACTCTTCCATCGCCTACGTGGACGATTTCGGCAAGGCCGTGGTGGTGCCCAATGCGGAAAACCAGAACGTCACTCCCTCCGTGGTGTTTTTCGACGGACCCAATATCGTTGTGGGCGACGTGGCCAAGGAAAGCGCCAAGCTCTACCCCAACGACGTGGTGAGCTTCGTCAAGCGCTCCATGGGCGAACCGGACTTTCTATTCGAGCACGACGGCAAATCCTACCGGGCCGAGGAAATTTCCAGCTTCGTGTTGCGGAAGGTGGCCCAGGACGCAGAGACCCACCTTGGCGACAAGGTCACGGACGTGGTCATCACCTGCCCGGCCTACTTCGGCATCAACGAACGCGAAGCCACCAAGATCGCGGGCGAAATAGCCGGATTCAACGTGCGCCAGATAATCAACGAGCCCACGGCGGCGGCCATCGCATACGGCACCACCGAGTCCTCCGACGACAAGGTCGTCCTGGTTTACGACCTGGGCGGCGGAACCTTCGACATAACCATGATCCACATCCAGCCCGAAGCCATAGAGGTCATCTGCACGGGCGGCGATCACAACCTCGGCGGCAAGGACTGGGACGACCGCGTGGTGGCCACCCTGGTCGAGGAATTCCACCGCCAGACCGGATCCAAGGAAGACATCCTGGAAGACCCGGACACCTGCCAGGACCTCCAGCTTTCCGCCGAACGCTCCAAAAAAATTCTGTCCCAGCGGGAAAAAACCCCCATCTCCATCACCCACGGGGGCGAGCGGGTAAAGGTCGAGCTTTCCAGGGAAAAATTCGACGCCATCACCAACGACCTCATGGAGCGCACCATAAGCCTCACCCACGCCATGCTCGGCGAAGCCAAGAAAAAGGGCTACAGCAAGTTCGACGAATTCATCCTGGTGGGCGGCTCGGTCCGCATGCCCATGGTCATCTCCAGGATCAAGGAGGAATTCGGCATAGAACCCAAGATGTTCTCGCCCGAAGAGGCGGTCGCAAAGGGCGCGGCCATCTACGGCTGGAAACTTTCCATAAACGACAACCTCATCGAGCGGCTCCAGAAAAAAATTGGCAAAAAGGTCCAGATCAACAAAATGGAGGACTTCGCCAAGGTGGACGCCAAGCACGTGGAGGAAGTCGCCCGCGAGGTCGCGGCTGAAACCGGCTATACCCTCCCGGCGGTCAAAAGCTCCATGGTCAGGGTGCGCGACGTGGCCTCCAAGAGCTTCGGAGTCCTCGCAACCAACCCCAACAACGATGAAGTCGTGGTCAACTGCATCCTGCGCAACACGGCGGTTCCGGTGGAAGTCACCCAGGAATTCTACACAGCGGTGGAAAACCAGAAAACCGTCCTCATCCGCATCATGGAGTCGGAAACCAGCGAAGAATCCGTTCCGCCCGAACTCTCGCGGGAAATCGGCACAGCCATACTGCACCTGCCGCCCGGCCTTCCCGAAGACACCCCCGTCATCATCTCCTTCACCCTGAACAAGGAAGGCCGCCTCCACCTAACAGCCGTGGAATCCTCCGAACAGCGCAAGGTGGAAGTCGTCATCGAAACCCTTTCGGTTATCCAGGGCGAGGAGTTGAGAGAAGCAAAGGCGCGGGCACAGAATCTCGTCGTCCACTGACAGGGGGCGCACAGGCGCGAACTGCGGCGTCAGGCATCGTCGGGCGGCGCGTCGCGTACTTTTAGTACGCGTCCTTCCCGCCCTCCTCGCCTTCCTTGCATTTCATCGCCTGTGCACCCCCTGTCCGAGACTTTCGGGCAAGGGAGAAAAAAAGATAAGGCGGCGAACGGGGTGGACTGTTGCTTAGAGCAATGCCTTGAGATCATCTTTTTCAGTAGGTTGGGTGGTTCCTGGCCGAAGGCCGGGGTTCACCCAACAATTGCCCGCCAAACAGTGGCGATGTGGTGTGTGAAATGTTTGAATATACTGAATTCGTAATATGAATTTCATGGAGTTGAAGTTCTGGTTCAAGGGGTGGAATGTACGACTGCCACATGCATTTTGATGAGGAAACGGTCCCGGTGGAGGGCCTTCTTCGGGGAATGGACGAATCGGGCGTCGAAAAGGCGGCCTTGATCGCCCCCATGTGCCCGAACCTCAAAAAGACCCTGCTGTTCCGGGCGGCCTCGCCGGTTTTCAGGAGCCTTGTGAGGAAAAACCCCGGCGCTTCGGTTGCCCGTCTGATCTACAACAGCTGGGTCAAAGACGACGGCATGGCGGACGTCGGGGGCAAGCTCTACAGGATAAAACCCCAGCCCAACAACGATGTTGTCATGGCCGCAGTCAGGCGTTTTCCTGGCCGCTTTTCGGGCTGGATATTCGTGAATCCTAAAGGCCCTGCAAGTCCCCTGCATGAAATAGGGCGCTGCCTGAAAACAGCTGGGATGATAGGGGTAAAGGCCCATCCCTTCTGGCATGGCTATCCGGTTCACTTGCTCACGGACACCGCCACCTTCTGCGAAAAAGAAGGCCTGCCCATGCTGGTGCACCTGGGCGTGGGCGAAAACGGTGACTTCCGGCTCCTTCCAGACCGCTTTCCCAAGCTGCGCGTCATTTACGCCCACTGCGGCGTGCCGTACCAGGAGGAAATCCAGCAGTACGCCTTGAACAAGCCCAATGTTTTTTTCGATCTTTCCTGCTCCGCCTACGTGGACCTCAAAAGCGCGCTGTTTGCCCTTAACCAGCTTGGTGCCAAAAAATGCCTGTTCGGCTCGGACGGGCCGTATTTCCATAACGTTAAAGGCCGCTTCGATTACAAGCCCCTGGTTTCCATGATTCAAAGCCTCAATCTTTCTTCAAGGGACCATGAAGCCGTGTGCCGGGGCAATTTTTTGGAAATTATTGGGCCTCGCGGGAAACGTTAAGGCCCGCCCGGCATCCGCTTTTTCGACCCCCGTTTTCCTCAGACTCCATCTTGTGGACATAATGACGTCATAACGCTATAATGCCTTTTCGGGACAAACCGAAAATCTCCTTGCGTCCGTGGCGGCCATGACCTTTTCAGATATAATTTTTTCCGACCTGCACGAGCTTTTCGTCTATCACCTGCGTGAAGTGCTGGCCGTCCACTTTTTGCCTACCTTGGGATATCTCTTCGCGCTGCTTCTCATGTCGCGAATTCTAACCGAGCGTCGGTCCCACGGAAGCCTTCTCGCCTGGATCATGGCCATCGCCTTCATTCCCTACGTGGGGGTTCCGCTTTACCTCATGCTGGGCGGGCGCAAGCTGAATTCCATGGCCCAGTCCAAGCCCCTTCTGCCCAAGAAGACACCGGACCAATACGACGAGGACGACATCCGGCCTCTGCTGCCCCCCGGCTTTCACGGAAGCTTTCCCGTTACCAGAAACAATACCGTGGTCATGCTGCCTTCGGGCGAGCAGGCCTACGACGAGTGCATGGGTCTCATCGAAAGCGCCGTTAGTTCGATTTACGTGGCCACTTTCATCCTCAAAGATGACGACACGGGCCGCGCACTGGTGGACGCCATGGCCCGCAGGGCCGCAGCCGGGGTTCACGTGCGGCTTTTGCTGGACGCCTTCGGATCCATGGGGCTTTCATCCGCCTTTCTTTCACCCCTCACGGAGGCCGGGGGCGGAACGGCCTTTTTCATGCCCATGATGAGGCTGCCCTTCAGCCGTGGCCGGAGCAATTTGCGCAACCACAGAAAGATGCTTATTGTTGACAGGAAGGCTGCGGTGATGGGCGGCATGAACCTGGCCGAGGAATACATGGGGCCGTTCGGGTCGCGTGACAGGTGGCAGGATTTGTCGGTTAGGGTTGACGGCCCGGTTGCCGACCAGCTCTACGAAATTTTCCGTTCGGACTGGCTTTTCGCTTCGGGCGAGGAACTGGAACCCGCGAGGCCCGCCGAAAACGACCACGCCGGAGACGGAAAGGTCGGCCACCTTCAGATAATCGCCTCCGGGCCTGACGTGAAAGCCGATTCGCTGAGGGAGGCCATAATCAACGCCCTCTACGCAGCAGAAACCAGGGCCTGGATTGTGACTCCCTATTTCGTGCCTGACCAGACCCTGGCCGAAGCGCTTTGCATGGCGGCCCGAAGGGGGGTCAACGTGACCATGATGCTTCCCCGCAGGAGCAACCATCGCATAGCCGATCTTGCAAGGGAAATGTATCTTGAGCAGCTTGAGGAAAGCGGAGGGAACGTTCTTCTCTACCAGCCGGGGATGCTCCACGCCAAGGCCATGCTGGTGGATGACCGGGCTGCGCTTCTGGGCTCGGCCAACATGGACATGAGAAGCCTTCTGTATAATTATGAGGTGGGGCTTTCAATCCACGACCCGGAAGTGATAAAACAGGTTGATGCCTGGATGGGCTGGCTCACTTCCTATTGCCGCCCAAGGCAGGGTGAAAAAAGGAGAAGGGTGCGGTTTCTGCACGGGGTGGGCAGGCTTTTCGCGCCCTTGCTGTAAAAAAGCCTGTCTAAAAACGCGAATCGCTGTGTCAGGCGTCAAAGCCAATTCCGCCACGTACTTTCAGTACGCTTGCTCATTGGCTTCTCGCCTTCCTTGCGCTTCATCGCCCAAGTTCAAATTGATATCCAGGCTTCAAGCCTTTTTTGACAGGCTGGCAAGGTTTTGGGGCAGGCGGCCTGATCGGGCTTGGACCGCCTGGGGGCAACCTTTTTTGGGGGATAGGTCCTTAAATGATAAAAGGACTGGTGGTTTCCGATCTGCACATGTTCACCGGAAGAACCAGGGCCGAATACGTGCTGGGGGAAATTTACGGCGCGCTTCGGGACTGCGACCTTCTGGTGCTTAACGGCGACATTTTCGACTTCCGGTGGACGACCCTTTCCACCGTCAGCAACACCATCAAGGAAGCAGTGGCCTGGCTGGAGAACATCACCCTTCAGTATCCGAAACTTAGGGTACACTACGTCCAGGGAAACCACGACTGCAGCCACCGATTTTCGGCGGCGCTGGACACGCTCACCACGCGGGCTCCGGGCTTTTTCTGGCACCGCGACTGCCTGTTCATAGAAAACGCAGTATTTCTGCACGGGGACTGCGTTCACAGGAAGGTTGGCGCAAAGGGCCTGGAAGCCTACAGAAAACCCTGGAAAAACGTGCGCAAAAAGGGCAGGGCGGCCAACGCCTGCTACGGGATGCTGATGAAGTCGGGAATCGTGGAAGCTGCGCCTAAGCTCTATTTCAGGCCCGAACGCATGGCAAGGCGAATCCTCAGCTATCTGGACGGGCAGGACTCCAGGCCTGGAACCGGGGTCGAGCACGTTTTCGTGGGCCACACCCACATCCCTTTTCAGGATTTTTCCTACGACGGAAAGCTCTTCCACAACACCGGCTGCGCCCTTTTCCGCAACCGGTTCAACCTGTTACGCTTCGAGATGCAAGGCAACTGAGATTGCTTGAAGCCCGTGGTTTTTAACAGCCCGTTGAAAAAGGCTGAATATGAAGCCTGGATAAAAACGATGAATCACGACACAGCAATTCGCGTTTTTAGACAGGCTGTCAAGGCCACTCGCCCTGCCAGGCGTTCTTATGGATGCGCTCCCTGTTGAAGCGATCCTGCGCCTTGGGGTTCGAGGCTGGCCAGCCGACCGGAATGTAGGTGTGTGGCATGATGTTTTCAGGAAGGCCGAAAAGGCTTCTGAATCCGTCCATCCTGCTTTTTTCGGGATAAACCCCTGTCCACACCGCGCCAAGCCCAAGGCCCCGCGCGGCCAGAAGTATGTTTTGAGCCGCTGCGGCGCAGTCCAGAACCCAGTTTCCGGGAAATTTTTCAAGCAGAAGGTCCGCGCAAACCAGTATGCCCAGGGGTGCCCGCTTGGCCATGGGCGCGTTTGGATTGATGTACGGGATTTTTTCCAGAAGGCGCTTTTCGGTAACAACAACAAAATGCCAGGGCGCTTCGTTTCCCGCCGAAGGAGCCTCCATCGCCGCCGTCAGAAGTCTTTCGACCAGGTCCCCGCCAACCGGCTCGGATTTGAAAATACGCACGCTGCGCCTTGTGCTGATCGCCTCCAATACGTCCACGCGTAAAAATCCTTATAAGTGAGTCTGCTGCAATGAGTATTTGTTCTTGATTTTATCCGGCCTATCGGGTCATATCAGCCCAAAAACAACGGCCCCCTACCGGGCCGCCAAACCATACCCAAGGGATCGAATACCTGAACATGACAGAAAACGCCATCATAACCGTTTCCGACATAGCGTCCGCAGTTTCTCCCAAGGTGCTGCAAGACCCAGCGCTGACCATAGGCATGGGCGCTTTCACCGATCTGCGGGGCCTTGATCCCAGGCTTGTGATGGACAAGATAAGGCTCGGAGGGGGGCCGCCCAGGGGCTCATATCTTACCGAAGAGCCTGTAGCGGGCCTTCTTGCCAGGGCTGTGGCCGAGGTACTCGGCCAGGCCGGTTACAAGGTGAAAGAAAAGGACGCAGACTATACCCTTACCGGCAAGCTCGCAAATCTGAAATTCCACGTAACCATGGGCTTTGCCAGGGCTCTTTTGAGGGGTGAGATCACCGTGGATTTTTCCGTGCTGAAAAACGCGGATATAAGCCCGGTTGCATCTTTTTCCGTTACCGGGCACGGAAGAACGGGGTCGGGAGACGTGGTGGCGGATGTCTTCAAATCCGCAGTGGAGGACCTGGCCCGTCAACTGGCGGCCCATCCCCTTTTGGCCGGGCTTTTCTGACGCGCTGGAAATTCGGGCCGGGTCACGCAGTCGGCTTCAGTATGAAGCAGGCCTCTTCCTGGTCGGGCACGATTTTGAATATGCGGTCCAGGCGGGTGAGGGCCAGAACGCTCATCACCGCCTGCCGCACCCCGCAGATTACCAGTTCCCCCCCCTGTCCCATAATCTTCAGAACCGACACCATGGCCCCAAGGGCCGATGAGTCCATGAAGGAGACGTGGGAAAGGTCCAGGACTATTTTTTGGCGTCCGTTTTGAATCTCGTCCGCGATGGCGTTTCTAAAGTCTGCGGCCACGCTGGCATCCAGGCTCTTTTCCAGGATTTCCAGAATCAGCACGTTTCCGCTTTCGCTCTTTTCAATCCTCATGTCCGCCCCTTGAGTCTAAGCCCGATAAGCTCTTACGTTACCGGCGCTATGTTCCAGATATCTTCGGCATACTGCCGTATTGACCTGTCAGAGGAAAAGAACCCCATGCGGGATGTGTTCAAAATTCCCAGCTTTCCCCACAATAGCCTATCCTTGTAATCAGTTCCAGCTTTTTTCCTGGCGGCCATGTAGGATGCGAAATCGGCCAGATGGAAATACTTGTCCCTATCGCTTAGAAGATAGGGGCATATCCAGCTGAAAAGGCCCGGTTCGGATGGAGAGAAGCGCCCGTCGCGCACTGCGTCCAGGGTTCTGCGCAGGAGGGGGTCCGCGTGGTAGAGGGCCGTTGGCCGGTAGGAGCGGTCCGCCGAGATTTTCGCCACTTCCGGCGTGGTGAGGCCGAAGATGTAGACGTTTTCCAGGCCCACCTCCTCGCTGATTTCTATGTTCGCGCCGTCCAAGGTGCCTATGGTGAGGGCCCCGTTAAGGGCGAACTTCATGTTGCCGGTGCCGGACGCCTCGTAGCCTGCGGTGGATATCTGCTGGGAGAGGTCAGCCGCGCAGACCATCTTTTCGGCCAGGGTCACCCGGTAGTCCGGCAGAAAGGCCACCTTCAGAAGTCCCTTGGTGCGCTTGTCCCGGTTGATGACGTCCGCCACCGAGTGGATGAGCCTTATGATGTCCTTGGCGGTCTGGTAGCCGGGCGCGGCCTTTCCGGCGAAAATCGAGGTCTTGGGTGCGGGCGGCTCAACGCCGTCGTCCACCAGGAGTATGTATTCGGCCATGACCGCCAGCACGTTCAAAAGCTGGCGCTTGTATTCGTGGATGCGCTTGGCCTGCATGTCGAACATGGAGTCGGGATTGACGGTGACCATTGCGGTCTCGCTGATGATTTTTCCCAGGCGCTCTTTGTTGGCCCTTCTCACTTTGAGGTATTTTTCGCAGAAGGCCGGATCGTCCGCCATCGGCTCCAGTTTTTTCAGCCGGTCCAGATCGCCCAGAAACCCGTCTCCGAGGTTTTCGGCCAGAAGCCCGCAAAGGCCGGGGTTGGAGCGGCCAAGCCAGCGCCTTGGGGTGATGCCGTTTGTCACGTTGGTGAATTTTTCCGGCCACATCTCGAAAAAATCCGGAACCAGGCTTTCCTTCACAAGCTCGGAATGGAGACGCGACACCCCGTTTACGCGATGCGATCCCACAATGGAAAGGTTGGCCATGCGGACCATTTTTTCACCGTTTTCGGCAACGAGGCTCATGCGGTTCATGCGGTCCAGGTCGCCCGGCCAGATTTCCAGCACCCGGTCCAGGAACCTGCGGTTGATTTCGTAGATTATCTGAAGGTGCCTTGGAAGCACGTGCTCAAGAAGGCCCACAGACCATGTTTCCAGGGCTTCGGGCAAAAGGGTGTGGTTGGTATAGGCGACCGTTTTGGAGGTGATGTCCCAGGCCTCGTCCCATTCCAGCCAGTATTCGTCAACGAGCACCCGCATCAACTCGGCTATGGCCAGGGATGGGTGGGTGTCGTTAAGCTGTATGGCCACTTTGTGGGGAAAGGCCGTGAAGCCCTCGTGGTCCCTTAAGTATTCCCGCATGATGTCCCTTATGGCGCAGGCCACCAGGAAGTATTCCTGGGTGAGCCTAAGCTCCTTGCCAGCCGTGACAGTGTCGGCGGGATAAAGAATCTTGGAGATTTTTTCCGTGGCGATTTTCTGCTCCACAGCCATGAAGTAGTCGCCCTGGTTGAAAATCTTGATATCGAACTCGGTGGAGGGTCGGGCCACGTAGAGCCGCAAGTAATTCACGGTTTCGCCGCTCCAGCCCGGCACGGGGATGTCGTATGGAACCCCTATGACCACCTTCCAGCCCATCCACATGGGGTTGTACTGGCCCCAGCGGTCGGCTGCGTGCTCGATTGCGCCATACATGGGGACCATTACGGCCTGGTCGGCGCGCTCAATGTGCAGGGCGTCCGCGCCGTCCATCCATGAGTCCGGGCGCTCCCTTTGGCAGCCGTTGTGGATTTCCTGCTTGAAAAGCCCGTAATCGTAGTGGATGCCGTAGCCGAAACCGGGCATGGAAAGGGTGGCCAGGGAATCCAGGTAGCAGGCCGCAAGCCTTCCCAGGCCGCCGTTGCCCAGGGCCGAGTCTGACTCCTCCTCAAGCATGTCTTCCATGCTTACATTGAAGCGCCCTACAACCTCGGCGCAGGCCTCGATAAGGCCCAGGTTGTCGAGATTCTTGACAAGGCTCCTGCCGATGAGAAACTCCATGGAAAGATAATAGAGCCTCTTGGCGTCGGCCTTGCGGTAGCGGTCCGTGGTGGCGTGCAGGCGGTCCACGAGCCGGTCCCTCACCGAGTATGACACAGCCCTGTAGATGTCCCGGGCCGTGGCTTCGGAGCGCCTTTTGCCCAGGGAGTAGCGCAGATGTGTCAAAACGCTCCGATAAAGGTCTTCGGGGGTGTTTTTAAGGCCCGGCAGGTCTTGTTCCATGAGTCTTTCCTTCGTGGGCTTTTACGGGGCGTCAGGCAAAGGGGTATTTCAGCTTTAGAATTTCGGCCCTTCGGGAAAGCTCTTCGATGGGAAAGCTCTCGGCCCCCTCCCTGTACATGTGGGCCATTGCGATGTAGATGATGGCGCCCATGTAGTGAAGGCTCATGTCGGGGGTGCGGCCTTCCTTGATTGTGGCGGGGTTGCCCACCACGAAGCTGCCGTCGGGAATTACTGTTCCGGGCCTTACCAGGCTTCCGGCGGCAACAAGGCAGCGCTTGCCGATCTTCGCGCCGTCCAGGACCGTTGCGTTCATGCCCACGAGTGAGAAGTCCCCCACCGAGCAGCCGTGGAGAACCACCCCGTGGCCTATGGTGACAAGATCGCCCACTTCCACGGTGTCGCCCGGCTGGATGTGCATGGTGCAGCCGTCCTGGACTGAAGAGCCCCGGCCCACCACCACCCGGCCCATGTCGCCCCGAAGAGAGGCCCCGGGCCAGATGGAGGCGTCCTCGCCCACGGTGACGTCTCCGAAGATGAAGGCCCCAGGGGCCACGTAAGCGCTTTCGTGAATAATCGCCATGTTGCCGTTCTCCCGATTATGCTGTAATGAAACTGTCGAAAATTTATGTTCTTAAAACTACAGGCAAACGCATTAAAACGCAATCCCGCTTCATGAAAAATCGAAAATGGAACGCCTTGTGAAGATCGGTTCGGTCACTCTTTCAAATCCCCTGATCCTGGCCCCTATGGCCGGAATTTCCAACCTCGCCTTCCGCCTTGCGGCCAAAAGAATGGGCGCGGGTATGGTCTGCTCGGAAATGGTCTCGGCCAACGGCCTTGTGCGGCAATCGGCCCGCACCAATGTTTTGCTCCAAAGCGACGAATACGAGCGGCCGCTTTCGGTGCAGATTTTCGGCTCCGACCCCTACGTCATGGCCGAGGCGGCCCAACTGGTTTACGAGGCCGGGGCCGACATCGTGGACATCAACTTCGGCTGCTCGGTGAAAAAGGTCATCAAAATCGGCGCTGGCGCGGCTCTCATGCGGGACATGGACCGGAGCCGGGCGATTTTAAGGGCGGTTCGGGAGAAAATTCCGGTCCCGCTCACCATAAAGGTGCGCTCCGGTTGGGATTCAAGCGGGAGCGAGGCGGAATACCTGTGCAAAATGGCCGAAGACTGCGGGGTGGACGCTGTGGCGGTTCATCCGAGAACGGCCAAACAGGGCTTTTCCGGGAGGGCCGACCGGAAAATCATAACGCGGATAAAGGGGATGCTCAAAATTCCAGTGATCGGCAACGGCGACGTTTCAACGGGCCGGGACGCCTGGGCCATGATGGAGGAAACCGGCTGCGACGCAGTGATGATAGGCCGCGCCGCCGCGAAAAATCCGTGGATCTTCGCCCAGGCGCTGGACGTGATGGAGGGAAGGGAAGAGCGCACGGTGACAGCCTCCGAGCGCCTGGCCCTCATGTCCTTGTGCCCCGATGAAACCGCTCAGCTATTGGGTAGGAAAAGGGCCTGGCCCATGATGCGCAGCCAGCTTTCGGCCTTTTCCAAGGGCTTAAGCGGAGCCGGAAACTTCCGGGAGGCGGTGATGAGGGCAAAAACCCTGGAGGATGCGGAAGCCGCAGTAAGGGCCTACGTGGAATCGTGTTCAATATTGGCGGATATTCAATGAAAAAATTTACTTTGCAGTTGAACCCCGTAATTAATTTTCAACCTTATATTTTACAAGGACACTTGACTGCATTCAATGCCGGGCACAACGGTAGGCTTTACGCATTTGTAGCAAATAAACAGCATGGATACAGCAATACAGTAACATCAGGTGTCGTATCTATAATATCGGCAAACAAGGAAAATATGTACAACAAATTGCACGCACCTATTAGCTGGCGATTCGATTTTTATAATAGTGTTATTGCTGATGGGTTTAATATTCATAATGTGCAGCCACTTTCAGACAATGAATTGCTATTGGCGTGCGCCAGGTCTCACTTTAAAGGGCCTGATGACATAGAAAAAAATGGGCGCATATACGGCAGTGATATGGAACTGAAAAATGAGATATTATTGGGAGATGGAATTATGGATGTTCAGGTTACAAAAAGCGGTACAATATGGACCAGTTACACTGATGAAGGGGTTTTTGGAAATTTTGGCTGGAATCAACCAATAGGGGAGAGCGGCTTGGTTGCCTGGGACCGTTATGGAAAGAAGATTTTCGAATATTCACCAACTTCAGGTCTTGACGATATTATTGATTGTTATGCGCTGAACGTAAAATCTGATAACGACGTTTATTTTTTTTATTACACAGATTTTTTCTTAGTACACTTACGCGCCTTTAAGGTACATGCTTTCTGGGAGACGCCAGAGCCTGTTCATGGCTCCCATGCTTTTGCTGTTTCAAAAGGAATGGTGCTTTTCGCAGGGGGATATGATGAGCGAAACAAATTTTTTTTAACAAAGATGACTTCAAATTCAATGATTGAAATTTTAGCCGAATTACAACTGGCAGATATGCTTGAAGAGCAGATACAACCACAATTGATTTCAGCCAGGGGTAACGTCTTCTGGTTGTATAGCGGAAAAAATATCTATCATTTTACGGTGGAAGCGGTTCTGGAAAAGTACCAAAAAAGCTGATTTGAAAGCTTATTGAAAAATTTCAGGCTGTGCAATTTGTCACGAATTTTTCGAAAAAACTCAAGCGCTGAAGCAACGGAGTAGAGCATTTTCACAATTCCACGAACCGGTCGCAAAGGCCCTTCATCCATTCGTGGTCGTGGCCTGCTATTATTATGGAGGCGTTGAAGGATGAGCGGGCGGAGGCCACTGCGGATTTGACTGCTTTCGCGCTTTCGATGTCCAGGCTCGCGGTGGGCTCGTCAAGCAAAAGGGCGCAAGGTTTCAGAACCAGCCGGGCGGCCAGGGCCACGCGGCTTTTTTCCCCGCCGGAAAGCTCGAACCAGAGCCTGCGCGAAAATTTTTTCGGGTCAAGGCCGACGGAATCAAGGGCCATATGGACAGCCTCGGCGATCCCCTCCTTTTCCCCCCGGATTTTAAGCCCGTAAGCCACGTTGTTGTAAACCGAGCGCCGCAGAAGATAGGGTTCCTGTAAAAGAAGCCCCGCCTTTTTCCTGGCCGCCTCCGCTTCCTGTTTCCCTCCGGGATAAATCCGTTTTCCGTCGAAAAGGACCCTGCCCGTTGTGGGGGCGTTCAAAAAGGCCAGGATGCGCAAAAGGGTGCTCTTGCCGCTTCCATTTGGGCCGGTGACGCCGACGACCTCGCCGCAGCCGACTTTGAGGCTTTCAAGGGCCAGCACCGGGCGGCCATTGTAGGAGGCCGCGAGATTTTCGATGGAGTAGAGATCGTTCATGGCAGTCAGGACACGGACAGGGTTCTTGGGGAATTGATCTGACCCGCCCGCTGCCTGAAAAACGACAGGGCGAGGTTTACCCCGAAGCTCATCAGAAGCAGGATCAGCCCAAGGGCGATGCCGGTGGCGAACTCGCCCTTGCCGGTTTCAAGGCTTATGGCGGTGGTTATGGTGCGGGTCTGCCACTTTACGTTGCCGCCCACCATGAGGGATATGCCCACCTCGGTGGCCACCCGGCCATAGGCGTTGAAGCCCGCCACCATCACCGAGTGGCGGGCTTCGTGGAGACATCCTGCGGCCATCTGAAAACGGCGTGCGCCCAGGGTGAGCAGGGTTTCGCGCACGCGCCGGTCCTGGCTTTCCAGGGCCTGGGCCGTAAGGGAGGCCACTATAGGAATGGCAAGCATGGCCTGGCCGATGGCGATTCCCCTTAAACTGAAAAGAAGACCAAGCTCTCCAAGGGGCCCGCGCCGACAGATGAAGGCGTAGACCAATAGCCCTATCAGAACTGTGGGAAGGGCCATCAGGGTGTCCGAGCAGAGCCTGAGGCCTTTTCTGCCCGGAAACTCTGCGTAGCCCAGGATAAAGCCAAGGGGAATGCCCACGGCAAGGCTTATCCCCATTGAAAGGGCGGTCACCTTCACCGTGGCCAAGGCTGCGCTCCAGGTGGATTCATCCCCTGAAAAAAGCAGGGCGAAGGCCGTTAAAAGTCCTTCCCACAGGTAGTCCACGTTTGACCCCGATGCTATTTTCCGGCGTTGGGGAAGAAAAGCTGCTTGCCTTCCAGCGTGAATCCGGCAATGGCCTTCTGGGTCTTTTTGGAAACCCACCAGTCCAGAAAACGCTTGGCTTCCTTCACTTTTACGGCTGGGCACTTGGCCGGGTTGACCATGATGACGCTGTACTGGTTCAAAAGGGGAGAGTCGCCTTCCACGATGATGGCCAGGGGGGACTTGCCCTTTTCCTTTGAAAGGTACTTTATCCAGGTGGCCCGGTCGGTCAGGGTGTAGCCTCCCCGTTCGCCCGCCATCACTATGGTCTGCATCATGCCCTGTCCGGCTGCGAGATACCAGGATTCCTTGTCGGGAAGAGTAAGGCCCGCGCCCTTCCAGATCTCTTTTTCGGCCTTGTGGGTGCCGGATTCGTCTCCACGGCTCACGAACACCGATTTTTTGGCGGAAACGGCGGCCAGGGCGGCGGCAACGGTTTTGCCTTTTGCTCCGGCGGGATCGGCCACGGGCCCCACCAGCACGAAATCGTTATACATCACCTGCCTGCGGTCAAGGCCGTTGCCGTCTGCCACGTATTTTTTTTCAGCAGCCGGGGCATGGACCAGAAGCACGTCCACGTCGCAGTTCTTGCCGTGCTCTAGGGCCTTTCCCGTTCCGACGGCGGTATAGCGGAGGGTGATGCCGGTGTCCTTTTCGAACATCGGAACCAGGTAGTCCAGAAGCCCGCTGTCCTGGGTGCTGGTGGTGGTGGCCATCATGAGGGTTTCCCCTGCAAGGGCTAAAGAGCCAAGGCCAAGGACCAGGGCCGTCAAGAGGGTTAAAGCGGTGAGATTTCTTCGCATGGAAGCCTCCCTGAAAAAAGTTTGACACATGAGGGAGTCTTGTATACTTGCGCTTGAATTATGTCAAGATGAGCATATTAAATTTTGCCCGCCATCCAGGGGAAAAACTCGTCAGCGGTGTTTTTGGCGTATTCCAGAACCCGGTCCTGCCAGGAGGTGAAGGAAGCCAGAAGTTCACGGCCTCTTGGGGTCAGGCTGCAGCCCTTGCGGTTTCCGCCCGGAACGTCCACGATTTTCTCCCCCAGAACGCCCTCGGTCTTCTTGATTTTGCCCCAGGCCGCCCTGTAGCTCATGTTCATGGCCTCGGCGGCCTTTTTAATGGATCCCAGCTCGTCGACCTTGCCCAGAAGCTCCATGCGGCCCTTGCCCACCAGCACCCCATCGTCGGTTTCCAGCCACAGGCGAAGCCCCGCCCTGGCGCAGATTTTTTTCTCTGTCATGACGGCTCCAATCCTTTCAATTGATCTTTTTGATATTAGGGGCTGTTTCCAAAAAAACTTTTGCATTCGGTTGCGCCTTCATCCCCGCCAACTGTGTTGCGCTCCCTGCGAAATACGTTAAGTATTCCTCAGTCGCGCGCCTTGTTGGCGGGGCGAATTCACAACCTCGGTGCAACAAATTTTTTTAGGAAACAGCCCCTAAGCGGAGCATGGTTCTTTTCTTTTTTCAAGGAAAGTCCGATGCGGGAAGAAGCGCCCCGATCTTCCTCCTCCACTATTTTCCGTAAAGCGGAGAATGGAAATAAATTGCGCTCCCGGTAATATATCAAGATGTTGCGATTTTCAGGTCTGATTGCGTCAAAACTGTGTCACAATCCGTTGCAAAACCGGCGGCCATGTGGTATAGAAGTTAATCCGGCTTGTCGGCCAGGGGTCGCCCCCTTGTCGACGGGCCTTGCATGCGTAAAAAAGGAGCGGTTTCATAAATGGCTGACAAGCATCCCGAATGCCCTCTATACAACCCGGTGAATTGCAGGGAATATTACAATCCCAAGGTCTGCGCCGTGGTGCGCAAGGACAAGACCTGCCTGAAAAAGAGAAAGGCCGCAGGCTCCTCCCAGGGCCAGCCGGGCGAAAGCACCGGCGCTCCCATGATGGCGCTTGGCCGGGAGTCGTCCTGAACCGGGCCGCACAAGCACGGCCCATAAATGCATGATGAGACCTCCAGCTCCGTAAAAAAGCCGGATCATGCAAGGGCGCTCTCACGGGCTTATTCACATGGCCCAAAGGCATCGAGCATCCGGGCGGAATCCGTTCAAAAGCCTTCCACTTCCTTCGGGGTTTTTCCATGAAAACCAAAAAGCCCCAGGGTTTTCATACGCCCTTTGAAGCCCTGGGCGGACTTTTGAACGGGCCGGGAAAAAAGAAAAAGCCGAAATTCCCCCATATCCCCGCAGCACCCGAAAAACCGGCCCAACCTTTGGTCAAAGCCCCTGTCGAAGCCGTTTCATCGCCCGAAGACGACGCCTCGCTGTTTTCCCGCTACACCACAGATGTCAGCCCGCTTCATACCAAAAAGGAGCGTCTGCCCAGAGCGCCTGGCGCGATTTCCGAGCCGCCGGTTGCTGAAGACCCGGACGCCACGGCCCTTGGCCTTTTGAAGCAGCTCATAGAAGGCGGAAGCGGATTCGTTGTGTCCCACACCGGCGAATACATCGAGGGCACCGGCTACGGCATCCACCCGGACATGGCCAAGCGCCTTCACTCCGGAGAGTTTTCCATACAGGCCCACGTCGATCTGCACGGAATGATGGTTGACGAGGCCGAGGAAGCCCTGGACGAATTTCTCACAAGATCGCTGGCCCAGGGCCTGAGGGCCGTGCTGGTGGTTCATGGCCGGGGGCGTTCTTCCAGAAACGAGCCCCTTCTGAAAAACCGGGTTCTTTACAGGCTCACCAAGGGGGCCTGGCGCAAGTGGGTGATCGCCTTCGCCTCGGCCCGTTCCTGCGACGGCGGGGCAGGGGCCACCTACGTGCTTTTTCGTGACAGACCGGTCACCGGCAGGCAGAAGAAAAAAACCTGAACCTCCAGAGTTTTTCAAGCGCCTTTTCCCTGTGTGTCCCTAAAGCCCCCGGCCTTTTGAGCGGCTGCCTTAAATCTTTCCAGCTGGGCCTGGAAGTACTCGTTGTCGGGGTCGGACCCGTTGAGGGCCTCCTGCTCGGCCTTTATGGCCTCATCAAAAAAACCGTTCTGAAAAAGAGCCTCGGCCAGGGTGTCCAAGATGTGAGGCAAAGGTTCGGCCAGAGCCGCCCTTTTGGCCAGCGTGAGGGCAAGGCCCCTGTCGCACGCGACGGGATCGGGGCATGTGGCCAGCATCCAGGCAAGGTTGTTGGCGGCCCTTGCGTTGCCTTGATCCAGGGCCAGAACGCGCTCGTACTCCGATCGCGCCCCGGAGTAGTCACCCCTCGAAAAAAGAAAATCCGCGTAATCCAGCGAGGCGCTTCCCGTGAGCGGTTCGGGCAGGCTTTTCAATGACTCGAAAACGCCCGTGACGAGCTTTTCGTGTACGCCTTTGCCCATCTGCCCGGTGGCCAGGGCAAGACTTAAGGGGCCTGCCACGGCCAGGAACACCCCCGCCGCCACTATGCTTTTTTTCACCTTGTCGGCGTGGCGCGATATCCACCTGGAATCGTCCATGGCGAGCATCACGTAATCCATGCGTTCCTTTATCCCGAAATGATGCCAGCTTTTTGCGTCTATGGGCTTGCCGGAAAATCGCGCTATCTTTTCAAGGCAGGTGACTAGGTCGGTCGGATCGGCGGGGCTCTGGAAAATGTACAGGTCCGCCTCCCTCTCGAAATTCCGCATGAAATATCCGAACACGTACCGGAAGAAGAGGATGAAAAAAGCCGCCTGGGTGAAGGCCTGGAAGGCTCCCATGGAGGTGTCGGAAAAATATTTTGTGTAAAGCGCCGGAAAGCGCCCGAAAAAGATGAGGGCGGCCCAGCTTGAAAGGGTTTCCGCGCCAAAGGCCAGAAGCGAGAACCCGGCCACAGCCCCGAAATAGTACCACACGTGCCTGCGCTTGACGTGCCCTATCTCGTGGGCCATCACGGCGGCCAACTCCCCCGGAGTGGCTATGGCCAAAAGGGCCTCTGTGACCAGTATGTAACGGAACCGGCCCCATATGCCCATCACTGCGGCGGTGGGCATGTGGTTCAAAATGGGCCAGGTCACTATTCCGGCGTATTCGAGGCCCATGCGCTCGCAAAGCCCGTCCAGAAAGTCCTTCAAGGGGCTTTCCGGAAGAGGGCGGCTGCCCCATAATTTTATGACCAGAAAGGGCCCGAAAAGCGCCACTCCGAAAAAGGACAACATCAGAAAAACCGCCTGTCCCCACGGGCTTTGCCAGGCCAGTTGAAAGGGCCTCCAGGAAATCAGGCCCAAAAGGTCCGACACGCCCGAAAGCATGAACCACGGGGCGAAGGCCATCCAAGTCATTGGGAAAAGGCCCGGATTCCTGATGGAGAAAGGCCCCCTGGCCTCGGTGGTGCCCGATTCCTGGCAGGTGGCTGAAACCATGGCCGAATTCAGGTGGGCCATGAAGAAGAAAAAAAAGACCAGTGCCCCGAAAGTGGGAACCGGTTTGGTGAGAAGATCGAGATAATATCTTGCGTCGGTGGCGAAAAAATAAAACGAGAACAGGGCCAGAACCATTATTCCGTGGGTGGAAAGCGCCCTTTCCATGAAGGCCCCTCGTGAAATCACCGACAGGTCCGAGGAGCGGAGCACCAGGTGGCGGAAATGCAGGCGTCCCCCCACGGCGCAGGTGACGAATCCGGCCGTCAGCACCAGGATGGTGGAGCCTGCCCCGTGCCTGGGGATGTCGGCGGGGGCCGCAGTGTAGAGGATTATCCAGACTATCGCCAAAAAAAGTTGGAAGAACATAAATTAAGTTCCGGACCTCGCCATGATGTGATGGTCATTGGCCGCGCCGACTTGCAATCGGCCCTGCGGCAAGCTATCACATCCCGTGGGCCGGGCGCAATTTTAACGTGATGCGGCTATCCTTGTTGCCCCGTGGGTCATAATCTGCTAACACTGGTCATTCTGAGAAGCAATTGGAGATGAGTCCCCTAAAAGCCCTGCAGGGGCTGTCAAAGCGCCTAAATAATGTGTTATATTTCACATCGGCATCAGCATATGGGACTTTGGCGGGCAGGCGAGGCGAAGGCCCTCTGAGGCCGGTGTGGCCGGGGTCTGCGGGTTTGAACCCTGAAAATTCCGGATCGGGCACAGGTTGGGCCGGACCCTTGCCGTAAAATCATATTCCCCGGTTTCCACGCTGTCATGGAATCCGGGGAATCGGAAAGGCAGATAAAGTGAGAGCCGTTGTTCTGGATGGGGCGCTGTCGGGAGACCCGGCCTTCCGCAGGATTCGCTGCATAGTGGAAGGCGAGCTTTCCGGGCTGTCGTGGGAGATGACGCAGTTTTTGCTGGATGAATGCGACATCGCCCCATGCACCGGCTGCCGGTCCTGCTGGTGCGCCACTCCGGGACGGTGCGTCATTAAAGACGACGCCGAAAACATTTTAAGGGCCATCGTAAAAAGCGATCTTCTGGTTTTTCTTACCCCCGTGACCTTCGGCGGTTACAGCGCCATCCTCAAGAACTTCGTGGACAGGATGCCTCCTCTGGTGTCGCCGTTTTTCATGAAAAAGGGAGACGGCTTCATTCACAAGGGACGCTACCCAAGACCTCCCCGCATGGTGGGCATAGGAATGCTCGCTGCAATGGACATGGAATCCGTCAGGGTCTTTTCCTCCATCGTGGGCGTGAACGCCGCTAAGATGCAAGCCCCGGCCCATGCTTCGGTGGTGCTTTCCGGGCGCCACGGACAGGGGCTTTTGGCCGAAAACATAAGAAACGCCCTGGCCCGTGTGGAGGTCATGAGATGAAGGCCCAAAAATCGGCGGTTTTCCTCATCGGCTCCCCTCGCGGCCTGAAAAGCACGTCCGCAAGCCTTGCCGGTTATCTCGCAGCCCGGCTCGCCCGCCACGGCATGGAATCGGAGGCCCTTCTGGTCAACCGGTGCATGGAAAGCGACAAGGGCATGGACGCCCTGTTGAAGGCGGTTGACCGGAGCGATCTCATAGTCCTGACAGCTCCTGTTTACGCCGACTCCATACCCGGCCCGGCGGTGAAGGCCCTGGAAAGCATCGCAAGGCGCAGGGCCGCAGTGAGGGCCATAATGCCCAAGAGGTTTTGCGCCCTGGTGGCAAGCGGCCTTCCGGATGCCTCCGAGTGCGACACCGCCCTTGCCGTGTGCCGCATTTTCGCCCGCCAGTGCAACCTGGTGTGGGCGGGCGGACTTGCAACGGGAGCGGGAGAGCTTCTTTCGGGAAAGCCGCTAACAGTCAACAGGATACTTGCCAGAAACGCCATACGGGCCTTGAATCTTGCGGCAAAATCTCTCGCAGCCGGTGACGCCGTGCCCTACCGCGCCGCCTTGCTCATGGCCCGGCCCGTGCTGCCGCCTGCTCTTTACGTCTGGCTCGCCCATGTCGGCTTTTTCCGCGCCGCCCGCAGGCACGACGCAACATTTCACGTTAACGACCGGCCCTATTTGTTATAAGGAACCGGCGAACCGGACCTCATTTCGGGAATCGACATGGAACATCGAATGGTTCTTTCAGGCAGCCTGGACTTCATCAGCCTCGGCGAGATTCTTCAGCTTTTGAACTCCAACGCCTCAACGGGGCTTTTGCGCCTTAGAAACAAGTATGCAACTGATCCGGGAGTTTTTTATTTCCTTGGGGGAAACCCCATAAACGCGGAAGCCGCCGGAAAAAAGGGGCTGGAAGCGGCCTACGCCCTTTTCGGCTGGCTTGAGGGCGAATTTGATTTCACCGCCCAGGAGCCGGCCACCGAGACCCTCATCCAGACCGGAGTGATGGAGATAGTCTTAGACGGCCTTCGTATGCTGGATGACGGCCAGGTGGAAACGCTTGGCCCGAAGCTGGAGTGCAAGACCGACGCATCCGCCCCCTGTGACGAATACGGCGATATCCCGGTTGTAAAGCGCCCGGTTTCCAATTACGGCTACGTGGTGAACGAGGAGGAGATTCCCGACAACCAGATGATAGTGAAGGAAGGCGGATTCGGAAACTGGATTTCCGTTATCCTGGAGGGCTACGCCGACGTCGTGAGGGAAACCGCCAAAGGCCCCCTGCGCATAGTGAGGCTGGGGCCGGGAGCCCTGGTGGGCAACATTTCCTCGCTTCTTAGCCAGTCCAGCGTCCGCACGGCCTCCCTCATGGCGGTTGGCAACACCGTGCTGGGAGTGCTCGACCTTCCGAGAATTCACTCCGAGTTCGCGGTCCTGTCATACGAGCTCCGGCACCTTTGCATCAGTCTGGACACAAGGCTTCGGGAAACCACCGACAGAGTGGTTGACGCCTTTCTCGGCAAGGACGACAGCTCCTCCTTTCTTAAGGACATGAAGGTGATGTTCGCCGAAGGCGCAAACGAGGAAGGGCTTTTCAGGATAAACAGCGGAAGCGCCGTGGTGGCCAGAAAGACGGAAAAGGGCGTAAGGCCTCTTGTGCGTCTTGGGAAGGGCGATTTCCTCGGAGAGTTCCCCCTTGCGAAAATCGGCCACGAGGTGCGCCATGCCACGGTTTACGCCTCGCCCGACTGCCAGGTGGCGGGAATGGACGTTTTGTCTCTCACCCATGAATACGAGCTGGTGTCTCCCATGATAAAGCAGATCATCGATCACGTGGCCATGAGCATCTCCATAACCACGTCTTTGGCCTGTGATATAGCCAAGCTGGGCAGGCAGGTCACCTCACGGTGACGTAAGGGCTGCGGACGTTCCGCTTGCCCTGGCCTGTTTTTCTGATTATATTTTCAAATGGTCCCCAAGCCCATTTAAGCTCAAGCCGGGATCATGAGCTTAAACAGGTCGGCCCCGCGCCGATTCTCAAGGAGAACGTGTTGAATTTCAAGATAGAACACCCGTGCCCCCAGTGCCAGGCCCCCGTGATCCTGGATGAGACGGATCGGATGCTGATTTGTCCGGCCTGCAGGGTGCGCGTCCACATAACGTCAAGGGGGCCTTTCCGCTATTACATGGAAGCCCCTGAAGGCTCAGGCGATTTCCTATATCTTCCCTACTGGCGGCTGAAGGGAACGGTCTACAAGGCCGTGTCATCCTTCAAAATCGATCCCGTAAGCCTCGATTCGGCGCACGTCGGCTTAAAAGGCGCCTTTGCTTTAAAAGACCTGCCCAACAATACCAAGTCCCCGCAGCTCCGGTTTGCCGAAAGGGGCGTCGCCGGACGGTTCGTGCCTCCGGAGCTGGACCTGTTCCAGGTATTGGGGAAAATGGACAAGGCTGCAAGCGGCCTGAAGGAAACGGCATCAGGCCCTGAAACCTACGAAAACGCCTGGGTGGGCGAATCCGCCGGAGTGATTTTCGCACCCTACGCCCTTGACGGCGGAAACGTGGTGGACCTCATCAACAAAAAGCCCGTGGGGCCCGCGCCGGAACAGGCGGCCATCGATGCCCTGGCCGGGGCTGCAACGGACGAACTGCACTGGATGCCGCGTTTTCTGTCCTCCATGTGCCCCCAGTGCGGATTCGACTTGAAGGGCGACAAGACTGCGGAAGTCTTTCTCTGCAAAGTCTGCAACATGGGCTGGTATCCCAGGGGGGACGAATTCAGGCCGATTCTGGTGCGGACCATCCCAGGAAAGGGAAATGACCTCGTTTATCTGCCCTTCTGGTGCATTGGCTCCTCCATCAAGGGCGTCAAGCTCGATACCTACGCCGACCTGATCAGGGTGGCGAATCTCCCCAAGGCCATAAAGAAGGAGTGGGAAACCGACGATTTCTACTTCTGGATTCCCGCGTTTAAAATTCATCCCCATCTTTTTCTGCGGGTGGCCAAGCAGGTTACAATAACGCCGTTTCTGGGGGCCATGGAGGCCCGCGTGCCCGATTCGGGCAGCCTGCTTCCGGTCAACTTCCCGCTGGTTGAGGCCATGCAAAGCCTGAAATCGGTGCTTGCGACCTTCGGCACCCCCAAGCGGACCATTTTCTTGAAGCTCCCGGAGATTTCCATCACCCCCAAAAAGGGCATGCTGGTTTACGTTCCCTGTACGCCCAGGGGCGGAGAGTTGGTTCAGGAGGAGTTGGGGATAGCGGTCAGCAAGCAGGCGCTGATATACGGCAAAGACGTTTAGCCGGGGCTCGCAGAAGCGCGAACTGCTGTGTCAGGCATAGTTGAAAAGTCGGTCACGTACAAAAGCTTACGCTCCCTCCTTTTCAACTCCCCTTCCTTGCATTTCATCGCTTCTGCGAGCCCCGGATGCGGATGAAGGGTTAGCAGCGGAGCAACCGCCCATCGATAACTGCGTTATTTCAATCTGTCCGGGAAGAAGCGGCGGAGGATTTCGTCAGCCGAGCGTCCGGCCTCGTCCAGGCAGAAGGGGGTGGGCCGGTCGTCGGGGTTTTTCAGCCAGGCGTCAAAATCGATTATCATTCCCTTGTCCCGAAGCCTTTGAAGCCCGTACGGTATCTTTCCGTCGGGCTTTTTCCATTTCACCGGCATCACCCCAACCACGCATCCCGCCGTGAGCGCCTCGTAAATCATTGAAACAGAGTCGGCTGTAACCCACACGAAGGCGCTTTCGGCATAGCGTTCCTCCACCCAGCCGGGGGGGGTGTCCGCCGAACGGAAAAAGCTCAAATTGGAGTGAAGGCCGGTAAGCCTTTCAAGGGCGGGGAGCATGTCAGCCGGGGTTCTGGGGGATGAGGAGACCGTCCAGAAAACCTTTGGATGGTTTCGGGCAATGGCGGAAATTTGCGAAACGGTGGCCGCCGGGTCCCACTCGTGGGATTTCTCATCCACCCCGCCCACAAGTATCAGGCCCGTGTCCGTTCGATGGGGGCCGTCCTTGGGCGAAGGGTTGGGCGGGCCCAGGGTGAGAAACACGTTTTCCCGGGGCTTTGGCCTGTCGTGTTCTGGAACCAGGCACAGGTCGAAGAAGCCGGAAAGCAGTGGGTCGGGCGTCATGCAGGTTACAAGGCGTCCGCCGAGCCTCCTTTTAAAAAGGGTCATGGGAACGTGGGTGTGGCTTCCCGTGCCGAGAATGAGGTCGAACCGGGGCGGCACGGGCCGGTTGGCCTCAAAGTGGGGAACGGAAACCGGAAGGCCCGCGAGATGGCCGACAAGTTTCGCCCAGTCGGCCACAGAAGCGCCCAGGCTATAGTAGGGAAGCGAAAAATCGTGGACGACTATGGGCGTTCGTGCTGAAAGGGCTGTCAGGACCCCCGACGTCTGCTTTCTGTGTCCGGGCCGTGTGTCCCAGAAGGCCGCGACCTTCAGGGGCTCTGTTTTTTGGTCAGGGCTCACCAGGGTGTTTCCAGGAAGTGTTTATCTGTCTTCAAGGGTTTCCAGGCTCTTTTTCAGCCATTCAGCAAAAAGGGCTTCCCCGTAAAAGGAAAACTCAACGCAAAGGGCCAGTAGGGGAGGAAAGCCGCCCGGAATTTCCGCTATCCGCACGGCGTCCTTTTCGGTGGTGACGACAAGATCGGCCCCAAGTTTCCGGGCATCCGCGAAAAGGCCTTTAAGTTCATCCGCAGTGTAAGGGTGATGGTCGTCAAAGCCCCGCCTTAAAACGATTTTTCCGCCAAGTTCGGCGACGGTATCGAAAAAGCCGGCGTTGTCGGCTATTCCCGAAAAGGCGGCAACCCTTTTTCCTTTAAGGAAGGACAGGGGGAGCATGGGGCGGGTTTCGGACACCGGCCCGGGGGCATTGAGAAACTCGTGTTCAAGAAAACCCGTCGGACGGTGGCAGGCGCGGAAACAGGGACGCCCGGAAGGCCAGATTTCAGGGGCCGGTGAATAGGGAAGGGCGCGGGAGAGCACCAGGGCGTCGGCCCTCTCGATCTCACACGCCGGTTCCCGCAAGGGTCCGCGCGGCAGTGTGCGCCCGTTGCCGAAGGGCCTTTCCGCGTCGGCCAGCACGATATTGATGTCCCGGTAAAGGGTCAGGTGCTGAAATCCGTCATCAAGCAGAATAACGTCGCTTCCGAGCTTGTTGATGCAAAAGGCCCCGTTCGCCGCCCGATTCCGGCCCACGGCCACGGGCACCGATGGGAGGGCAAGGGCCATGAGGCAGGGCTCGTCTCCGGCCTCGCCGGGGGACAGCCTTACGAGATTCCCGTCGGAAACCAAGCCACCGCGCTTTTGAAGGGTTCCCCCGTAACCCCGGCTTAAGATGGCGGGATTTCGGCCCATGTCCTTCAAGAGCTTCGCCACGGCAATCGCAGCCGGAGTCTTGCCCGTTCCGCCCACGGTAAGGTTTCCTATGGAGATCACCGGGCGGGACAGGCGCGTGGGGCGGATGACTCCCCTTAGGTAGAGGCCCGCCTTGATGCTCGCGGCCTTCGCGTAAATCCGCGCCGCTCCGGTAATCGCCTTTTTGACGTTGTCGTCATCCTGGCTGTCGTCCCGGATCATCCGCTGGAAATTATCTTTTAGAAGCCTCATAAAAATCGGGATATGGCCTCCACCATCTTGTCCACCGCCCCCCGGTTGGCCAGAACAACGCTTTTTGCCCGCTCGCCGATTTCCTCAGCCTTTTCCCGGTCGCACAACAGGACCCTGATGGCGCTTTCCAGTTCGTTTTCATCAACAACCTGGATGGCGGCGCGTTCATCCACAAGAAGCTCGGCGATTTCGGCGAAGTCCTCCATGTGGGGGCCGAATACCACCGGTTTTCCGTGGGCCGCGCCTTCCAGCGGGTTGTGCCCGCCAAGGGGAATCATGCTTGCTCCCACAAAGGCCGCGTCGGCAAGGCCGTAGAGGGACGCCAGGGCCCCCATTGCGTCCACCACGATCACGTCGCTGCCGGGGCTGGGGCTTTGAACGATCTCGGAGAAAAGGGCCGTGGTCAGCCCGATCGATCTGAAAAGCTCCGCGGCCTTGCATGCCCTGCCAGGGTCCCTTGGGGCCGCTACCAGAACCAGGCCAGGAGAGCTTTCCCGCCACAGGGGAAAGAGCCGGGCGAGGATTTCCTCCTCCCCCTCGTGGGTGGAGCCGGCCACCAGAACAGGGGCGTCTTCAGGAATTCCGAGGCTTTGGCGACCCGTGGCCGGGGCTTCTTCGGGCCTTGAGTCGAATTTTATGTTTCCGGTCACAAGGACCTTTTCCCAGTCGCCCAGAAGGCTCTCGAACCGCTCCTTCTGCATTTCCGAAGCCGCGCACACCGCTGAGAAAAGCCCGAATACGGGACGGAAGAAAAACGAGAACCTCCGGTAACCCGAAAGGGAACGCTCGGAAAGCCTGGCGTTGACCAGAACCACCGGGACGGACCTTCTTTTGGCCTCGAACAGGAAATTGGGCCACAGGTCCGATTCCACTATTACCACAAGCGCCGGATCAACCCGGTTGAAGGCCTTTTTTACGGAGAAGAGAAGGTCGTACGGATAATAAAACACGTGGCGGACCCAGGGTTGGGTCTCTTCCTTCAAAATTTCGTAACCGGTGGCAGTGCTGGCCGAAACCACTACTCCGCGTTCGGGGTGTCTCCGGGCCAGGGCCCTGGCCAGGGGCGCGGCGGCCTTGGCCTCGCCCACCGAAAGCGCGTGGACCCATATGGGCCTTGTCGGCCCGTGATCGGGAAATTTCTGGAAACCCAGGCGGGGGGCGAAGGTCTTCCGCCGCTTTTCCACGAAAAGGGAAAGGACGTAGCCGACCGGAGCCAGGACGAGCGCCGCCAGAAACGACGCCAGGTTGTATATGATTTGCAGGGCCATTGATTTAATTCGATATGTTCTGCCGGTTGAAAAGGCCGGAAAGGAGCCGTTTATATAAGAGGCCACATCAAGCTCATTCATCTTACACGAGTCAATAAACCACTTCCACAAGAAAAAGACCCTGGGGCGGGGCGGCGGGTCCGGCCTTTTGGCGGTCGCGGGCGGCAAGAATTCCTGTGACATCATCGGGTGCGAGCTTGCCCCGGCCCGCTTCCACCAGGGTTCCCACGATGTTTCTCACCATGCACCTCAAAAAGCCGTCCGCGCTGATGGTGAAGGCGAGAAGGCCGTCAGTCGGCGCGAAAAAGCCCGGCACGCCTTCCGCATTTTCAAAGGACGATGAAAAGACGGTGCGCACGGTGCTGGCCCTGGGGCTTCCGGTGCTTTCAAAGGACTTGAAATCGAGGGTTCCGGCAAGTCTGGACGCGGCCCGGTTCATGGCGTCAAGGTCGAGGGGGCGCTTTATGTGCCAGGAGTGGTTTCGCAAAAGGGCTGAACGGAAGGGCCGGTTGAGTATGTAATAGGCGTAGGTCTTTTTTTTTGCGCTCTTGCGCGCGTGAAAGGCGGGGTCGGCCTCAAAACAGCCTTTAACCATGATGTCTTGGGGTAAAAGTCCGTTGAGGGCTTTTTGCAAGTCTTCCGGGCCAAGCCTCGTTTCGACGGAAAAATGGGCAACCTGGGCCAGGGCGTGGACGCCCGCGTCCGTCCGACCCGATCCGTGGACCCTGACTGCCTTGCCGGTCAGGATTTCAAGTGCGTCCTCCACCTTTTCCTGCACGGTGACGTCACCCGCCTGCAGCTGCCAGCCGTGGTATCCGGTTCCGTCGTATTCCAGTATGATTTTGAACCGTTTTTCCATGATTACGACAATTGCACCCAGTTCAGCCGGTGATTTGTTTTTTGAAGAGGTAATTGGAAAACTTCGCGCAGGCTGGATTGAGCCTCGCAGACTCGTAGGTTGGGCTGAGGAACGAAGCCCAACAAATTGATTTCTTTCCATATTTTTTGATCAGACCACTTGTTGGACTTCGTTCCTCAGCCCAACGAGGCTGACACTGGAGTCCACGTTTTGGTTCGCCATAAATCATGCATGGCCTGAATTTTCT
This sequence comes from Deltaproteobacteria bacterium, assembly GCA_016235345.1. Taxonomy (NCBI): domain Bacteria; kingdom Pseudomonadati; phylum Myxococcota; class Myxococcia; species Deltaproteobacteria bacterium. Next base: position 174,735 of record JACRLG010000015.1, on the reverse strand, counting down.
GACAGCAGGCGCGGATCGATGCCCAGGGAGCGGGCCGCCCTGTCCCATCTGTCGGAAAGGGGCGCGGAAAAAAGGATGTCGTCGGAAGCGGGGCAGGTGAGCCAGGAGTTTTCGACTATTTCGCATTCCAACTGTCCGGGGCCCCAGCCCGCGCAGCCCAGCACCACCAGGAAGCGCCTTGGGCCGAATCCGCCTGCAATGGCTTCCAGTATGTCGGGGGAATTGGTCATGGCAATGGTGTCGGTCACCGGGATGGTGGCGTCCCAGGTAAAGGGCAGGCCGTGAAGCACGAAAACGTGGCCGGGATGCACCGGCCCGCCTATGTGGACGGGATGGTCAGCAGTTTCGGGCACAGCGGGAAGGCCCAGTTCCTTGAACACGTCCCTTAAGGTTCCGCCCGGAAGCGTGCGGTTTATGACGATTCCGAAAGCGCCTTCGTGATTGTGCACGCAGATGCAGGTGACCGTGGAGGAAAAATTGGGGTCGGAAAGATTGGGCATGGAGATGAGAAAATGCCCCTTAAGCGACGTCGTGCCTTCTTCCTGCTGGATCATGGGGCCTCCACTGTAACGGACAACTGCCTAACGCCTTCATCCTTTACAGTATCGGCCCCGGACCGGACTTGTCAAGCTGACAGAGGGCGCGTCATTGGGGGAGGATAACGCGCCCCTGCCATTTCAGCCGAAAACCGGAAAACGTCTTTGCCGGGCAAGATCGATGACGGCCTCCTGGATGCGGCTTTCCACTGTCCGATATATCTGATCCACATATTCTTCGTCGTCTTCCCGGCCCTGTTCCACCAATACGGGCTCTAGGATTTTCGTACGGATTTTCGAGGGAAGGGGAATGTGCATGGGCAGTACCTCCAGAAAAAGGCCGAAGGGCGCGCCCAGCACCAGGGGGCAGACCTCGCTGCGCATGAGCTTTTTCCCCCTGAGTATTTTTGCAAGGAACCTGCCTTCGGAGAGCACGAACACGGTGTCCGCCCCGCCGATGGTGGCCACGGGCACTATGGGAACCCCGCTCCTCATGGCTTGGCGAATGAAACCCTTGCGGCCCCCGAAAACCACCTTGTCGCGTTTTTTCCAAGAGCGCATGGCGTCGACTTCGCCGCCCGGCCAGACCACCACGTCGTGGCCCGCTTCCAGGCAGGCCGAAACGCTCTCTCGCGCGGCGGGAACCACGCCCACCTTGCGGAAGTACGAGCCCAGGCCGGGCAGGGCCATGAGGGCGTCGTGGGCGGTGCCGTGAAGAATGCGCTCCTGTCCGAATCTTTTCCAGAAGGCCGCGCACAGGGTCCAGGCGTCCATGGTGAGCCATGTCCCGGAATGGATTCCCACCAGGAGCGAAGGCGACTTCGGCAGGTTCTCCCATCCCGTTGTCTCCACCCGGAAATAGCGGTCCAGCAGAAAGTCCCACATGCCGTCCTGAAGGCGCATGAAGGCGGGGTCGGGACCTTTGGTGTTCCACCGGCTTTTCGCCCTTTTTCCGATGTAATGGCGGATGGCGTTTTCTTCGGGGGCTGCCGGGGTTTGATCCGGGATATCCCTTTCAGGAAAAAGGGGAACGACGTTTTCTGGAAACCGGTCGTGCAAAACGCTGTACTGCATGGAAGACCCCCGTTATTCGCTAATGGTTTGGGTGGAATTTAATGATCAGTGCCGGATAGCCCGGTTTTCGCCCGGAAGCCAGGGCACCCTCATGTAGGACTCGTCCGCAAGGCGGCCCCTGTCGAACTCGCCCTGGTTGTCAAGGGCGGTCCAGGCCGTGGGGTCGTCCATGGTATCGATCACGGGACCGGACACCGGGTGCGCAGGTCTGTAAACTTTCGCGCGGGCGTTTTCCTTCATCATGTCCGCCACGTTGTCGGTCATGAGGTTCAACTCGGCCCTTATGCGCTCCATTTCAACGTGAAGGAGAAGCCTCCTGCGCCTTTTGTCGGCGTTGGCCATTTCCTCGCGGCTGGCGATGGGCTCGTAACGGCGGCACATGGCGACATACGAGTCGAGCTTCTTGTAAGGGGGAAGGGCCACGTTGACTCCCCTGAGGCCGCCGGTGTAAGGTATTTTCCAGCCAAAGGGCAGGTTGAGCCTTAGGTTCCACTCCTCCGCGCCCTTGTGGGCCGCAAGGCAGATGGCCGCCCCGGAGAGGATGGCCGCCGCCACCATGCCGCCGCTACGGAAGGGGGTGACGTACTCGTCGAAGGAAACAAGGCAGTTGGCGCCTTCGGGGGCCGTGCCGGTGACCGCGAAGACCTTTCTTTCGAGAAGGTCCACCATGCCTTCCACGCTGGTAATGCTGGTGGGCGTACCAAGAACCTTTTCGTACTTTTTCCGAAGTCCCGGAACCCAGAAAACCGCCGGGTGCGGAAACATGCCACCTATCATGTCCTCGCAGCCGTGGTCCCTGTAGGCCTTGCCCACAAGGGCCACGAGGGGCACCCATGCGATGCCGGGGCCGTGGGAGGCGATTATCACCACCGGCCTGCCGTCAAAGGGCAGAGCCAGTTCGGGGTTGACCAGTCGGGCGTCCTTCACCAGGTTGCCGAGAACGTAGTCGACGTAGGGCTTCATGGCGGACATGTGCATTCCCATGCCTTTGCCGGATTCAAATTGGCCGTCCTTGTCCCTGAAGATTTCCATCGGGTCGGCTTTCGACGCTTTTCTCATCTTTTTCATGACTCTTTCCCCCTCGGTTTTTGCTTTCGGTTGTCTCAAACGCCCGGATTCATATAAAAAGCCGTATATTTAAAACGTATTTGCGTTTATATGTTTTGCTTATTGTAAGTCATCATGTTTTTTTTAATGTAAGCATTACTGTCAAAACAGATGTACGCACATATATTTTAACCACTGTCCCTTTGTCAAGGAAAAATTTTACGCCCTGCAATTTCGGCGTCCGTTGGAATTTTTGCCGTGGGGATTGCTTAGCAGGCGTCACTGGGCTATCATCCGCCTTAAATTGACCGGAAAGGACGTTCATGGCCGAAGTTTTTGAAATCTGCGTAAAGGCTTCGTTTTCTGCCGCCCACAGCCTTAAGGGCTATCCTGGCGACTGCGCGCGCCTTCACGGGCACAGCTTTACCGCCCAAGTCTGCGTTCGATGCGGGAAACTGGACGGGCTTGGCATGGGGGTGGATTTCAAGGCGGTGAGCGAGGCCGTGGCCGAAGCCGTGGCGGGCCTGGATCACTTGAATTTGAACGATCTTCCTGCGTTTACGGACCAAAATCCCACTGCGGAAAACCTTGCCCGCCACCTTTACCGTTTTCTCTCCGAGCGCCTGAATTCTCCTGGAACGAGGGTGTCCAGGGTGAAGGTGGCCGAAGGGCCGGAGGCGAGCGCTTCATATTGGGTGGAATGAGCGGCGACGGAGGACGGCTGTTGTCATTGCGGATAACCGAGATTTTTGCGAGCATCCAGGGCGAAAGCTCCCACGCGGGGCGCCCGTGCTCGTTTGTAAGGCTTACGGGATGCAACCTTTCCTGCAAATGGTGCGACACGGCCTATGCGCGGCAGGGCGGCCTGGAAACGCCTCTCGATGAGATTCTTCCAAAGGTGAAAGCCTTGGGAATCGGCCTTGTGGAGGTGACCGGAGGGGAGCCCCTGCTCCAGGCGGAGACGCCGCTTTTGGTGAAGGCCCTGCTGGATGAAGGCTTCGAGGTACTGGTTGAAACCAACGGCAGCTTCTACATTTCCCGCCTGGATCGCCGGGCTAAGGTGATACTGGACGTGAAATGCCCGTCTTCGGGGGAGGCCGGAAGCATTCTCCGTGAAAACCTGGAAACGCTCACATCCCGCGACGAGGTGAAGTTCGTGATTGCGCAAAACCAGGATTTCGATTACGCCGCATCCGTGCTAAAAGACCATCCAGGGGTCCTTTCAAACTGCCGCGCTGTTCATTTTTCGCCGGTTTTCGACGTTTGCGATCCCGCCCTTCTCGCCCGCTGGATTCTGGACGCGCGCCTTCCTGTGCGCCTTGGGCTTCAGCTTCACAAGTACGTCTGGGATCCGGAAAAAAGAGGAGTCTGAGCGCTCATCCTTAATAAAATGGCGCGGGGCAGGGGAATCGCTGGTGCCATCATCAAAAAACCGCTTTTTTTACACTCCTTGACATATCGCTTCGCTGATTTTAAAAGCTGGCCTAAAAACATCATCGGGAGGCTTCCTTGAAAAAGCTGGTCCGCCGACTAATAGGCGATGAAAACTACCTGAAAACCTTCGGCTACATCTCGGACATCTATCAGAGCGTCTTCCTGAAGATAAAGGAGGAGGGAACCGCAATGGTTCCCAATTTCATTCAAAAAGGCGACACGGTGTTCGACATCGGGGCCAACGTGGGCCGGTTCACCAGCCTCGCCGCCGCCCTCGCGGGTCCCAAGGGCCGGGTTTACAGCTTCGAGCCCCAGCAGTATCCGCGAAAGATTCTGACCCAGATGAAATCCGTGAGGAGCCTTTCCCAGGTGATCATAGTGGACAAGGCCCTGTCGGATTCGCCCGGAACTGCTGAAATTACCATCCCCCTAAAAGACGGCTGGAAGCCCAAGAGCGCCTGCGGACATCTGGACGGTGAAAATGAGGACCCGCACAAGACCGAGACCGTAGGGGTCAGCACCCTGGACGCCTTTTGCGAGGAAAACGGAGTTGGCCGCCTGGATTTCATAAAGTGCGACGTGGAAGGCGCGGAACTCAAGGTCTTTCGGGCCGGGACCAGGGTTCTTACCCGGTTTCACCCCACCATCTACTGCGAGGTGGACAAGCTCTGCTGCGACAGGAACAAGGTGCCCTTGCGGGCAGTGTTCGATTTCCTGGAAAGCCTTGGGTATCGGGCCTATCTGCCGGATAAGTCCAAAAAGCTCTTTTACGTGGACCCTGGAAACATCCCAAGGGAAAAGACCGAGTATTTTTTCATCCATGTAAATCGCAAGGAAAGCTTTCCGGCGGAGCTTTTTCGATGAGCCGGGGCAAACTTTGCGCCATACAGCTTCTGCCTGAGATGGACACCGGGGGAGTGGAGGAAACCACGCTGGAATTTTCCTCCTGGCTTGCGGGTCGCGGGCATCGCTCCATAGTGGTCTCCGGCGGGGGAAGGCTGGTTCCGCGCCTGGAAGCTGCCGGAGCGAGGCACTTAAGCCTTCCGGTGGGCGAAAAGGGGCCGCGCCTGCTTACAGCCTTCGCGCCCCTGCGAAAACTTATAATCGATTCCGGGGCCGATATCCTGCACCTAAGAAGCAGGGTTCCGGCCTGGCTTGGACTGGCCGTGGTGAAGAGCCTGCCGGAAAGGCTGCGCCCCAAGGTGGTCACCACCTTTCACGGAACCTATTCGGTGCATTATTTTTCCGGGATCATGGCAAGGGGCGAAAGGGTCACAGCCGAAAGCCGGTTCATCTTCCGCCACGCGGCTGATAATTACGGAATCCGCCCGCCGCAGCTCAGGCTCATCCCGGCGGGCTACGACGAGAGGCGCTTTTTTCCGGGCGCTGTCGAAAAAGAGAGGCGCGACGGGCTCGCCTCGGCCTGGGGGCTTTCGGAAAAATCCGGCCCGGTGATTCTTCTTCCGGCCCGCATCACCCCCTGGAAGGGACACCGGTTTTTTCTCACGGCCCTTGAGAGAATAAGGCAATTGCCCTTTACCGCCGTTTGCGTGGGGGACCCTGCGGAAAACCCGGTTTACGCGGAAGATCTTTTAATGATGGTGAAGGAGAGGGGACTTGCTGGAAGGGTGATTTTTCCCGGAAGGTGCGCCGACATGCCCGCCGCCTACGCCCTTTGCAGCGTGGCGGTTTCACCGAGCCTTGAGCCGGAATCCTTCGGGCGCGTGGCAATAGAGGCCCAGGCCCTGGGCCGCCCTGTTGTGGCAACCGCCCACGGCGGAAGCCTGGACACGGTGAAGGACGGCGTCACAGGGTTTCTGGTACCCAAGGGAGACGAGGCGTCCCTTGCCGCCGCCCTGGAAAAAATCCTCACCGATGAGGGTCTGAGGGCGAGGATGGGCAAGGCCGCATCGAGGTTCGTGGCGGCCAGTTTTTCGTCGGAATCCATGTGCGAAAGGATTCTCGACCTATATTATGAAGTTCTTGGTGAAAAATAGACAATCAGCGGAACAGGCCCGATTTTTGGGAAACCGGACGCAAATGGGCAAGATTCTGATAATCAAGATGAGCGCGCTTGGGGACGTGGTGCGCACGACTCCCCACATCGAGGCGGTGGTGCGTCATCACGAGGGCGAAAAAATTCATCTTCTCACCGAACCCGCCCACGCGGGTCTTTTCGATCATCATCCGGGCCTTTCAACTGTGGTCATCGACAGAAAGCGTTTTTTCGGCCCCAAAAGCAAGTCGGGGGTTTCAAAATGGATAAGAAACCAAGCCTTTGACGCCATCTACGATTTCCAGGGCAACCGCACCAGCCGCGACCTGGTGAGGAAAAGCGGGGCGAAACTGACCGTGGGGCCGCATCCTGACTCGGTCTATTTCAGGCATCCGCCCAGGGGCTATTCCTATACCGACGATTTTCCGGTCAATTTCATTGATTTCATGGACATGATTCTCAAGGCGGGCGGAATCGGCAAGGCTGAGCCCTTAACGCGTTTTTACGTGGGGGAGGCCGAAAGACTCGCGGTTGCCGAATTCATTGAGTCAAGGGGCCTTCAAAAGGGCGGCTTCGCCATGATCCACGCCGGAAGCGCGGCCAATTTTCCCTCCAAGCGCTGGCCCCTGGAAAGTTTCCGGGCGCTTTCGGAGATGATCGAAAAGGCCGGTATCCGGGTGGTGTGGACGGGCGGGCCTGATGACATGGCGATCCACGCGGAGCTCGCCAAAAGCGCCGGAGTTGACGCCACCTCGCTTTTTCCGCCCATAGGCGTTTACGAACTGGCCAAATCCGCCCGTTTAGCGGTTACCGCCGATTCCGGGCCCATGTATCTTTCTGCTGCCGCCGGGATTCCGGTCTTCGCGTTTTTCGGGCCCACCTCCGGCCTTCGCGCCCACGCCCAGGGCCAGGGGGAAAGGGTGCTTTCAAACTCTGACGCAGCCTGCTCGCCCTGTTTCAAAAAGCGCTGCCCGAAAAGATTCCATCACGCCTGCCTCGATCCCATAAGCCCGGAAAGCGTTTTCGCCCGGATAGTCGCAGACGGCCTTTTATGAACGGACGTAACGAGCCTGAACGGACTTTTCCTTAATGAGCCGCCGAAAGAAAAACAAGTCCCTGCCAGCGCAACCCGCCACCCCGCCCGTGGCCGCAAAGCCCTGGGCAAGGCGCTTCCAGAACGCGGTGCTGTGGAGCGCCGGGCTTTTCCCGGTGGGGCTTGTTCTGGGAAATGTTGTGTTCGAGGCTCTGGCCGCTCTCACCGTCCTTTTCTGGCTCCTGTCGCTTGCCGTTGAACGGCAAAACCCCATCCCTTATCTTAAAAAACACCCCCTGGTGATTCCCTGGCTGGCGTGGTACTGCGTAATCGTTTTGAGCCTTGTCGTGAACGGCCCCGGAAGCAAGGGAGCGGGCCACGATGTGGCCTTTGTGCGCGACGTGCTTTTCGGCTTCGCCCTGCTGGATATCGGGCGCAAAAGGCCGGAGCTTGCCCGTTTCGTGGTTCGGGGCATGGCCGGGGCGGTGATCCTGGCCGCCTTCAACACGGTTTTCGCCCACTTGGTGGGCTTTGACCCGGTTATGCGGCCCCTTGAGGCCTACACGAAAAAGCTTGGCATAAGCCCGCAGATTTCAGGGGTGGCCATCTACGCGGTATCCTTTTTCGGCGTCCTGGCGGCCTGCGATGCGGGCCTTTCCGTAAAAAGCCGCCGGATTTACGCGGTAATCGCTATAATCGCCATGCTCCAGCTTTTTCAGATACACAGCCGCACCCCCATTGCGGCGGCATTCTGCGGCCTTGTTTTCGGCCTGTGGCGAGGCAGGGCAAGGGGCAGCGGATCGGCCCTGGGGCCTCTTCTGGCAGGGGTATTTCTTGGCGGGGCTGTCGCAACCGTTTTTCTGCTCAGGCTCTGGGACATCGCCTCGGTCTACGACCGGCTCTACATCTGGAAGGTCTCCTGGGGCATTTTTCTGGATAACCCCATCCTGGGCGTGGGTGTTTCCTCTTTCAGGGACGCGTTCGCGGAAATCTCCACCCACGGGCTGGTGGAGGGGGTGCTGGACCCGTCGGGACGCCTTTTTCAAAAGCCCTTGGAGACGCACGCCCACAACCTGGTGCTCATGCTTTTGTCATCCACCGGCATCCTGGGCCTTTTGGCCTTCGGCTGGCTTTTCGTGAGGGCTTGCGGGATGATCTGGAAGGCCCCGAAAGGCCTTCGGCTGGGTTTGGCAGGATGGCCCGTGGCCCTTCTCGTACTGGGAATTTCGGGGGAGAATATTTACTACAGCTGGTATCACGCGCTTGTAAGTTACCTTTTTGCCCTGGCCGGAAGCATCCTCATGCATACGATACGCAACCCCGCCACTGCCGACCGCCGCGCAGCGCCTGCTTTATATTGTCCTGAAAGCGGTTTTCCGCCTCATCGCAGCCATTCCACGGCCCTGGACCAACCGGTTCGCGGAAGGGCTTTCCGGCCTCTGGTGGCGCATCGACAGGCGTCATCGTACGGTGGCCCTTGAAAACCTCGCCGCAGCCTACCCGGAAAAGGACGCCGCCTGGGTGAAAAACATGGCTCGGTCGGTTTTCAGAAACCTTTCGGTGGTGGCCTTCGAGCTCCCGTATCTTTTCAATCTCACGGAAAAAAACCTGGGCACGATGGTCCGGCTGGTTGGCCAGTCCAATCTTCTGGATGCCATAGCCAAGGGGCGCGGCGTGGTGCTGGTGTCGGCCCACCTAGGTAACTGGGAAATGCTCGGCAGGCTTTTCAGCATAGTATCGAAACAACCAACCCTCATGATAACCCGTGTCCTGGACAATCCGGCGGTGCACCGGCTGGTTTACGAGTGCCGGTCGGGCACAGGAAGCGTGGCGGTTCCCAAGGAGAAGAGCGGAGCACATATCCTGAGAATCCTGGGGCAGGGCGGGGTGGTGGCCCTTTTGCTGGATCAGAACGCGGCCTGGTTCGAGGGGGTTTACGTAAACTTTTTCAACCGCAAGGCCTGCACCAACAAGGGCCCGGTAAAGCTCGCCATGATGACCGGAAGCCTCGTGGTTCCGCTTTTCTGCATACGCCAGCAAAACGGCATGTACAGGCTTACCTGCGAGAAGGCCGTGGAAATGGTCCGCACGGGAAGCGAGCCGGATGATCTTGAGATCAACACCCAGCGCCTGAACGATATCCTGGAAAAATGGATACGCGAGACCCCGGAACAGTGGCTCTGGGTGCATCGCCGCTGGCGGGTGCTTCCCATACCCGACGAGGCCAGGAAAAAAATCAGGAATCCGCCCGAATGAAACCCGATACCCAAAAGTCGATTCCTTCCGACCTAATGGCTGTTTTCGGCTGCCCTTTCTGCAGAGGGCCTCTTTTCGAGGAGGATGAAAAATCCCCGGTCCTCCTTGTGTGCAGGGCCTGCGGGCTGGCCTTTCCGGTGAGCGACGGAATCCCCGATCTTCTGCCAAAAAGCGCCAGACTCATTTTGTCATGAGCATCCCCAGGCCATCAGACCCGGCCCGGCTTGTTGTGGGGGCATTCACTGCGGAGAAGGAGCTTTTCCCCGAAGCGGTTTCCGCCGTCACGGGCCTTTTCGGTCCCCTGGACGCCGCAAGCCCCTGGTTTTCCTTCCATCACACGTCCTATTACAACGACGAGATGGGAGGCCCGCTTTTTCGCAGGCTCGTCAGCTTCAAAAAACTTGTGGACCAGGGAGACCTGGCCGATATCAAGCTTTCCACCAACCGGCTGGAATCCTCCTGGCTCGCACCTTCGGGGGGGCGGCGGATAAATCTCGACCCCGGTTATCTCACGCCGGAAAGATTCGTACTGGCAACCGGAAAAAACTATATCCATCGGATATACCTTTTAAAAGGGATTTACGCGGACCTCACCCTGGTGTATAGGCAGGGCGGGTACGAACCCCTTTTCTGGACCTATCCCGATTACGCCGAGGAGGGCATCCGGGGCTTTCTTCTTCGATTGCGCAGCGGCCTTCTGGCGGCCAGAAGAAAAGACGCCCCGGAACCTTGCTTGGGCGTTTCCGTTTAGAACATCAACGAAATGAACGAATGAATCCATGATAAGATCAATGACGGCGTTCGCCCACGCGCAGGCGTCCATGGAAAACAAGACCGTGACGGTGGAAATAAGGTCCGTCAATCACAAGAACCTGGAGCTTTCGGTAAGGCTTCCGCGCACCCACTCGGCCCTTGAGGACCGGGTGAAGACCGCCGTCAAGGCCTGCGCCGGTCGCGGCAAGGTGGATGTCTCCGTTGATATCGCCTCAAACGACGGCCTGTCCCGGCCCTACTCGGCTGATACGGCCCTGGCCCGTTCCTGGTTTTGCGAGGCCACGGCGGTGAGGGAGGCCCTGGGCATCGAGGAACCCGTCACCCTGGCCCAGGTTCTCCGGGCCGAGGGAGTGCTTGCGAGGTCCTTTCACGCGCCCGACCCCGAAGCCGACTGGCCTGCGGTTTCTGAGGCCCTTATTGAAGCCGTGAACACCTTCTGCGCCATGAGGACCACCGAGGGCGAGGCGCTCTGGAACGACGTGGAGGCGAGGCTCGATTTCATTTCCTCGCTTCTGGACGACATTGAGTATCTGGCAAAGGACCAGCCCATCCAGAACATGGAGCGATTCGCCCAGCGCATGAACTCGCTTCTGTCCGATTCCGGCCTTCCCGCAGATAACGAAAGAATCGCCCAGGAGGCCGCTTTCTGGGCGGACAAGGGCGACATCACCGAGGAAATCGTGCGGGCAAGGAGCCACATCGCCCAGTTCACCGCCCTTTCCGAAAAAAGCGAGCCCTGCGGCCGGACCTTGAATTTCCTGTGCCAGGAACTTGCGCGGGAGTTCTCCACAATGGGGGCCAAAAGCCATCTTGCGCCCCTTTCCCACACGGTTGTGGACGCAAAGAGCGAACTGGAAAAAATCCGGGAGCAGATTCAGAACATCGAGTGACCGGAGGGGACCGACTTTTCCGGGCGCGACTGAAACAGACGTTTCACGAGGGGGGAAACACGGATGGACGAGAGCACCATTTTGAAGATTCTGGGCAACGGCACCTCCTGGAGCCGGGTGGAGCCGCTTTTGAACATAGGGTTCGGCAACACCCTGCCGGTGGGCCGCCTGGTGGCCATAGCCACCCCCAACTCGGCCCCCATGAAACGCCTCAAGGACAAGGCCCTGGCCGACAACAGGCTCATAGACATCACCTGCGGGCGACGGACAAGGGCCATTCTGATCATGGACTCCAACCACGTGATCCTCTCGGCCATTCAGGCCGAGACCCTGGCCCAGCGCTACCAGGCGCTGGTGGAAAAACGCCCGGACGAGGCCGTTCATGACTGATCGCGGCCAGCTTTTCATACTTTCCGCCCCGTCGGGAGCCGGAAAGACCACCCTTCGGAAGTACCTTTGCGAGGCCATTCCGCTCCTTTCCTACTCGGTTTCCTGCACCACGCGGAAAATCCGGCCCGGAGAGGTGGAGGGAAGGGACTACCACTTCATTTCGCGGGCGGAGTTTACGGAAGGGATAAAGGCCGGGCGCTTCGCCGAATGGGCTGAGGTCCACGGCAACCTCTACGGCACCAGTGCCGAGTTCATAAGGCAGGAGTTGGAAAAAGGCGCACGGGTGATTCTGGACATCGACGTGGCTGGCGCGAAGATCCTCACCCAGGCCTTTCCCGACGCGGTCACCATCTTCGTGAGGCCGCCTTCCATGGAGGCCCTCAGGGAGCGGCTCACCGGTCGCGGAACCGACGACGCCGACACCGTGGAAAAAAGGCTCGTGAACGCCGAGTGGGAAATGGCCCACAAGGAAGCCTACCGCCACGTTCTGGTGAACGACGACCTTGAAAAAGCCAAGGCGGAGCTTTTCGATCTCGTGAGTTCCTATATAAAATCGAGCAGGACGGCGGACTCATGAACGATGAAGCGCTCTACGGAGTCCATCCGGTGAAGGAGGCCCTGGCGGCTGGCAGGCGCAGGGTTTACTGCGTTTACGCCGCAAAAAGCCGCACCGGAAAGGCCGTGGACGAAATTATTGCGATGGCCCGGAAACAGGGCGTGCCGGTGGAGCCTCTCGAAACCGGCATCGTGCGCGACCCCGGAGCCAACCACCAAGGGGTTGCGGCCCTGGTTTCGTCCTTTCCCGCAAGCGAGCTGGAAGACGTTCTGGCCTCCGGTCCCAAGCCCGGCAAATCGCCTTTTTTCCTGGTTCTGGACGGCATCGAGGACCCTCAGAATCTGGGAGCCCTGATCCGCACCGCACTCTGCGCCGGGGTGGACGCCGTCATAAGTCCCGACCGCAACTGCGCCCCGCTCTCGCCCTCGGTCTCCAAGGCATCTTCGGGAGCCCTGGAGCATTCAACCGTGTGCAGGGTCAAAAATCTCGTGCGGGCGCTCTCGCAGATGAAAGACGCGGGGTTCTGGATTTTCGGGGCGGACGCCAGGGCAGGAATAAATTACTGGGACTGCGACTTTTCGGTTCCAACGGTTGTAGTGGTGGGCGGGGAGGGCAGGGGGATAAGGCCCCTGGTGGCGCGGGAATGCGACCAACTGGTGAAAATCCCCCAGGCCGGGCCGCTGGGCTCTCTGAACGCATCGGTGGCCGGGGCGCTTCTGATGTATGAGGTTGTGCGTCAACGCCAACAAGCCGTCCAAAAACGCGAATAACTGTGTCAGCCTCGTAAGTTGGGCTGAGGAACGAAGCCCAACAAATTGATTTAATTCCATATTTTTTGCCCAGCATATTGGCTCCACCTTTGTTCGGCTCCGGTCGGCAGTCTTGTAACCTATTATAATTGTTGGGCTTCGTTCCTCAGTCCAACCTACAACTTAAAGTAAAGATTGAGGAAATCGGCTCGATGCTCCACGAGGGACAAAAAATCACGGTAAGGGCCGACGGCTCGCTTTTAGTGCCGGATAAGCCAATTGTCTGCTTTATCGAGGGCGACGGCACGGGCGTTGACATCTGGCCTGCGTCCCGGCTGGTGATGGACGCCGCCGTGAAGGCCGCGTACAAGGGCGGTCGGCAAATCGCCTGGAAGGAAATCCTTGCCGGAGAAAAGGCCTTCAACCAAACTGGCCAGTGGCTGCCCGAAGAAACCCTGGAGGCCGTGCGGGAGAACGTGTTGGCCATCAAGGGGCCGCTCACCACCCCGGTGGGCGGGGGCATCCGGTCGGTGAACGTGGCTCTGCGGCAGGTTCTTGATCTCTACGCCTGCGTGCGGCCAGTACGTCACATAAAGGGCGTTCCTAGCCCGGTGAAAAACCCGGAAGCCGTAAACATGGTGATTTTCCGGGAAAACACCGAAGACCTCTACGCGGGAATCGAGTACGCCGCAGGCTCCCAGGAAGCGGCCCGGCTCATAGCGCTCCTTAAGGAAATGGGGGCTGAAGTCGAGCCGGAATCGGGTATCGGCATAAAGCCCATGAGTGAGAAGAACACCCGAAGGCTTGTTGCCCGCGCGGTCCGCTATGCCATTGACCACGGCTGCGGAAGCGTCACCCTGATGCACAAAGGCAACATCATGAAGTTCACCGAGGGGGCCTTCCGCAACTGGGGCTACAAGGCGGCGGCGGAGCTTTTCCCGGAACGCACCCTGACCGAAGCCGAAGCCTTTGAAAAATTTGAAGGCAGGGCGCCCGCCGGTCGTGTTATGATAAAGGACAGGATCGCGGACATGCTCTTTCAGCAGGTGCTTTTGAGGCCGGAGGAATTCGGGGTTATAGCCACACCCAATCTTAACGGCGACTACATCTCCGACGCCCTGGCGGCCCAGGTTGGAGGCCTCGGCATGGCTCCGGGGGCCAATATTGGGGATTTTGCAGCGGTCTTCGAGGCCACCCACGGAACCGCGCCCAAGTATGCCGGTAAAGATATGGTCAACCCCGGCTCGCTCATTCTTTCCGGGGCCATGATGCTGGATCATATTGGCTGGACCGAGGCTGCGGATTTGACCCGAAAGGCGATATCCGAGGCCGTTGCTGCGAAGGTCGTCACCTACGATCTCGCCCGGCAGATGGAGGGGGCAACAAAGGTATCCTGTTCTGGTTTCGCAAAATACGTTGCGGAACTGATGCAATAGCAGTCGGCGGTGGGCGGTTTAACGCGGTTGACTCCGAAAGTTAAAGGAAACGGCCATGCAGAAGCTGGGAGCTGGGGGAACGGACGGCGGCACCGGGCGCTTTCTTCTTGGTTTCATAATGCTCTGCGCCGGGGCCTATCTCTTTTTCCGGTCCATAGCCGTTCAACATCAGCCTTTCGGGATGGGCTACGGGCTTTTTTCATTCTACGGCTATGAAATCACGAGCGGCATGGTCTGCGTGCCCCTTATTTTCGGCGTGGGCATGATCTTTTACAACGGCAAGAACCTCATCGGCTGGTTTCTTGCTGCCGGCTCCCTTGTGGCCATTATCGCGGGGGTCATCGCAAGCATCCATTTCGCCTTCCGGCCCATGTCGGCCTTTGATCTCATCATCATTTTCGTGCTGTTTTTCGGCGGTCTGGGCCTATTCCTGAGTTCCCTCAAGGACTACAAGGACCCGGACGAGGAAAAGGCCGTAAAGCCGGAAAAATGACCCGCCTGTCCAGACCATTTGCGGCCCTTTCCGGGGCGGCGGATTTTTTTCTGAACGTTCTCTATCCGCCCCGGTGCATGGGCTGCGGAAGTTTTCTCACCATCAGCCACGGCCTTTCCCGGCTTTCTCCGGAACAGGCCCTGACCCTTCTGGGAACTGGCGATTTCGCCCGCCTTCTGGCAGGCTGGCTGTGCCCTCCCTGCCGCGAATCCCTGTCGCCCGTTACGCAACCGTTTTGCACCTCCTGCGGAGAGGAGTTCAAAAGCCGCGTCGGAAGCGATCATCTCTGCGGAGCATGCGCAGCCGATCCCCCTCCGTTCGACAGGGCAAGGTCGGTGTTTTTTTACGAAGAGGCCCTGGCCTTTGCGATCCAGAGCATGAAATACAGGGGCAGGATGGAGCTTGGCCGCCCCCTGGGGCTTGTTTTCGCCGACGCCTTTTTGCGCCATTTTTCGGAAGATCCCCCGGATTTCGCAGTACCTGTGCCCCTCCACCACAAAAGGCTTCGGAAGCGCGGAGCCAACCAGGTTGTGCTCCTTGTGGCCGACTGGGCCAAATTTTCCGGTTTTACCCCTCTTGTCCCCGAAGCCCTGAAGCGCCTCAGGCCAACCCCGGCCCAGGCGTCCCTCGACCGCGCCCACCGGGCCGCCAACGTGCGAAAGGCCTTTGCGGTAAAGAGGCCGGAGCTTGTGGCGGGAAAAAAAATCCTTCTGCTGGACGACGTCTTCACCACCGGGGCCACCTCCCGCGAATGCGCCAAGGTCCTGAAAAAGGCCGGTGCCGCCCGCGTGGACGTTCTCACCCTGGCCCGCGTGGCAGCAGGAATATAATAATGAACTGCTGCGCTTAAAATGCCCTTAACTTAACAACTCTATGGTGAGGTTAGTTATGACATTTTCTGAAATTGAAAGGAGAATTTCCATGTCAGTAATTAAAAGTATAGCCTTGTTCATTTTGAAGTCTGCATCATTCAGCATTATTCTTATGTTTACATATATAATTATAATGCATCAGTATAAGTCTTCATCACAAGATATGACAAATTCATACTATATAAAAATGAATGCTCAAATAGATGCTAATGAAAATCTTCAAAAAAAATCCGAAAAAATTATTACAATGCAGGAGGAACATCAACGCCGATTCGATGCCGTACTATCCAAATGGGAACAGCAGACCGGAATCCGCCCCCGTTGACGTGCCGATACTGACGAATATCGCAGCCGAATGGTACGATGTGTCCCCGAACCCGGTTTCCCGTGATCATAAGGCCCCGGACATGACCGCCGCCCGGCCCTGTCGGGCAAAAAAGTCGCCGGTTAAGGGCTCGCCCAAACGCCCGGTTTGACTTTGATGAAGGCTCTTGCTATGTACCGCCGATGGAAGTCGGAACTATCGTAGAATATATTGACCGCAAAAAAATCATCTGCGCAGCGGTTGTACAGGCCAAGAAGCAGAAAGTGCGGCTCATCACGGAATCCAACAGGGAAGTCTCCGTGTCCGAAAACCGTCTGTTCGGTGAGTCGGGACGGCTGGACCCTGCCATGGGACGGGACCGCATGGCCGCAATACTGGCCGGAACCGCGCGTGCCCGCGAGTCCCTGAAAAAAGATGTCAACGTTGAGGAACTCTGGGAATCCCTCCACACCGAAAACGAATGGATGGACGCGGAAACCCTGGCCTCCTTCAGCTTTCCCCCGCCTCCCGACCATGACCGGGTCTCAGCCGTCATAAGGGCGCTTTTCGAGGACCGGATTTTTTTCAGGTTCGACGTCACCCGCTTTTTTCCGCATACACCCGAAGAGGTCGAGCAGGCGGTCATAAGGGCCGAAAAGGAGGCCGCGCGCGAGCGCAGAATCCTGGAAGGCGGGCTATGGCTCAAATCGACCCTTGGCGCAGAGGTTGTGGAGGTGCCGCCCGAACACCGGGACACGGTGGAAATTCTCAAGGATTTGTACCTGTTCGACAAGGAAAGCCACCACGGGGAAACCGCCAGGGAAATTCTTTCAGTGGCAGGCTTGGAAACCGGAGCGCCCCTTTTCGAATTTCTCATCAAGACCGGAGAATGGAACCGGGACGAGAACCTGGACATCCCTCGCTTAGGCGTTCCCGTGGCCTTTTCCGAGGCTGCAAGGGAAGCCTCGGCGAGCCTTTCGGCTTCTCCCGGCCTTTTCACCGAGCACTGCGAAAGGCGCGACTTCACCGGGCTTCCCATAATCACCATAGACGGCCAGGCAACGAGCGATTTCGACGACGCCTTAAGCCTTCAGACGGACGGCGACTCGTACCGGGTGGGCATTCACATATCGGATGTGGCCCACTTCATCCAGAAGGGCTCCGAACTGGACGCAGAGGCCCAACTCCGCGCCAGTTCCATATATCTTCCCGATCAGAAAATCCCCATGCTTCCCCCGAACCTGGCCGAAGGGCTCCTAAGTCTCAAGGCGGACAGCGTCCGGCCCGCTATATCCGTCATGGCCCTGGTCACCCCCGAAGCCGAGGTTGTGGAATTCGAGGTCGTTCCAAGCCTCATCAGGGTGCGCCGCCAGCTCACCTACTACGACGCCAATATAATGAGCGACGCAGACAAGGAGATAATCGTCCTTTCGGTACTGGCCAAAAAACTCAGGGAGGCTCGGCTGAACGCGGGCGCTGTCAACATCACCCTCCCTGAGGTCAACGTGTGGGTGGATGAATTCCGGGAGGTGGGGGTTCACCGCATCAACCGGGAAAGCGTCAGCCGGATGCTGGTTTCGGAGTTCATGATCCTGGGAAACCGCCTCATGGCCAAGTTTCTGGCGCAAAACCGGTGCCCGGCGGTTTTCCGGTCCCAGCCCGAACCCAAGCAGAGGCTCTTTTCACGTGACGAGGGGACCCTTTTCGAAAACTGGATGCAGCGGAAACACCTTTCGAGGTTCCTTCTCTCCCCCGAACCCGCGTCCCATTCCGGCCTTGGTGTTGAGGCCTACGTAACCGCCACAAGCCCGATACGAAAATACTTCGACCTTGTGACCCAGCGCCAGATACGCGCGGTCCTGGGAATCGAGAAACCGTCTTCAAGGCGTGAGATCGAAGACATAATCGTCAACACCCAGGAGCCCCTTTCCAGAGTGGTGCAGCTTCAGGGCTCAAGGGTCAAGTACTGGATAATCAAGTACCTGGAAAAGCGCATGGGCGCCAAGGAGCACGCCCTGGTCCTGGAGCAGCGAAGGGACAGGACGGTGGTTCTCCTCACTGACGTCATGATGGAGGCCACATTAACCGGCGTAAAGCATCTCGCGCCCCAGGACGAGATTTTCGTGGTGGTGAAAAAGGCCGATCCAAGAGCCCTGGAAATTTCCCTGGCCCTTGCCTGAACTTTGACGGGCTTCGGTTCCAAGGCGAGTGTAAATTTTACAGAATCGCCAAGCTGCGTCTTGTCAAACGAAAAATCGCATGATAAGGGAATTCCGCGTTTTATCGGAAGGCAATCGGGGGCCTGTGAACAATAAGGCCCGCGAAACGTAAAAACCCCATACCGGGCCTGACCGATCAGCCGGTTTTCGGCTGTGGCGGCAGGCCGCCCTGTGAAGGAGAGGAAGAACCATGGCGTACGATGCGACCAAACTGGCTGACTGGCAGATTTCCGAACTTGCCGAAGTGAACATGCCCACCCCCGAAGACTGGCAGAACAAGCTCGGCCTTCAGAAGGACGAAATCCTTCCCATGGGCAAGCTCGCCAAGGTGGACTTCCTGAAGGTGATAGAGCGCCTGAAGGACAAGGAAGACGGCAAGTACATCGAAGTCACCGCCATCACCCCCACCCCCCTGGGCGAAGGCAAGAGCACCACCTCCGTGGGCCTCATGGAAGGCCTGGGCAAGCGCGGCTTGAACGTCGGCGGCGCGCTCCGCCAGCCCTCGGGCGGCCCCACCATGAACGTGAAGGGAACTGCGGCAGGCGGCGGAAACGCCCTTCTCATCCCCATGACCGAGTTCTCCCTTGGCCTCACCGGCGACATCAACGACATCATGAACGCCCACAACTTGGCCATGGTGGCCATGACCAGCCGCATGCAGCACGAGCGCAACTACAACGACGAGCAGCTTGAGCGCCTCACCAAGATGCGCCGCCTGGACATAGACCCCACCCGCGTTGAAATGGGCTGGATCATTGACTACTGCGCCCAGAGCCTTCGCAACATCGTCATCGGCCTTGGCGGACGCACCGACGGCTACACCATGCAGAGCAAGTTCGGCATCGCGGTGGGTTCCGAGTGCATGGCCATCCTTTCCATCATCCGCGACCTTGCCGACCTTAGGGACCGTCTCGACAAGATCACGGTTGCCTTCGACAAGTCCGGCAAGCCCGTCACAACCGGCGACCTGGAAGTGGGCGGCGCAATGACCGCCTGGATGCGCAACACCATCAACCCCACCATCATGTCGACGGCCGAATATCAGCCCTGCTTCGTGCATGCGGGCCCCTTCGCCAACATCGCCGTGGGCCAGAGCTCCATCATCGCTGATCGCATCGGCCTGAAGCTCTTCGACTATCACGTCACCGAGTCCGGGTTCGCCGCAGACATCGGTTTCGAGAAGTTCTGGAACGTCAAGTGCCGCTTCTCCGGCTTGAAGCCCCACGTGTCAGTTCTCACCACCACCATCCGCGCCCTTAAAATGCACGGCGGCGGGCCCAAGGTCGTTCCGGGCAAGGCCCTTCCCGAAGAGTACACCAAGGAAGATTTGGCCCTGGTTGAAAAGGGCTGCGAGAACATGGTCCACCACATCAAGACCATCCGCCGGGCAGGCATCAACCCGGTTGTCTGCATCAACTGCTTCCACACCGACACCGACGCGGAAATCGCCCTGGTGAAGAGAATAGCCGAGGCCGCAGGCGCCCGCTGCGCCAAGTCCACCCATTGGGCCAACGGCGGCGACGGAGCCCTCGAACTGGCGGACGCCGTCATCGACGCCTCCAACGAAGGCAACAACTTCCAGTTCCTGTACCCCATCGAGATGAAGCTCCGCGACCGCGTCGCCCTCATCGCCAAGGAATGCTACGGAGCCGACGGCGTGTCCTGGGCCCCGGAAGCTGAAGCCAAGGCCAAGATGCTGGAAAATGATCCCAAGTACGCCGATTTCGCCACCATGATGGTGAAGACGCACCTTTCCCTCACCCACGACCCCACACTGAAGGGCGTGCCCAAGGGCTGGACGCTTCCCATACGCGACGTGCTCATTTACTCCGGCGCGAAGTTCCTGTGCCCCTGCGCCGGAACAATCAGCCTCATGCCCGGAACCGCCTCCAACCCGGCCTTCCGCCGCGTGGATGTGGATGTTAAAACCGGAAAAGTATCCGGTTTGTTCTAGGGCTGTCCTGAAACGCGATCTGCTGTGTCGGATATCGCCGGGCGCGGTGCGCACGTATCCTTGATACGCTTGCGCCCGCACCCGGCTCATCCTCCTTGCAGCTCATCGTTTCCGACCAGCCCTCAAGTCCGTGGCTGATTAAAGGCAAAACGGAATTACGGGCTGGGCTATAAAGGCTGGAATGAAAAGACAGTTGATGTGATCGGGCGGGGAGGGCGCGGCTTAAGCGCCTTTTCCGCCCGTTTTGTTTTTTGGCGGGAGTGGAAAGTATTGACATAAAGATGCGCCGGACTTATGTTTCTACCGGTTTTTGGGGGGCTATCCGCAACAAATTCAATTCGTTTTATTCGGAGGCGGTGGATGGAAATTCAGGAAATCGCAAAAAATGTGGAGCGGGAGAGCCTGGTGTTGAAGGATGTGACCGCTCAGGTGGAAAAGGTCATCGTGGGCCAGAAGGCGCTAATAGAAAGGCTTCTCATCGGCCTTCTGTGCGACGGGCACCTTCTTGTGGAAGGCCTTCCGGGCCTTGCCAAGACCACGGCGGTCAAGGCCCTGGCCTCGGCCATTCACGCCGATTTCGTGCGCATACAGTTCACGCCCGACCTGTTGCCCGCCGATATCCTGGGCACCCAGATTTTCCGCCCGGACACGGGGCAGTTTGAAATTCGGAAAGGCCCGCTTTTCCACAACATAATCCTCGCCGATGAAATCAACCGCGCCCCGGCCAAGGTCCAGAGCGCCCTTCTGGAAGCCATGGCCGAACGCCAGATAAGCATAGGCGGGACGACCTTTTCTCTCGATACGCCCTTCATGGTCCTTGCCACCCAGAACCCCATAGAGCAGGAAGGCACCTATCCGCTCCCGGAGGCCCAGGTGGACCGCTTCATGCTGAAAATAAAGGTGGACTACCCAACGCCCTCCGAGGAAAAAGAGATCATGCGCCGCAAGGAAGGCGGCGACATCTCCATAAAACCGGTGGTGGACGTGGCGGCCATCTTAAGGGCCCGACAGGTGGCCGCCTCCATCCACATGGAGGAGAAAATCCGGGACTACATCATAAACCTCGTCCACGCCACCCGCGCTCCCGGAAGCTTCGGCCTGCCGCTGGACAGGTTCATACTCTACGGAGCATCGGTAAGGGCCTCCCTCTACCTTGCGGACGCCGCCCGATCCCACGCCTTCCTGAACGGTAGGGCCTACGTGACCCCCCAGGACGTTAAATCCCTGGCCCCGGACGTTTTGCGGCACAGGATAATTCCGAGCTACGAGGCCCTGGCCGAGGGGGTCACAGCCGAACAGATTGTAGCTAAACTCTTAGAACGCATCGAAGTCCCCTGACCCAAGTGGTCTGAAAACGCGAACTGCGGTGTCAGGCATCCCCTAAAAGTCGGTCACGTACAACAGCGTACGCTCCCTCCTTTTAGGCTCGCCTTCCTTGCATTTCATCGTTTTCAGACCACTTGGGCTGTTTGCCGGAATATTTTGGAGCTTTCGCTTGTACACGCCCTTACGGTGCTGAATCAGATTTAGATGAAACAGCTTTTTGCGGGTTGACGGGATTTAAAGCGGCGTTAAAAGCGCGGGGCTCTACGGAGACAAAGACCGTGTTTTTCGGAAGAAAGAAAAAAGTCGCGGGCGGCGAAACGGTTCCAAGGGTGGAGTACAGCCCTATGGAATCGCCGGACGCCGCGTCCCTCCCGAAGGAGCTCATAAGCAAGGTCCAGAGGTTTCATTTCCGCACCCGGCATATGGCCAACGAGGTGTTCGCGGGCCAGTACGTCAGCGCCTTCAGGGGCAAGGGCATGGAATTCCTGGAAGTGCGGGAATACATGGACGGCGACGACGTGCGGGACATAGACTGGAAGGTCACCGCCCGCTTCGGCAGGCCCTTTGTCAAGGTCTTCGCCGAAGAGCGCGAGCTTACGGTGATACTGGTTGTGGACGTTTCCGCATCCAACCTCTTCGCCACCGTGAACAGGCCCAAGGCCGACGTTGCGGCGGAAGTGGCCGGTCTTCTGGGCTTCACCGCCGTGCGCACCAACGACAAGGTTGGGGCTGTGCTTTTTTCCGGCCAGGTTGACCGCTTCATCCCCCCGCGAAAGGGTCCGGGCCACGTTTGGCGCATGATAAGGGAAATCTTCGCCAAGAAACCCGAAGGGGCCACGGACATCAGCGCGGCCCTTGACACCTTAAACCGGGTGGTGAGAAGGCGGGCCATAGTTTTTCTGATAAGCGATTTCATCGTGCCCGGTCCTGACCAGCGGTTTGCCACGGCCTTGTCACTTACGGCCCGCAAGCATGACCTCACCGTGGTAAGGGTCTCCGATCCTGCGGAGACGGTTCTTCCCGAAGTGGGCCTTGCCTGGTTTTCCGACCCGGAAACAGGGCTTTTAACGGTGGCGGACACCGGCAACCGTCGGCTTCGCGCCCGCTACGCGGCGGACGCCAAGAAACGCGAGATAGAGTTCAACCAGCTTTTCGCCCGCAACGGGGTTCCTGTGGTGGACCTTTCCACCCGCATGGAATCCGTGGTGGAGCCTTTAGCCGCCTACTTCAGGAAAAGGGAGGGGCGCAGATGAGGAAAATGCGTCTCACCCTTATTATGTCGCTCCTTTTCCTGGCAACGGTTTCCCCTGTTTTCGGAGCGCCCGAAGTCCCCGCAGCTTCCGCTCCGGCCCAACCCGTCGGCGCAAGCCCGGTTGAGGCCAAATCCCCGGCGGCCCCGGCCCCGCTTCCCATGAAGGCCAGGTTCGCCTCAAAAACCGTCGAGGCGGGCGACACAGTAAATCTTCTGCTTTCATTCAGCCTGCCGGAAAAGGCCGTGCTGGATGATCCGCCCAGGATTTCCGGCATTCCGGGCGCGCCGCTTGATGTCAAAAAAACCGATTCCGGCCTTTCCCTCACTTTTCTTGCCGATACCCTTGGCTCCTTCCGGGTTGGGCCGCTGATCCTGGAATACGCGGACAAGGACGGAAAAAGGCGCACCCTTCTAAGCGAGCCAGCAGCCATCTCCGTCACCACGGCCCTTGCCTCCGATCCAAAAGCCCAGTCGCCAAGGCCCATGAAGGAGCTTTTGCCGGTTGGTTTCGCCTACAAGAGGCAGGTTATAATCGCCTCGGCTGTTCTTGCCTTGCTTCTGGCCTCGTTTCTGTTGTGGAGGTTTTTTTCGCGCAGGAAAAAGAAATTCATTTCCGTTCACACCATCGCCCCGCACGAGGCGGCCCTGTTCGCGCTTGCCCGGCTTGAGGACGATGACACGCTTTCCGCCAAGGTTTTCGCGTTCAGGCTTTCGGCCATACTGCGGACCTACATGGGGTCGATCAGGGATTTTCCGGCTGCCGAGATGACCTTCGAGGAAATATCTGCGGCAGCCTCCCTTGCCGAAGACAGGGAGATACTGCCGGTACTGAGAGCAATGGACATGGTGAAGTTCGCCGAACACCTTCCGAGCGTGAAGGACCGGGCGGAACAGGTGGCGAGGGTGCGCGCCTACGTGGAAGCCACCCGGCCCGCTCTTACGGACGGGGCTGCACTGCCCCAGCCGGGGGAGGCCCGGCCATGAGCTACCGTTTCGCCTATCTCCCGGTTCTTCTGCTCCTGTTGCCGGTGGCCGGCTTTCTTGTCTGGCGGCTTTTGTCCAGGCCGTCTTCGGTGGCCTTTCCCTCTGCGGCGAGGCTGAAACCGCTTGCGGACCGGATGTCAGCGTTAAGGGCCAGGCTTCCCCTTTTTCTGCGCACGGCGGTTCTCGTTTTTTTGGTTTTATCGGCGGCAAGGCCCCAGACTTACACCCTTACCCGCGAAGTAAGCGACTCCGGCGTCGACATAATGCTCTGCATCGATACGTCCGGCTCCATGCGCGGCATGGATTTCAACATCGACGGCCAGCCCGTGGAGCGGCTTACGGCGGTCAAGAAGGTGCTGCACGATTTCGTGAAAAAGCGCGCCCACGACAGGATGGGACTGGTCGTCTTCGGCAGCCAGGCCTATACCCAGGCCCCGCTAACCCTGGACAAGGGCCTTCTGCTGTCTCTGGTGGACCGGCTTTCTGTGGGCATGGCTGGCGACACCACGGCCATAGGCGACGCCCTGGCCCTTTCGGGAAAACGCATGAAGGCCGTGTCCGCGCCCACCAAAATCATCATACTTCTCACGGACGGACGCCAGAACGCCGGGACCCTTGAGGCAAGGGATGCAGCCAGCGCCCTGGCCGCCCTGGGAATGAAGATTTACACCATAGGGGTGGGCACCTACGGAAGGGTCCCGTTCAGGGTTCCCGGCCTTTTCGGGGACCGCATGATTTACCAGAACGTGGACTTCGACGACAAGCTCTTAAAGGAGATCGCAGTCATAGGCAATGGCCGGTATTTCTATGCCGGGGACACCGAAACCCTTGAAAGCATTTACAAAGAGATCGACAAGGCGGAAAAGAGCGAGGTGAAGGTTAAGGAGTATTCCCATTACCGCGAGCTTTTTCCCATTTTCCTGATCCCGGCCCTGATTTTGGCTCTTCTGGAAATTCTCGCGGTTTCACGGAGGGCCCTGCCATGACCTTCGCCCATTCCTGGGTTCTCCATTTTTTTTGGGCCCTGCCCATCCTTGTGTTCTTTCTCATGGTATCGGGCCGAAAGCGCCGCCGGGAGATGCTCCGCCTGGCCGCGCCACATCTTCTGTCGCGCCTCATGCCGGTGGAGGGCCGCACCCGGCAGGCGGTGCGGGGGGCCGTACTGGTATGCGCAATTTCCTCCGCTGTCTTCGCCCTGGCAGGGCCGCAGTGGGGAGAGAAGCTCCAGGACGTGAGCCGCCAGGGTGTTGACATCATAATAGCGATGGACGTATCCCGTTCCATGATGGTGGAGGACGTGAAGCCCAACCGCCTGGAACGGGCGCGCAGGGAGGTGGCCGACCTCATGAGGGTGGTGACCGGCGACCGCCTGGGACTGGTTGCCTTTTCCGGAAACGCCTTTCTCCTGTGCCCACTCACCCTGGATTACGGCGCGGTGGACATGTTCCTGTCCCAGATCAACCCGGATGTCATACCATCGGCTGGAACGGACCTGGGCCAGGCCATAGAGACGGCCACCGCCTCCTTCGACAAGGAAAGCGGGGCCGACAAGGTGATAATCCTCGTAACCGACGGCGAGGACAACGAGGGCATGGGCCTCGCTGCAGCCAAAAAGGCCGCCGAACAGGGCGTGAGAATCTTCGTTTTCGGCATGGGTGATCCTGACGGCGCGCCTCTTCCGGGCGACGGGGGGAGCCTGCAGCAGGACGAAACCGGCAAGATGGTGTTAAGCCGCCTGGACGAGACCGGCCTTAACGAAATCGCGCAGGCTGCGGACGGCGTCTACGCCCGGTCCACCGAGGGCGACCTTGACCTGGACAAGGTCTATTTCGAGGGAATAAATCAAAAGACCAGAAAGTCCGTTTTAAAATCGGGAAAAATGACCATAAGGGAGGACAGGTTCTACTATTTCATTTTTCTGTCCTTTATCCTGTTTCTGCTGGAGGGTGTGCTGCGTGAAAAGCCTCTCGATACTTCTTTGTAGTCTTGCGACCGGCCTTATTATCGGCCTTGCCTTGGCTTCACCGGCGCTTGCGCGGGAGGACGGCTTTTCCCTCTACCGGGCGGGGAAATACGCCGAAGCGGCCAAGGCCTTCGCCAAGGCTGACATGGACAGGCCGGATGAAATCCGCTTTCGCTACAACCGTGGCGTGGCGGCGCTCAAGGCCGGGGAGGCCGAAGCTGGCGAGGCCGCCCTGGAAAGCGCCCTTGCGCGCTCAAAAGACTCCGAGGTGCGCTACAGGAGCGCTTATAACCTGGGAAACGCGGCCTTTGAAAAAAAGGATTTTCGCAAAGCCGCAGATTATTATAAAAAGGCCCTGGCTGAAAGACCCAAAGACCCCGACGCCCGCGCCAATTTTCAACTGGCCCTGTGGAACGCTTATCGCGCCGAAAAGGAAAAGGCCGGAGAAAAATCCGAAACCGGGAAGGATAAAAAGGATTCGGAGGGAAAAAAGGACGAAAAAAAGAAGGACGAAGGCAAGGACGGCAAAAAGAGCGAAACCGGGCAGGGAAAGGAAGATAGCGGCAGGGACGGAAAACAGCAGGGCGGCAAGGAAAAGGACCAGGGGCGGGAAACAAAGGGCGACGAGCCTTCACCCGTAAGGCCCGAAGACCTGAAAGGTGCGCTGTCCGCCCAGGGTGCGCATTCAAAGCCGGGGCAACAGGCCAAGGCCGGGGCGGGAAAAGCCCCAAGCATGGAGAGGCTGAGGGCCGAAGCGATGGTGGAAAACGTAACCGAAGATTCAAGCCTTCTTTTTCGCGGCCTTGAAGGGCAAAAAAGAAAAACCGGGTCAGGAAAAGACTGGTGACCCTGGGTGTGAGCGAAATGAGCTTTTACCGGCACATGAAATTTACGGCTTTTCTTTTCGCCATACTGGCGCTTGCGCCGTTTTCCGCGTTCGGGCAGGTGGTCGTGGAGCTTTCCGCAGACCGCACCGAGGCCTTCATAACAGACGAGATAATCCTCCGTTTCACCATTTTGAGCGAAGGGGACATCTCCGATCCCCAGTTGAAAAACGCCGTGTCCAACTTTGAGGTCATTTCCGCCCGTCAGGCGAGGGAGGAGATTTCTGTCAACGGCAAGGCCTTTCAGAAGGCCCTCTACGTCTATCGCCTGAGGCCCAGGCGTCCCGGCGACTTTTCCATCGGCCCGGCATCCTGCACGGTGGATGGAAAACGTTATGAAACCACGAGCGTAAGCGTGCTGGTCCGGGCCGAAGCCCCACCCGCGCCGACCGCAGCCAGGGGATCGGTTTTCGCCGACGCCCGCTTGCTGGCTTCAAAGGGTTATCCTGGCCAGGAGATGATTTTCAGGCTCTCCATCTACCATGAGCCGCCCCTTTCCGACAAAATCGGCGTTTCGCTTCCCGATGTCGAAAACCTTGCCTTTTCACAGGTCGGCGAGTCCACGGACAGGGAGGTGGTCATATCCGGCAGGCCCTACGGCGTGACCGAGGCGTCATGGGCAATTACCGCCTCCAAGCCCGGCGTCTACAGGATACCCCCGGTTGACCTCAAGGTTACGGTGACCGGCCAGATGGCAATGGATGACGGCCCCCTGGGCATGGGCATGCCCAGTGACGCCTTTCCCGGTTTCATGCTTCGCCAGACCAGGGTCGTGGACGTTTCGACCCAGCCTCTGACCCTTGTGGTAAAGGCCTTCCCGGAAAAGGGCAGGCCCGCCGATTTCGGCGGACTGGTGGGCCGGTTCAAGGTCGAAGCGTCGCTTGCGCCTTCAAGCGTCAAGACCGGCGAGGCCGCGACCCTCACGGTGACCCTGAAGGGCAGGGGAAACGTGGCCCTTTTGCCCGATCTTTCCCTGAAAGACGTGGAGGGCCTAAAGATTTACGCGGACAGGCCGGTTTTCAGCAAGACCCAGATTTCCGAGGGCACCAGGGGGGAGAAGGTCCTGAAATGGGCGCTCATTCCCCAGGCCAGGGGCGAGTATTCCATCCCGGCGTTTTCCCTTTCCTTTTTCAATCCCGAAACTGGGGCCTACGAGACCGCAAGAACTCCGGTGCTCACCCTTTCCGTTCCAAAGGGCGAGAGGCAGACGGCGGCAGCAGCTTTCGAAGGCCCTGGGCGCGCCAAGCCTGACCAGGAGGAAGACCCCCTTGTTCGGGACATCCAGACGATACACGAAAACGCCGGGGCCGTCCTTTCACCCGATGGGGGGATGACCCTGCCCCTTGCCCTGTCGCTCTTTTTCCTCCCCTTGCTTCCGCTTGCGGTTTCGGTTTTTGCAAGAAGCGTTTCCGCAAGAAACCGGGGGCAGGCCAGGAACAATTTCGCCAAAAAGGCCCTGCCGGTCTTTCTGGGCGCTTTGAAGAAAATTCCGCCCGATGACGCGGAGGCTCTTTTCAAGGCTCTTTCGACCTATCTTACGGTGCGCCTTTCAGGCTTGGGCGGAAGCATAACGCCTACCGAGGCGCGGGACATGCTGGTTAACGCGAAGGTGGGCCGTGAAGACGCCGACCGGCTGGCCGGGGTTTTCGCAAGCCTGGAAGCGGCCGTCTTTTCGCGCACTCCCACGGCCTTTACCGAGGAAGACCGCAAGCGGCTGGGGACGATGGTAAAAACCGTGGACAAGGCGATCCGCAAGCAATGAAAATACGGATGACCATCATAGCGGCTTTTGCGATTTTTTTAGGGCTTGTCGGCCCGGCCTTCGCTGCGTCCGAAACCGGCCACGCCCTCTATTTTTCCGCCAACCGGGATTTCCGGCAGGGCAATTTCGAACAGGCCGCAGAAAAATATGAATCCCTGGTGAAATCGGGCAGGGCGGGGGGCGATGTCTACTATAACCTGGGAAACACCCGTTTCAGGCAGAACCGCATTGGAGAGGCGATACTCAACTACCAGCGGGCGAGGCTTTTCATGCCCCGTGACCGGGACCTTGTGCACAACCTGCGTTTCGCGCTGGATAAAAGGCTCAACCCGCCGGATTCTTTGGCCGAAGAGGCCCGGAAGGGCATTCTGAGGAATTTCACGGACCGGGAGGCGTTCGGCGTTTTCGCAGTCATCAACGCCGCCTTTTTCCTGGCCCTGGCCCTAAGGCTCTGGATGCGCCGGGAATGGACCTATTATCTCGTTGCGGCTTTGGGCATTGCCTGGATCAGCACAGGTCTTTTCGCGGGGGCCATGTATTGGGATTCGCGCACCGACAAGGCCTGCGTGATAACGGCCCCCAAGGTGGAGGTGCGCTCCGGCCCAAGCCTCAAGGAGACGGTGCTTTTCACCCTGAACGAGGGCGCAATGGCGGATAGCGAACGGCAGGAGTCCGGTTTCAGGCTCATAATGATAAGCCCGGACAAAAGGGGATGGGTGCCCGCCCGCCTCTCTCCGAAAATCAGGCCGGAGGCGTAACGGGCGATTGCCCCGGCCTCAACTTTCCAGAAGCCCCACCAGGTGCTCGCAGAGAAACAGCATGGACTCAATGTCCAGGTGTTCGGTTATGGTCTCGTCCATCAGTATCTTGGCTGCGGCCTCCATGCCGTCGCCTTCGGCGGCGTCCCAAAAGAGGAGCATCAGGGGAACCTTCGGCAGGGGCCTGAAAAAATAGGCCAGATCGGCGTTATGCTCCCCGCCGGTCCGGTTTTCGCCCCCGGCTGCAAGGGCCTTTTCTGCCATTAAATCGAGCCTGCCCGAAAAAGCCCTGACAAGAGGCTCCGTAATATTGCTCCTCATGGATTTCTGCTTGGACACCGTGTTGGGAATTTCCTCGAAGCCTATCCATCTGCCCTTAGGAACCCGGCTCCCGCCCATTGCCACATGGTTGTACAAAAATGTCTGTTCGAGCCTCGAAAGCTCCTTTCCGCCGGCATCCGTCACGCCTTTTTCCGTGATCATGACGAAACCGCCCCAATAGGGCAGCTTAACCGCCGGCTCGCCTTCCGGGCCTGTTGCGGGCTCGCCGCCAAGCCTTGCCGGAAGCTCCGCCATTCCGATTTTGGCCGCCCTCTCCATGGCAAACGCCAGGGCGTCGGCTTGCATGTCCCGGCGCGTCCAGCGGTTTTTCGCGTACTGCTCCTCCAGTTCAGGCTGGCATTTTGCGAGAATCTCAAGGCTTAAATGAGGGCAGCCCGCAAGGGGGTGCCGGTCCGCCACCACGGAGGCGGCAAAGGCCATGCAGGTTGAATATCCGCAGTCGCCGCAGTTGGTCCTGGGCAGAACGTCACGATAAAGGGTAACCACCGAAAGGGCCATTATCGCCTTCCTGTTTCACATTGTTTTTCGTTATTCACCTTTGCAAGCTCCCCCTTGGCGATTTCGATCCAGGCCTTTTCGCTTTTGCGGTAGTAGCCGGGGCTGCGCCTGGCGTTTAGAAGGATTTCCTTGTATAGCGCGTGGGCCTTTTCAGACGAGCCGTTTTTTCCCAGGTAGTAGGCGAGGCGGCATCGCGCCTCCTCGCCGGGCCAGACGTTGACCAGCCCGCTCCAGCGATCGAGGGCTTCTTTTTCGCGTCCGGTTTCGTCCGCTATGCGGGCCAGCAGGAACTCTTTTTCCAGGCGGCGCTTTTCCATGGTCCCGCCCTTTATGCCCGCGAGAAATTCCGAGGATTTTTCGTAATCCCCCACCATGAAATGAGCCTGGGCCACCTCCAGCATGAGGTCGGAATCGTCCCTGTATATTCCTCCAAGGCACTGGGCGTAGAGTTCGAGCGCCTCCTTTGGCCTTCCTGAGGACAGGTAGGCCGAAGCGAGCTTTTTGCGGTTCGCCAGGGAATCCGTTGCGGCAAGGTCTTCCTCAAGCCTTCTCAAATGTTTGTCCGGGTTGAGTTTCCGCGAGATTTCCGCCCCCATTTTCTTGGCCTGTGCCCCGGTGCGGCCATATAGCATCTCGGGCAAAAGCTCCACTACGAAATAGGCCAGCGCTCCAACGCCCGGAATGAACATGATGATGTAGGCCCAGGAACGGTCCCGGCCCGTTTTAAGGGCGTGGACTGTGAAAAGGACCTGGATGAGAAGCGAAAGGGCTGCTATCGGCATGGGTTCCTCGCAGGGTCATGTTCGTTTTACACAACCATATCACGAGGCTTTGGGCAAAACCAAATAAAAATCCTTAAAAATCCGGCGCGAAACGGCGGAAACTTAATCAGGCTTTGTGCGGGATTTTTGATGGTTTCCCCGAAAAGCGCGCCCTGATTGACGGAGCGCGTGAATTGTCTTGCGCCAAAGGCTCGCGGCCCTCTATAATTATAGATTATTGTGGTTTTTGCTCCGGCTGACCCGAAACCGGCCATATATTTTCCGTGAAAGGTTGCGTTCCATTATGCCGCCCGAAGTCGCCCTGTCAGGACGCCTGCGCTTTTTAAGCCTGGGAGAGGTCCTTCAAACCCTTGGAACCACCGCCGCCACGGGTGAGCTTCGCATAAAGAGCCGTTTTGCCAAGGAAGCCGGAGTCGTTTATTTTTCAAAGGGTTATCCCGTAAACGCCAAAGCATTCGCGGAAACCGGCATAGACGCCCTGTACTCCCTTTTCGGCTGGACCGACGGGGATTTCGAGTTCGTGGACGGCGTGGCTGTAAGCGCCGAGCGCACCATCAACCAGGGCATAATGGAAATAGTGATGGACGGGGCAAGGCTTCTGGACGACGACCAGATAAAGGTCCTTTCCGCCGAAACCTCCCCGGACGGAGCAACCGAGGAAGCCCCGGCGCCCCAGACCGAAAAGGCCAAGCAGCGGCCCAAGCTGAAGGGCATCCCAATAATCAGGCTTCCCATCAGAAACCAGCAGTTCATAACCAGCGAGGCGGTTTTCGAGCGCGGCTGTGAACTGGTGGGCAAAAACCCCAACGCGGCCTTCATGTGCCTTATCCTGGAAGGCTTCGCAAACGTGTACAAGAAGGCGGGCGACGACCCGGTGCGCATGTGCAGGCTG
Organism: Deltaproteobacteria bacterium; assembly: GCA_016235345.1. Classification (NCBI taxonomy): domain Bacteria; kingdom Pseudomonadati; phylum Myxococcota; class Myxococcia; species Deltaproteobacteria bacterium. The sequence goes on along the minus strand of JACRLG010000015.1, from coordinate 143,279 downwards.
GGTCCCGGCGCGCTTTCGGGCAGCATTCCGGGCTTCAACACCAAAGGGAGCGCCCTTTCCATAAGCGCGGTGGCCGCCGGAAGCGTGAAGGTGGGCCTTTTCGACGCGGCGCGCCTGAACGCCGATTTCGCCAAGCTCTCCTACCAGCTCCGGCGCATATTCCTTTCGCTCGACAACCGCTGGGTGCAGATTTCCGACCTCATGGCCGGTACCGGCCAGGACGGGGCGGCAGCCCTCATCTCCGGGGGCAGGACCTTCATGAAGCAGGGCGACAAGGGCGCGGGCTCCTTTCTCATAGCCGAGGGAAACGCCGTGATCGCACGGATGGTGGGCGAGGGCCACGTACCGCTTGCCCGTTGCGGCAAGGGCGATTTCGTGGGGCAGCTTCCCTTTATCAACATCGGCCACGAGCCGAACGCGGCCTCCATCTTCGTCACCCCCAATTTCAAGACCCAGCCCATTGACACTGACCGGATGCAGGCGGAATACGACCTTGCCTCCCCAATCGTGAAGCATTTCGTGGAGCACATAGCCAACTGCGTTTCAGTCACTTCCATGGTGGCCTGCGATTCAATTCAACCAGTGGTTTAAGAAATAAGATATTTTTCAGCTATTCAAGTTCATTGACGATGCGATGCAGGCCGTCGATCTTCCGGTCGGCCCGCATCGGGTTCATCAGCGCAGCACTGCGCCCTCTGCCCGGTTTCCGTCCGATTGCGCGTAACTTCTTGCAAGCAAATCGTATTTGCATTAAAGAAAGATGCGCCGCACTGTATTTTTCCAACAGCCCACAAGGAGGATCCATCATGGACCAGACCAAGCTCCATCCCGACCTGCCGCTTTTGGAAGAAGCGGATCTTCGAGACAAGATCGTCCTGGTCCGCGTGGACCACAACGTGGTGAAAAAGGGCATGGTGGAAGACCCGTACCGCATCGAATCCACCATAGGAACGCTCTATTACATCGTGGAGCAGGGCGGGAGGCTCATTCTGATGAGCCATGTGGGGCGGCCCTACGACAAGAAAACCGGCAAGATAACCGTGAAGGACGATTCTTCGGTGAAGCCCGTGGTGGAGTACCTGGAGAGAAAGCTCCACACCAGGTTCGTGGTGCCGGACTTTCCCGTGGACGAGACAAACGGCATCGAGCAGATCGACACATCCATCAACTGGCACATAAGGGATTTGGTGGCCCGCAAGATCGGCGGAATTTATCTCCCCAACACCCGCTGGTTTGCCGGTGAGGAAACCAAGGACGCGAGAAGGGACGCTTTCGCGCGCCAGCTTGCGGGCCTTGCGGACGTTTTCGTGAACGACGCCTTCGGCTCATGGCAGCCCCACGCCTCCACCTACGACATAACCAAATACCTTCCGAGCTACGCGGGTTTCCTGCTCCAAAAGGAGCTTGGAAACTTAAGGCAGGTTCTTGAGCCCGCCCGGCCCTTCGTGGCGGTGGTGGCGGGCGCGAAATACGACACCAAGATCGGCCCGTTGAAGGAGATATACAAGAAGGTGGACCGGCTCATTCTGGGCGGGGTCATGTACAACACCTTCCTTTGCGCCAAGTACGGCATAAAAGTGGCGGGCGTGGGCGAGAGCGACATAGAGGCCGCAAAGGAACTTGTGGCCCAGGACGCGGTTGCCAAAAAGATCGTTGAACTTCCGGTGGTGGTGGAGTCCGACGTTCTGGGGCGCGAGGAAGGCAAATACCGCAAGGTGAAGGTCTCCGATTTCAAGCCCGGAAACCAGTACGGCTATTTCCTTGACGTGGCCGCAGAGTCCTTCGAGGCCCCCGGAGTGGCCGAGACAATGGCCGAGGCGAAGACCATCTTCGTGAACGCCGTCATGGGCTTCACCCCGCACTTTACAGAAGGCTCGGCCAAGCTCGACTCCACCATAGACAAGAACCGCACGGCCATGAAGCTCTACGGCGGCGGCGACACCCTCCAGGAGTTCAAGAACCTAAGCCCCGGCCTCTACCTTTCGGCCATGGACGATGCCCAATATTACTTCTTCACCGGCGGCGGCGCGGTTTTAAAGGTAATCGAGGAGGGCGACCCCTACGGAATGGAGCCCGTGAAGGCCCTCATGGAGAACAAAAAAAATGGCGCGTGCTGAACTCTACCTTGTCCAATCCTCCAAGGGCCGCCAGGGCGTAAGGCAGATATCGGCGGTGAACGACGAGAAACGCCTTGCCCTTGATCTGGCCGAGATGCGGAACCTCGCCCTTTCCATGGGAGCCGACGACGCGGCGATCCTGGGGCCGGACGACATAGTGCTCGATCCCGATTCATCCGGCGGGGCGGACGCAGTCAAAACCTACACTTCCGCCCACTGGCCCATCGGCTACCCAAACGATTCCGTTGCCGACGCAGTAAGGGCCTTTTCCAGCGCCGTGTTCTTCAGGCTGAAGACCCCGGCGGACATGCCCGATCACGGCCAGGGCCTCATAACGGAGCCGGGCTACAGGAAGCTCTACGAAAAACTCAATTTCATCACAACCCAGGTGGAGTCGTCGGCCTTTTACAAGGGCTATCAGCTGACTCTCGGCTTCGGCGCGGGCAACTGCCGGGCAATTTACTGCCACAAGGAAAAACGCTGCATGGCGGTAATTAAGGGCAGGACGTGCAGGCATCCCTACAAGGCCCGCCCTTCGGCCATAGCAATGGGCCTTGACGTGGAGTCAATGGCCAAGGCCCTCGGCTGGGAATTCTGGAACGAGGAGACGGGGCCGCTTCTGGCGGGCATAATATTCGTTGATTGAAACGCCTGTCTAAAAACGCGAACTGCTGTGTCGCGCATCGCCAAAAAGTCGGTTACGTACAAAAGCGTACGCGCCCTCCTTTTTGGCTCGCGCTCCTTGCATTTCATCGTTTTTATCCAGGCGTTACCGTGCCTTTTTTGGGAGTGCTAACCGGCCAGATATCTTATTATTCAAAGATTTTCCGGCGAAATAACCAAGGTGCGTTACCATGATCAAGCTTCGTAAAAATCCCATCCTGGATAAGGAGTGGGTGATGCCCACCGATCTGGACGAGCTTCAACTCCTCGCAAAAAAGTGGGGGGCCGACAACGTGGCCCTTCTTGAAGCGAAGGACGTCCTGATCGACCCAAGGGTGCGGTTCAAGTGCATGGTCCCCAAGTGCTACATGTCGGGCGGCTGCTCCCACTGCCCGCCCAACGGATGGAGCATAGACGAGGTGCGGGAGATCGTGGGCCGCCACACCTGGGCGATTTTTTTTCGGGTGAAGGTGCCGCCCTCCATCATCGCGGCCAAGGGACTTGGAGCCGATATAGCGGGCGGCGTGATGGACGACGCCGGAAACCTTATGAATCTCGGCGGCCATTACATGCTCGCCTTCACCATAGCGCGCCTTCTGCAGAAAACCGCCCGCGACATGGGCTATCTTTCCGAGGCCTGCTACGGGGCCGGAAACTGCCGGGACGCCCTGTGCCACTTTCAGCCCAACTGCCGCCACATGGCAACCGGCAAGTGCCGCCATCCGGGGCTTTCGGCCCCTTCCATGGAATCGTGCGGAATGAACGCATTCAAAATGGGGGCCATCGCTGGCTGGGACGTCTTCCCCATAGGCGGCACCTGCGGCCCGGAGAGCGTGGGCACGGGAAGCCTCATGGGCCTTGCCCTCATAGGCCCCGTGCCCAAGGGCCAGAGAGCGGAAAGGCCCGCGAAGGCTCCCTTGTCCGATCCCGACCCGGTGACCAGGCCCGGAGCCGAGCCTGCCGAAAACATCCGGCGGGTAATCCGGGACCTTTCCCGCAACCGCGCCGCCTATTCCCAGGCCAACGTGAAACTTACACAGGCTCCAGCGCTTCTTCGCCAGAGAAGGCTCTGGATGCGACTTACAAAGAACATGCGCGAGCTTTCCGGCTCCTGGCTGGACGTGGCACAGTCCTACAAGGTCATGTTTGCCGGGCGTCCGAAAAAATTATAACGTCCGTCTAAAAACTCGAATCGCTGTGTCACGCGAAACTTTGCGGGTCGTCATATACGAAAAGTATTATTCCTCCCCGCGCCGTTCGCGAACCTTCGCGCTTCATCGTTTTTATCCAGGCTTTTTATCAGTTTCTGCTTAACGAATTTATAGCGTTTGACGCGAGTTTTTGAAGGAGGAATAATGGCTGAGAACATAAAGGCCATCATGGAACCCCGCTCCATCGCGGTGGTGGGTGCAACCGACCGCCGGGGCAGCGTGGGCCGCGCAGTGGTCACCAATCTCATCGAAGGCGGCTACACGGGAGTCCTTTATCCGGTCAATCCCCGCGCAAAATCCGTTGTCTGCAACCGGGCCTATCCCACCATAACGGATATTCCGGGCGAAGTTGACATGGCGGTCATCATCGTTCCGGCCCCGCTGGTTCCCAAGGTCATTCACGAGGCGGCGGACAAGGGCGCAAAGGGCGTGGTGGTCATAACCGCCGGTTTCAAAGAGGTGGGCGGCGCAGGCGTTGAACTTGAAGAAGCGGTCAAGGCGGCGGCAAAGGAGCGTGGCATAAGGCTTGTCGGCCCCAACTGCCTTGGCGTCATAAACACCGACCCTGCTTTTTCCATGAACGCCAGCTTCGCCCAGACCATGCCCAAGCCCGGCAACATCGGCTTCATCTCCCAATCGGGCGCGCTCTGCACCGCAGTCCTCGATTTGGCCAAGGGCCGGGACATCGGATTTTCCAAGTTCATCAGCTTCGGCAACAAGGCCGACGTGAACGAGGTGGAGCTTCTCCAGTATCTTGCGGACGATCCCCAGACCTCCGTCATCCTCATGTATCTCGAAGACATCTCGGATGGACGCAAATTCGCCGACGTGGCAAGCGACGTCACCTGGAAGCACAACAAGCCCATTCTGGCCATAAAAAGCGGCAGGAGCGAGGAGGGGGCCAAGGCCGCAAGCTCGCACACCGGAAGCCTTGCGGGTTCGGACGCCTCCTACGACGCCATTTTCCTCCAAAGCGGCATCCAGCGCGTGGAGGACGTGAACGAGATGTTCCACTACGCCGAGGCCTTCTCGCGTATGCCTCTTCCCGAAGGAAAGCGCCTGGCCATAGTCACCAACGCGGGCGGACCCGGAATCATGACCACGGATGCCGCCATCCGCCACGGTCTCACGCTTGCGAAATTCACCCCGGAAACAGAGGCGGACTTAAAGGAGCACCTTCCTCCCACCGCCAACATCCATAATCCGGTTGACGTTATCGGAGACGCCGACTACCAGCGCTACGAGTGCGCGCTTAAATCGGTCCTGGACGACCCAGGCGTGGACGGCGCAATCGTGGTGCTGACCCCCCAGAAAATGACCGACGTCCTGGAAACCGCCCAGATCGTGCCCAAGGTGCTGGAAACCGTGCACAAGCCGGTTCTGTGCTCCTTTATGGGCATCGTGGACGTTTCGGCTGGCGTGAAATACCTCGTGGAACACAACATCCCCAACTACAGCTTCCCCGAAGCCGCCGTGCGCGCTTTCGCCTCCATGACCAAGTTTTCCGACCGCCTGGCCCCGGGAAAAAGCCAGAAGCGCCGCCACGTGACCTATGCTGTCGATAAGGCCGCGGTTACCGCCATAATCGACGCGAAACTCAAAGACGCCGACCGCGTGCACCTGCCCGAGCAGGAGGCCAACGAGATTCTCGCCCTCTACGGCTTTCCCCTGCTCAAAAGCCGCCTCATAACGAACGAGGATGAAATAGAGGCCGCGCTCAAGTTCGTGGGGCCGCCCGTTGTCATGAAAATCTCCTCCCGCGAGATCGTTCACAAGTTCGACGTGGGCGGCGTGATTTTAAAGATCGAAACAGCCGAGCAGGCCCGCGAGGCATATAAAAAGATCATCGCCAACGTGCGCCGGGCCGAGCCAAAGGCCATAATCGACGGCATTCTCATGGAAAAAATGGCCAAGGGCGGAATCGAGGTCATTCTGGGCGCGAACCAGGACCCCAAGTTCGGCCCCCTTTGCATGTTCGGCCTTGGCGGCACCTTCGTGGAAGCCCTAAAGGACGTCACCTTCCGGCTCGCGCCCATGTGGGAGCTTTCGGCGGAGGAGATGATCCGCTCCATCAAGGCCTTCCGCATACTCCAGGGAGTTCGGGGCGCGCCGCCCTCCGACATCGAGGCCATAAAGGACTGCATCCTCCGCATGAGCCAGCTTGTGAGCGATCATCCGCGAATATCGGAGATGGACTTGAACCCGGTTATCGTGTATGCTGAGGGACAGGGATGCACTATCGCCGACAGCCGCATAATGCTCCAGAGGGCGTGAGGGCGCGCCAGAGGGCGTGAGAGAGCGATCTGCGGCGTGTGCTTCGCCTCGCGGCTTGGTCACGTACAAAAGCGTACGCTCCCGCGCCACTCGCTCGCACGCCTTGCATCTCATCTCTCTCACGCCCTCTGGCCGAGGCTTGCGATAAAGGAAAAACCGGGAAGAGAAAAAGATCGTGGCTGGGTTCTTTTGGATATATGCCCGCCCTGCTCAGCTTCCTTGTGTTTTGGATATATGGCCCGCTGGACGAGGCCACGATGGGAAGCTCTTATATTTTTTGCTTGGTCGCTTAATGATGCATAAGATGGATGATGGGGCGACGGGCGGGGCGTTAGATGCCTAAGTTCGCTTCTTTGAACTTAAGCAGCATTAGCTTATGCACCCAAAGCTATCAGCAGCTTTATACATTAACAAAAATGACAGGAAAAATTGATGTGTAATTGACGTTTGGCTCTTCAACTGTATTGTTAATATTGTATAAGGAAATAACAGTGAAAAAATTTTTTGTCATATCAATATTTTTAATCATCAGTTTTACTCCTTCCACAATATATATAGTAGAAAAATTTGCAAATAATTTTAAAGGAAAATTTGAATATTTTTACGGTGGATTCGCTCCATCTGATTTATTAAACGTTTCGATTAAAATTGATAAGTATGGAGTCTGTTCATATAAATCTATAGACATGCAACGAATAGATTTCGAAAGAAGCAGTACCGTAAAAATTCCTATATTTGTTGCTCATTCTTTGATAACAGAGGTAAAAAGCATTGTAGAGAAATATGCCGAAGCAAATGAGAACGATACTTCGGATCCGAAAACATTCATAGGCGATATGTGTGTATTGTCATTAATATACTCTGAGGGCCCTTATAGGTCAATAGTAAGTTATTACATGTTTGATGATTCAGCAGATACTCCACCGTCGTTAAAAAAACCAAAGGAACTTAAAGAATTTGAAAACCGTCTCAATGCTATACTTAAGGTGTATTTTCCTAATGAACCATATTGGTAAGGATGAATAATCATGCTTAAAACACTGATATAGAAAATTGATATTCAGTAGGTGTTACGGCGGGTTTTCAAATATGAAAATCCTTGTTTCATTTCAAATTGGAATGCGGAAAGGCTTTAATGGCGGAGACCAAGAAAAACGGAGCGAAAAAAGCTCCCAAGAAAAAGCCTGAAAAAGAGGCGGCGGTGAAGACTGTGAAAAAATCGGGGGAGTCCGGTAAGCCAAAGGCCGGGGCCAAAAAGGAAGCCGCCAAGGATGGCAGGCGGATAAAGCCTAAAAAGGCCGTGCGGCCTGAGCGGAACTCGCGCCAGAAGCGGGAGATTTTCGCAATCGGGCTATTCATGGTGATGGTGCTTCTTACCGGAAGCCTCATTTCCTACAGCCCCGCGGACCCGTCCTTCAATACCGCGAACCCCGACGCCGCCATAAGGAATCTTTTCGGCAGGGCAGGGGCTCTTGTCGCCGATTTTTTCATCAACGCCACCCTTGGGGCCGGGGCCTACTGGATTCCCGTTTTGCTCATAATCGCCGTAATCCGCTTCATCCAGGGCGCAAAAGCCAAACGCATGTTCCTTTTGGGGGTTTCGGCCTTTTTTCTGGCGATTTTCACCGGCGCTCTCTTTTCCGGGCAGGCGAAATACGACCTTTTCGGCGTAGGTATTCCGGGCGGCGGAATGCTGGTGGGGCTTCTGGCCAAGACCCTCACCGAAATTCTCAACCCGGCGGGCTCATTTCTGGTCCTTTTCTGCGGATTTTTGGCAAGCCTCGTTGCCGCCACCGGCCTTTCCCTCACCGACTCGGCGAGGATTTTAAGCCGCCTGGGTCTGACCGGTGTAAAAGCCGGAAAAAAGCGCTTTACCGGTTTTGGCCGGGAAAAACCCCAGGCAGGTCCTGCTGGCGGCTTCGCCCCCATAGCCAACGATAACGGCAAGTCCCGCAGGAAAAAGCCCTTTGACGATCCGAAGCAGGAGCCGCTTCCCTTTCCGCCCGTCATAAACGGCGTGTCACATGAAAACGTCGGGTCTGAGCCGGTGGAGGCCGATCAGGCAGAGGCCCCGTTATCCGTCAATGATTCTCCTGTCGCCCCTGACGAGCCGCCCAGGAAGCCGCCCCGCATAAGGCCCAGGCCCGTTCTTCGGGAAGACCCGCCAGACTCGAGGGACGACTCCTTTCTGCCGCCGGCCGGAACCCTTGCCCGGGAGGAGCGTATCTACCAGCTTCCACCCTTAAGCCTTCTGGACGACCCGCCCCCGCGCCCGGAATCCGTGGACCAGGAAAACCTCATGGCCCAGGCAAGGCTCGTGGAGCAAAAATTGGAGGACTTCGGCGTAAAGGGCCGCGTGGTTGAGGTCTCGCCGGGACCGGTCATCACCACCTACGAGTACGAGCCGGCAGCCGGGGTCAAAATCAACCGCATCACAAGCCTTGAAAACGATCTCGCACTGGGCCTGAAAGCCCTTTCCGTGCGTATTGTCGGTCCCATTCCGGGAAAGGCCGTGGTGGGAATCGAGGTGCCCAACAAGGTGCGCGAGCTTGTGGGCTTCAAGGAAATGGTGGCCTCGAGCGAATTTTCCCGCAACAAGACCAAGCTCACGGTCTGCCTTGGAAAGGACATCGTGGGCATTCCCACCGTGAGCGACCTTGCCCGGATGCCCCATCTTCTCATCGCCGGGGCCACTGGTTCGGGAAAATCGGTGGGCTTAAACTCCATGATCGCAAGCCTTCTGTACAAATGCACGCCGGACGAAGTGAAGTTCGTGATGATAGACCCCAAGCGCATCGAACTCGCCAACTACGACGGAATCCCGCACCTCATCTGCCCGGTTGTGACCGACCCCAAAAAAGCCACCAACGCGCTGTTCTGGGCCGTTAAGGAGATGGAGGCCCGGTACGAGGCAATGGCGGCCCTTGGAGCCCGCAACATAATCGGCTACAACCAGAAAATCGCGCATCTTAAGCAAAAACAGGAGGAGGAGAGGGCGAAAAAGGAGGAGGAACGCCTTTCAGAGGCAGCCCAAGACGCCGAAAAAAGCGGCGAGGATTCCGACTACGGCGAGGACAGCTCCGAGGATTTTTCCGGCGTGGCAGGCGTTCCGCCCCCGGAACTGAAGGCCTTTCCCTACGTGGTGATAGTTATCGACGAGTTGGCCGACCTCATGATGGTGGCCTCGAAAGACGTGGAAACTGCGCTGATGCGCCTGGCCCAGATGGCCCGCGCCTGCGGAATCCATCTTATTCTGGCGACACAGCGGCCTTCGGTGGACGTTTTAACCGGCACCATAAAGGCCAACTTCCCCACCCGCATGGCCTTCCAGGTCTCAAGCCGCATAGATAGCCGCACCATCCTCGATTCAAACGGCGCGGAAAGCCTTCTGGGCGCGGGCGACATGCTTTTCATGCCCCCCGGAGTGGGCAAAATCCAGCGCCTTCACGGTGCCTTTCTCTCGGACGAGGAATTGGGCCGCCTCCTCACATTCGTCAAGGAACAGGGCAGGCCCTGCTACGACATTTCCGTCACCGAGAGCGCAGCAGGGAATGGCAACGGCAACGGCGAAGAGGATGACGAGGAATACGACGAAAAATTCGACGAGGCCGTGGCAATAGTGGCCGAAACCCGGCAGGCCAGCATATCCATGATCCAGCGTCGGCTCCGCATAGGCTACAACCGGGCGGCCCGCATAATAGAGCGCATGGAAAAGGACGGCATGGTGGGGCCGAGTGACGGGGTGAAGCCACGCGAAGTCTTGTTGCCGCCCCAATAGGATAATACGTTCAGGACGCGATCTTATCGAAGGCTCAAGTGATGATCCGAATACTGGAAGTAGTTATACTCCCTATTGTTGTGGCAATATATGTTTTATTAGGACCTTTCATGGCGATTTTTCCACATTACTGTATCAAATTACTTGAAAAATATATGCAAATTCATCTGTTTGGAATTCAACCCTTTGGAAGGATTATAACACGTAACCCATCAACTAACCGGCCTCACCTGCCACTGCTTATCAGGCTAACAGGGATAATATATACTCTGTCTGTGGATTTAATATTTTTGCTCGCATATTTTAACATCTATTATTCGGATGGCAAAATTTGGCGGTTAAGAGGATGAGCATGAATAAACCTGGCGAAAGCGCGGTGTTTTGGGCAACGGGATGCGGAATCGGAAACGTGCGGCGCGCGCCCGGAACCTTCGGTACGCTTTTGGGGATACCGCTTTCCTTCGTGATCTCAATTCTTCCGCGCCCGCTCGATCTGGCCCTGCTTTTTGGGCTCATCGTTTTTTCCGTGGTGGTTTCCGAGCGGGCCTCCATGATAATGAGCCAAAAAGACCCCGGAAGCATAGTCATTGATGAAATCGCGGGCTATTGCGTGGCGGTCTTCGGGCTTCCGTTCAATTTTTCCACGGTCGCGGCGGGTTTCGTTCTTTTCCGGCTTCTTGACATTTTGAAGCCCTGGCCCGTAAGGTATTTTGACCGGAATTTTTCGGGTGGAACCGGGATTACCGCCGATGACGTGATGGCTGGCCTTTTGGCGCTTCCGGTGCTTCATCTCATGAATCATCTGAACATCATTTGACGGGTGCGCCGTGAGTAAATTTCTCCGCGCCTTTTTGGCAATAGACCTTCCCCTTGAAGTAAAAGAGGGAATTTTCCGCATAGGTCAGGAGCTTGTCGATTCCGGCGTGAAAATCAGGCCGGTGGCGAAAACCGCCATGCACCTTACGGTGAAATTTTTTGGCGACGTCACCATAAATCAGGTGGAGCTGATAAAAGCGGAAATGGAAAAATCTGCGGAAATTTTTCCGCCTTTTTCGCTTTCGGCGCGCGGCCTTGGGGCCTTTCCCGGCTATAAAAACCCGCGCGTGGTGTGGGTGGGCCTTGGGGGAGACACTCATATCCTGGAAAATCTCGCCACTGATCTGGAAAAGCGCTGGCGGGCCTTGAAGTTCCCCCCGGAGGACCGGCCCTTCAAGGGCCATCTCACGGTGGGGAGAGCCAGGGACAGGATTGACCCCATAAAAATGACCGAAGCGCTGAAAACCTTTGGCTCCCACGAGTCCGGGGCCTTTGCCGTTCGGGCGCTTACCCTGTACAGAAGTGAATTGCTACCCGGCGGGCCGCGTTACACCGTGCTCGCCTGCTCGAACCTTACCGGAAAACCCAACGAGGAAAAATCATGGTGAGAGAAAAGGACAGTTCAAAGGACGCTGAAAAAGACCCGGCAAAGGAGCGCGCCAAGGCCCTTTCCGACGCGGTGAGCCAGATCGAGCGGCAGTTCGGCAAGGGAAGCCTGATGAAACTTGGCGACAACAAGATCGAGGCCATTCCGGTCATCCCCACCGGCTCCCTGGGCCTTGACCGGGCCCTTGGCATAGGTGGCTATCCCCGTGGAAGGATAGTGGAAATCTACGGCCCGGAATCATCCGGCAAGACGACCCTGGCCCTACACGCTGTGGCCGAGGCCCAGAAACTGGGCGGAACTGCGGCCTTCATAGACGCCGAGCACGCCCTGGACGTTTCCTACGCCCACAAGCTGGGAGTCAAAACCGACGAGCTTCTGGTCTCACAGCCGGACACCGGCGAGCAGGCCCTTGAAATCACCGATGTCCTGGTGCGCTCCGGCGCTGTTGACATCATCGTCGTGGACTCGGTGGCGGCCCTGGTTCCCAAGGCCGAAATCGAGGGCGAGATGGGGGATTCCCACATGGGCCTCCAAGCCCGGCTCATGAGCCAGGCCCTGCGCAAACTTACAGCCGTCATCAGCCGGACATCGTCAACCGTAATCTTCATAAACCAGATACGCATGAAGATAGGGGTGGTCTACGGAAACCCGGAAACCACCACCGGCGGCAACGCTCTAAAATTTTACGCTTCCGTGCGCCTCGACGTGCGCCGGGGCCAGGCCATACGCGACGGCCAGGAAACCCTCGGGAACCGCACCAAGGTCAAGATCGTCAAAAACAAGATGGCCCCGCCTTTCCGTGAAACCGAGTTCGACGTCATCTATGGCGAGGGGGTTTCCAAGACCGGCGAGCTTTTGGACGTCGGGGTCGATCTCGGAGTGGTGGAAAAAAGTGGGGCGTGGTATTCGTACGCGGGCGAACGCCTTGGGCAGGGTAGGGAGCAGTCCAAGAAGTTTCTGGCGCAAAACCCGGACGTTCTGGCCAAGATCACGGAAGTGGTCAGGGAGAAAATGGCCATTTCCGGCCCTCCGCCCGTGGTTCCACCCGATGATATAATGGACGAATGACGTATTTATTGGTAAGAGGCAGAAAGCCTTTGAACTCATCAGGGGCGGGAAAGGGCGGCCAAGGCTCTTTCCCGCCTTTTACTTAAATTCCAACTTCGCGCGATTTTCACAGCGACTAACAAACGAGGCTTCAATGTACAAAACCGGTAACGAAATAAGGTCGCTTTTCCTGGATTTTTTCAAAGATCGAGAGCACAGGGTGACGGTGTCCAGTTCCCTCGTGCCCCAGGACGACCCCACCCTTTTATTCACCAACGCGGGCATGGTTCAGTTCAAGCGCACCTTTCTGGGGGAGGAAAAGCGCGACTACGTGCGGGCCGCCACCTCCCAGAAATGCGTTCGTGCGGGCGGCAAGCACAACGACCTGGAAAACGTGGGCTACACGGCCCGCCATCACACCTTTTTCGAAATGCTGGGAAATTTTTCCTTCGGCAATTACTTCAAGGAGGAAGCCATAGAATACGCCTGGGACCTTCTCACCAACGTGTTCAGGCTCCCGAAGGACAAGCTGTGGATCACCGTTTTCCGCGACGACGACGAGGCCCACGGAATCTGGCGCGACAAGATGGGCGTGCCGGACAACCGCATAGTGCGCCTAGGCGAGAAGGACAATTTCTGGGCCATGGGCGATACCGGCCCCTGCGGCCCATGCAGCGAAATTCACATAGACCGTGGCGAAAACCTCGGCTGCGGCATTGCCACCTGCGGCGCGGACTGCGACTGCGACCGGTTCCTGGAAATCTGGAACCTTGTTTTCATGCAGTATAACCGTGACGCATCGGGCAAAATGACGCCCCTTCCCAAACCTTCCATCGACACTGGCATGGGGCTTGAGCGCATCGCATCGGTCCTGCAGAACACGCCCACCAACTACGATTCCGATATCTTTTCGCCCATTTTTGCCGAAATCCAGAAACTCTCCGAAAAGGCGCTGGGAGCGGACGCCGCCGACGACGTGTGCATGAAGGTTATAGCCGATCACAGCCGGGCCGCCGCGTTTCTCATCGGCGACGGAATTCTTCCCTCAAACGAGGGTCGGGGCTATGTTCTGCGGCGCATCCTTCGCCGGGCCATCCGCTACGGCCGCCAGCTGGGGCTAACAAAACCCTTTCTCCACGACACGGCGGGAGCCGTGGCGAAGGCCATGGCCGAACCCTACCCGGAACTCGGCCAGAACATGGCCTTTATCGGAAATGTTCTTTCAAATGAGGAAATCCGGTTCCGGGAAACCCTGGATCACGGGCTTTCGGTTTTGAACGAGGCATTGGAAGAGCTTGCCGCCAAAAACGAGACCGTGATTCCGGGCGATGTGATTTTCAAACTCTACGACACCTATGGCTTTCCGGTGGACATAGTGGAGGACGTGGTTCGGGACAGGAACATCACCCTCGATCACGTGGGGTTTACCGCCGCCATGAACCGGCAGCGCGAGCAGAGCCGCACGGTTGTCAGCTTCGCCGGGGCCAGCGACGCGGTGAAGGAACTGACTGCTGCGGGAGTTAAAACCGAATTTCTGGGCTACACCGGTACAACCGCCAAGGGACGAATCCTGCTCCTCATGGCCGATGGAAAGGCCGTGGAAAAGGCGGTGGAAGGGGATTTGATCGACCTTGTTAGCGACCGGACCTCCTTTTACGGCGAATCGGGCGGCCAGGCGGGCGACCAAGGTCTTATCACCGGGCCGGGCGGCGAGATGCAGGTCACGGACACCAGAAAGGATCCAACGGGCCTTTTCATCCATCACGGAAAAATTTCGCGCGGAAGCCTTTCCAGGAATGAGCCCGTCAATCTTGCCGTCAACGAAGACAGGCGCAGGGCCACTGCCTTGAACCACAGCGCAACGCACCTTCTTCACGCGGCCCTGCGGGCGGTTGTGGGGGATCACGCCAAGCAGGCCGGAAGCTTCGTGAACGCGGAGCGCCTGCGTTTCGACTTCACGCATTTTTCGGCCCTTACCGATGAAGAAATCGCCGCCATCGAGGCTGCTGTCAACGAAAAAATCCGGGCCAACGCGGCAATCTGCACCACCGAGATGGACGCAGCCGCTGCAAGGGCCAGCGGGGCTACGGCCCTTTTCGAGGAAAAATACGGCGACCGCGTTCGGGTGGTGGAAATGGGCGATTTTTCAAGGGAGCTTTGCGGCGGAACTCACACCGGGCGCACCGGCGACATCGGCTCGTTTTTCATCGTCTCGGAAAGCTCGGTTGCTGCGGGCGTGCGGCGCATAGAGGCCGTTACGGGGCAGGGGGCCTACGACTACGCCAAGGAGCGCTTCGCCCTTCTGAACTCTGCTGCGAAGCTCCTGAAGGACAAGCCGGAAGCCGTACCGGAGCGGGTTGAAAAACTTCTCTCCACAATAAAGGAGAAGGAAAAGGCCCTTTCGGACCTGAAGGTCCGCATGGCCGCAGGCGAAACCGGGGCGGGCTCGGCGGATATCATCAAAGAGATAAACGGAACAAAGGTGATTTCACGCAAGGTTGAAGCCGACAACCAAAACGCGCTTCGAGAAGCCGCCGACAGGTTCCGGGACAAGATCGGAAGCGGAGTGGTGGTTCTGGGCAGCGCCTTTGAGGGTAAGGTTTTTCTGGTGGCCATGGTCACCAAGGACCTTGCGAAGAAATTCCACGCCGGTAACATCGTGAAGGAAATCGCGGGCATGGTGGGCGGATCGGGCGGAGGAAGGCCGGACATGGCCCAGGCGGGCGGTACAGACCCTGCGAAACTCGACGAGGCCCTTGAAAGGGTGTTCGGAATAGTGGCTGAAAAGGGCTGATGTAAGGCTGGTTTCCTTGCCGCATAAAAGCAAAGGGGCGGCCGTCTGGCCGCCCCTTTGCTTTTATCAATATTGCGCCTTTTTCAGACGGGGGGCATCCACAGGTAAGCAAGCAACGGAACCGCTGAGGTTGCGCCTTCCATCACCTTCGAGGCCGATTCCATCATTTTTTCCAGGCCCGCGAAGCGGCTGCGGTTGGCGTAAATCACGGCGGGGTCTTCACCCAGGCCGCCAAGCTCTCCGGCCCAGGCAATGGCGTCTTCCATGTTGCCCAGCCTGTCGATGAGCCCAAGCTCCTTGGCCTTTATCCCCGTGAATATCCTGCCGTCCGCAAGCTGGAGCAGCTTTTCCTTGTCCATCTTGCGGCCCTTTACGATGTCGTCCACAAACTGCATGTACATGGCCTGGATGGTTTCGTTCAAAAAGGCGCGCTCATCGGCGGTCATGTCCCGGAAGGGAGAGCCTATGTCCTTGAACTTGCCGCTTTTGATGACAACTGGTGAAAGCCCCACCTTGTCCATCAGGCCCTTGGCGTTGGTGTAGGCCATGATTACGCCGATGGAGCCGGTTATGGTGCCCGGGTTGGCCATGATGCCGGAGGCGCAGGAGGAGACGTAGTAGCCCCCTGATGCCGCCACCGAGCCCATTGACACGATGACCTTTTTTTCCGCCACGGTTTTTTTGACTTCGGCGTAGATTTCCTGGCTTGGGCCCAGGGAGCCTCCGGGCGAATCGACGCGCAGCACAATGGCCTTTATCTTGTCGTTTTTCCTGAAATCGGCAAGGCTTTCGACAATTATTCGGGAATCGGTGATGGTTCCGTCAAGCTCCACCACTCCGACCTTGTTTGAAAGCCCGGTTCCGAACCTTCCTCCCGACGCGGCCACCGTTATGAGTGAAAGGGCTACCATGCCGGACATGAAAATGCCGACAAGCACGAGGAAGGTGAAAAGCAACGGATGGCGGCGGGAGAACATGGGGGCCTCGCTAAAAAAACGACGTTGCACCGCATATTCTGCGGTGCAACGTCATGGGGGATTGCTTGAAAACACGGTGAAAAAAGACTCGAACAAACAACCAGTTAAAGCAGGCTATACGTGCAGCCTGGATAAAAACGATGAAGCGCAAGGAAAGCGGCAACGCCAATGAGCAAGTGTACTTTTCGTACATGGCGGAATTGGCGTTACCGCCTGACACAGCAATTCGCGTTTTTAGACGGGCTGCTATTCTTCTTCTTCCTCGCCCTTTTGCCCCTTGATCTTTTCCTGGAGGGAGAGTTTCAGGGCCTCGCCCAGGGCGGAGCCGGAAGACTTGGCGTTGGTGAGATAATCGGCCAGATAGGAATCCTCTTCATCGGATTCCAGACGCTTGATGGAAAGGCCGATGCGGCGTTCCTTGGGATTGATGTTGACCACTATGGCGTCAACATCCTGGCCCACGTTGTAGAGGCCAACCGGGGTCTTGATCTTGTCCTTGGAAACCTCGGACACATGCACAAGGCCTTCGATGCCTTCCTCAAGCTCCACGAAGATGCCGAAATCGGTCACCGAGGTGACAAGCCCCTTGATGCGGGTGCCTACGCGGTAACGGTCTTCAATGGTGGCCCAGGGGTCGGGGGTGAGCTGCTTGATTCCAAGGGAGAAGCGCTCGTTTTCCTTGTCGATATGCAAAACGATGGCCTGGACCTCGTCGCCCTTCTTGTAGATTTCGCCGGGGTGGTTGACGCGCTTGGTCCAGGAGATGTCGGAGATGTGGACCAGTCCGTCGATTCCCTCATCGATTCCTATGAACATGCCGAAATCGGTGATGTTCTTGATCTTGCCCTCGATGGTGGTGCCCACCGGGTACTTGTCGGCGATGACATCCCAGGGGTTGGGCGCGACCTGCTTCATGCCGAGGCTGACCCTGCGGTTGTTGGGCTTGATGTCCAGAACCACCGCGTCCACCATGTCGCCAACCGAGACAACCTTGGACGGGTGGCGCACCTTTTTGGTCCAGCTCATTTCGGACACGTGGATCAAGCCCTCGATGCCCTCTTCAAGCTCGACGAAGGCGCCGTAATCGGTGAGGCTCACCACCTTGCCGGAAACCTTGGTCCCAACCGGGTAGCGCTCCATTGCCAGCGACCACGGATCGGGCTTCAACTGCTTCATGCCAAGGGACACGCGCTCGCGCTCGAGGTCGAGATCGAGAACCTTCACGTTGATGGTGTCGCCAACGGAGAAAAGCTCGTTGGGGTGCTTCACACGGCCCCAGGAGATGTCCGTGATGTGCAGAAGGCCGTCTATGCCGCCAAGGTCCACGAACACGCCGTATTCGGTGATGTTCTTTACCTGGCCCTGCATGACCTTGCCGACGTGGATGGCGGACAGGGTGGTGGAGCGCTGGGTTTCGCGTTCCTTCTCCAGTATGACCCTGCGGGAAAGCACGATGTTGCTGCGCTTGCGGTTGTATTTTAAAACCTTGAAAGTGAAGGTCTTGGAAACCATTGCATCCAGGTCGCGCACGGGCCGCAGATCAACCTGGGAGCCGGGCAGAAATGCCTGGACCCCGATATCCACTGAGAAGCCGCCCTTGACCCTGTGGGTGATGACGCCGGTGACGGTGCCGTCTTCCTCGTAGGCCTTCTTGATTTCTTCCCAGACCTTTATCTTGGACGCCTTTTCCTTGGAGACGATGACGCCTTCCTCGTCGGATTCCAGGCGTTCCACCATGACGTCCACCTCGTCGCCAACTTTGGCGCTCATGGTGCCGTCAGGCTCGTAGAACTCACGAATGGGGATCATCCCCTCGGATTTGTATCCGATGTCCACCAGGACGAATTCCTTGTCCACCTGGACTATGCGCCCGTGGACAACCTCGCCTTCGTCGAAGCGCTTGAAACTCTCCTCATAGAGTGTTTGGAACTCGGATGGGCCGGTGTCTTCGGCCTCGTCATCCAGGTTCATCCTGGTCGTAACCATCGCCTTGGGCGAGGGCTTCTTCACGACCTCATCCATCTCGGTATCGGTTTCGTTGTTACGTTCCTCTACCACCAGTTCGTCCATTTCCGTATCGTCCATCAAAAGAGGTACCCCCTTCACGAGATTTCGCCCGGACCGCTTCGGGCGTTGCTGCATTTTAAAAACGAATCCTCATAGCAGATAAATCGAGGCAAGTCAAAAGACATTTGATGGCCTTGCGTAAAGGGCTGTCAACTTGTCCCTGGTTACTTTTCAGGAAAGGCTTTCGACCCTTTCAATCATCGCTTCCACCACCTCTTCTATGGTAAGGGCCGTGGAATCAAGAATAACGGCGTCTTCTGCGGGTTTCAGGGGCGCAAGGGCTCGTTTCGAGTCATTTTCGTCCCGCTTTTCCATGTCCCGCTCGACATCAGAAAGGCTTACGCTTGAGCCCTTTGCCAGCAGTTCCTGGTATCTGCGAAGGGCGCGGATTTTTGGATCGGCCCTGAGGAAAAATTTTGCGGAAGCATCGGGAAAGACCACTGTTCCGGTGTCCCTGCCCTCGAAAACCGCGCCGCCGTCCTTTCCAAGCTCCCTTTGGACCGACAAAAGCCAGGCTCTGACGCAGGGACGCGCGGAAACTGCGGATGAGAGCATGGAGATTTCAGGGGTGCGAAGAAGATCTGTGATGTCGCGGTCCCCCGCAAAAAGCCTGGAGCCGTCGATTCCCGGCCTGAAGGCGAGGGACGTCCTGTCGCACAGACCGGCAAGCCCTTGGTCGTCGTCGGCGGACACCCCGGCCTCGCGGGCGATCACCGCAAGGCCCCGGTAGAGCGCGCCTGTGTCCACGTAGGTGAAGCCAAGCCTTTGGGCGAGCAGTTTTCCCACGGTGGTCTTGCCCGCTCCGCTTGGGCCGTCTATGGTGACGATGGGCGGCCTGCGCCCGGAGCCTTTGCCCATGACCTTGGCGAAGGCTTCCAGGAACCTTTGGTTCTCATCGGGTTTTCCCACGGATACCCTGATGTACCGGGGCATTCCGTAGGCGTTCATGGCCCGTATGATGACCCCCTCCCGGAGCATGGCGTTAAAAACCTCCTTGCCGTCCCTTGGGGATACGTCGATCAGAAAAAAATTGGACTGGGTCTCGTGATAGGAAAAACCAAGCTCCGAGAGGCCCCGATAGAGGAAATCCAGGCCTTCGTGCACGGTTTTCAGGGTTTCGGCCACGTAGTCCTCGTCTGTAAGCGCCGCGATGGCGGCCTCCTGGGCCACGAGGTTGGTATTGAAGGGAATGCGGATGCGGTTCAGATACCCTGCGATTTCCGGATCCATGATACCGTAGCCCACCCGGAGGCCCGCGAGGCCGTAGAGCTTGGAGAAGGTCCGAAGCACCACCACCCGTGGGTCTTTTCCGATATAATCGAGGCCGTTGACGCCAAGGGGGTCGCGGGCGAACTCCACGTAGGCCTCGTCCAGAACCACCAGCACATTTTCCGGCACATCCTTCAAAAACGTCTCGAACTCGGATTTTTTCAGGTGCGCGCCGGTGGGGTTCAAGGGGGTGTTCACGAAGATCATCCGGGTTTTTTCGGTGACGGCCCGGCTCATGGCAAAAAGGTCCGGGAAAAGGCCCTTCAGCGGGACCTTAACGGCGGTTGCCCCCTCGGAGGCCGTTGCGATGGGGTACATGAGAAAGCAGGACTCGCTCATGACGGCCTCATCGCCGGGCTGGAAGAACACCGTGGCCAGCATCTGTATCACTTCGTCGCTGCCGTTGCCGAGAACCAGCGTCGGTTCGGGAACCCCAAGTTTTTCGGCGAGCCGGGCGGTGAGGACCCGTGCCGCCGAATCCGGGTAGCGGTGCAGGCGGGAAAGCGCGGCAGTGGCCGCCTGAACAGCTTTTGGAGAAGGCCCCAGCGGATTTTCGTTGGAAGCGAGCTTGATGGAATTTCTGATTCCAAGCTCCCGCTCCAGCTCCTCTATGGGTTTTCCCGCCTCGTAAGGTGCGATTTCATTGAGGTACCCCGGAACCGTGGGAACCGTTTTCCCGACTGTCGCGCCATTCTTGGGATTCATGAGATAGACGTCCTTCACGTTCTTTCAAATTTTGAAGCCTGGATATTTTTCATATCAGCAAAAACGCCTACATTCCACTGCCGACCGCCCAATGCTTTTCACGACCGCCGGACCAGCCTAGCCACGCACTCCACGTGAAAGGTGTGAGGAAACATGTCCACCGGCTGGACCTTTTCCACGTCGTAAACCCTGGACAGCACAGCAAGGTCGCGGGCCAGGGTGGCCGGGTTGCATGAAACGTAGACCAGGACCGGCGCGGCAAGGGAGCATAGCCTGTCGGTGACGTCCGGGTGCATTCCACTCCTGGGCGGGTCGGTGATGACGACGTCGGGCTTGAAATCAAGGCCGCCTATGGCGTCCTTTATGTCAGCCGCCTCGAACCGGCAGTTTTTGACGCCGTTCCGCTTCACGTTCTGCCGGGCGTCCATCACTGCGTCTTTCACCACCTCGAGCCCGAGAACCTTAGATGCCTTGTCCGAAACCCACAGGGCGATGGAACCTATGCCGCAGTAGAGGTCCAGCACCTTCTGCCCGCCGTCCAGGCCCGCGAAGCAGGCCGCGACGTCGTAAAGCCTCTCTGCCTGCTGGGGGTTGGTCTGGAAAAAGGAATTGGCCGAAACCGCGAAATCGAAACGGCCCAATTGGTCCATGAGAACCGGCTGGCCGAAGAGGATGTCCTCGCTGCCTCCCGATGAAACCTGGGCGCGCCTGTCCGTCACGTTGTTCACGACAGATACGATGGTGGGAAATTTCCTTGTAAGGTCCCTGGCCATAGGAACAAGAACGTCGGAGTTCCGGCTGCTGGTCACAAGGTTCACCATCCATGATCCGAAGGCGCGGCTTCTGCGCATCATCACGAAGCGCCAGAACCCCTGGTGGCTTTTAAGGCCATAGGCCGGAAGGCCCGAAGCCTTCATCTTCTCCTTCAGGTAGGGCAGGATGAGGTTGCCTTCCTCGTGCTGCAGAAGGCAGGCGTCAACGTCCAGAACCTTGTCGAAGCAGCCCGGAATGTGCAGCCCGCAGGCGAAATCGGGGCCTTCGCCGTGTCCCGGCCCGCCCGCTGCGGTGAGCTCTTCGGGCATGAGCCAGCGGCGGGTGGCGCAGGAAAACTCCATCTTGTTGCGGTAGCCGAAAATCTGGTCCGAAGCCAGGGTGTCGCCCACGGGAACGTCCTTTAAGCCGCCTATGTGCTCCAGGGCTTCCCTCACCTGGTCGCGCTTGTATTCGAGCTGGCGGGCGTAATCCAAAAACTGCCACTTGCATCCACCGCAGACGCCCACGTAGGGGCAGGGGGCAGGAACCCGGTCGGGGGAAGGATCGAGAAGGGCCATGACACGGCCCGTTGCCCAGTCCTTTTTCCTGCGGGTGATGAGGGCCTCCACCCGGTCGCCCGGAACGGCCCCTTCGATGAACACGGCCATTCCGTCAACCCGGCATAATCCGTCGCCGCCGAAGACCGTCTTTTCAACGGTCAGTTCCAGTCTTTCGCCCTTCTTTACAGACATCACTCATCCAGTCGTTTATTAAGTAAAAGCGTCATTTCATGAAATTTCCGAACTGTCCTCAGCTTGACGGGCTTTACTCCGGGCCGGGCTGCGGAGTAAAATCAGCCGCATGAAGACTATAAAGACCCTCGAAATCGAAATCCCCGTTGACGGCCTTGTGCTTTCGGCCTTCCTTCACATGCCGGATGTTCCGGCCCCGCCCCTGGTGATCGGCTGCCACGGGCTTTTCGCGGACGCCGAAAGCCCCAAGCAAAAGGCCCTTGCAGGCGCGCTTGCGTCAAAGGGCATCGCCTTTCTGCGCCTCGATCACCGGGGCTGCGGAAAAAGCGGCGGCGATTTCAAGCGGGACACCACATTTCCGGCCAGGCTCGGCGACCTGAAAGCCGCCCGCGCCGCAATGAAGGCCAGAGGCGACTTAGGCGGTATGGTCGGGCTTTTCGGAAGCAGTATGGGAGGCGCGGTCTGCCTATCCTCGGCGTTTAATGATCCTGTGGCCGCCCTCTGCATTTACGCGGCTCCCGCCCATTTCGCCCCGCTGGCCGGGGTGCTTCGGTCCTCCGGCGACGACAAAAGACTCTCCCCCCGATTTTTTGCGCCGGAAAACGCGTTCGATCTTCCAGACGACCCGCTTGAAACCGGCCCCATCCTGGTTTTCCATGGAGACCGCGACCAGGTGGTTCCCGTGGCCCACGGGCGGGAAATATACGAAAGGGCCGCAGGGCCGAAAAGCATCGAAATCTTTGAAGGCGGCGATCATCCCATGAACGATCCCGGCCATCAGGCCCTTTTCCTCGAAAGAGCAACAGCTTTCTTCAACCGATACCTCAATGGCCTATAAAAAACCATGACCCCGGCATTTGCCGGGGTCATGAGGTTTCCGGGCAGGCCGTTGTTTTCCTACTTGCACGCTCCCCAGGAAAGAAGGGCGTCGATGATCTGGCTCTGATCCGCCCTTTCAAGGTAGGGGTGCATGGGCACCGAAAAGACCTTGTCGCAGACATCGTCGGAAACCGGGAAATCGCCCAACTTGTAGCCAAGGTAGGCGAAGGCGTCCTG
Organism: Deltaproteobacteria bacterium; assembly: GCA_016235345.1. Lineage (NCBI taxonomy): Bacteria > Pseudomonadati > Myxococcota > Myxococcia > Deltaproteobacteria bacterium. The sequence continues at coordinate 120,393 of JACRLG010000015.1, read as the reverse complement.
GCGGTGCAGGGGCTTCGGGTAATAGATGGCCGTGGGCACGCCCTTTTCCTTCAAGTGCGCCAGCACGCTGTCGCGCAATCCCGCCTCCTTGACCGCAAGGGTGTATTGCGCGTAGACGCTGAGATATCCCGCTGGAATTTTAGGCACCGTGTAAAGGCCGCTTGCGGAAAGACCCTCGGAATAGCGCCTGGCCACTTCCTGGCGGCGGGTGACCTCGTCCGGGAAGATGTTGAACTTGGAAAGCAGTATGGCAGCCTGGAGGGTGTCGATCCGTCCGTTGATGCCGATTCTGACGTTGTCGTACTTGTGCCCGCCCTGGCCGTGGACCCTGATGGAGCGCATGACCTCGGCAAGGGCCAGATCGTCGGTGAAGACCATGCCGCCGTCGCCGTAGCATCCAAGGGGCTTGGCCGGGAAAAAGCTGGTGCAGCCCACTTTTGCCAGCGAGCAGGCCTTTTTGCCCTTGTACTCGGCCCCGAAGCTCTGGGCCCCGTCTTCAATGACCGTAAGGCCGTGCTTGTGGGCAATGGCGTTGATGGCGTCGTAGTCGGCGCAGAGCCCGAAAAGGTCAACCGCGATCACGACCTTGGGCTTCATGGCGCAGGCCGTGGCCAGAGTCGTCACCTTTCCGTCCGTGCCCGAAGCGCAGGGAAAGGGCAGGGGGTGCTTTTTCGGGTCGCCTGCAAGAAGGGCCTCGATGGCGGCCTCAAGAGCTTTTGGCGACATGTTGTACGTGACGGGATCAACATCCACGAAGACCGGGGTTGCCCCCAGAAGGCTTATGACCTCGGCGGTGGCCACGAAGGTGAAGGGCGTGGTGAACACCGCGTCGCCGGGCCCCACCCCAAGGGCCATTAGGGGCATGAGAAGGGCGTCCGTGCCCGAACTGCAGCCTATTGCGTGATCGGCTCCAACGTAGGCGGCCAAATCCTTTTCAAGCTCCTTGACTTCAGGCCCCTGGATATAGGCCCCGTGGGCGAGAACTTTTTTGATTCGCTCGTTTACGTCGTTCAAGATTCTTTTCTGCTGTGCGGCAAGATCGATAAATTGCATGGTCACCCCTTTATGGCGGCAAATTGGGTTATTAAGCGGAGCATGGTTCTTTTCCCTTTTTAAGGGAACCCGGCAAAGGAAAGAAATGCCCCGATTTTCCTCCTGCACCATTTTCGGGAAAGCGAAAAATGTAAGCACCTTGCGCTCCCGATAATATGAGAGTCCGAATGCTCTCACACCCGCGTTTTCCGGTCAAGGACAAAAACGGCGCAGCCTGTACATAACCCCTTGAAATTTTCCGAATGATTTTCCTGCAAGGTCTTTCATTTCAAGGGCAATTGTTATAGTATTACAGAATTCCAAATGCTTCTCCCATCAGTCCGGCATTCGGTCCTTTTTCGGAAGTAATCCTTTTGTCTTCATGCTTTGGAACCCAATGGCAACCCACCAAGGAAAGGAGCCAAAAAAATGGCCCGTGGAAAGTTACGCCCTCTGATCCTGTTAACGCTTCTGGTTATCGGCCTTGTTCCGGCATCACAGGCCCTGGCCGAGAAACGCGCCGTCGTATGGAAGGTCGCCACCCTTGCGCCCAAGAATGTGGGCTGGGGTCAGCAGGTGCAGTCTTTGGTCGTGCCATGGATACGGGACTCCACCAATGACGAGCTGAAGTTGAAGATTTACTGGGGCGGGGTCATGGGCAACGACAACGAATATCTCCAGAAAATGAAGATTGGCCAGCTCCAGGGGGCGGGGATATCCGGGGCAGGGGCCAATCTGGCTTGCCCGGAGCTTTCCGTGCTGGGCCTGCCCTTTCTTATCAGGAACTACCAAGAGGTGGATTATCTCCGTACCATGATGTTCGCCACCTTTGACTATTATTTTGATCAAAGAGGCTACAAGATGCTCATGTGGATGGACCAGGACTTCGACCAGCTCTATTCCACGCGCTTTCCGATGAACACCCTGGAAGATTTCAAGCGCTGCAGGTTCCAGAACTGGTACGGCCCCCTGGAAGCCGCCACGGTGAAGGCCCTGGGCGGGCAACCCATTGTCACCACGGTCATAGAGGGCCACTCAGCCTTTAAAAGCGGAGTGATCGACACGGCCTTCGCTCCTGCCGTTTATTATGCCGGAAGCCAGCTTTTTCAGGTGATGAAGTACGTGAATCCCCTGAATATACGCTATGCCCCGGCACTCATAGTGATCACTGAAAAAGAATGGAGCGCGCTTCCCGAGGAATACCAGGACAACCTTGACAGCGCGCGCGGCAAGGTCCAGGCGGCCTTCGTAAAGGGCATCCGGGATGAAAACAAGCGCGCCCTGGAGGGCATGATCAAATACGGAATAAAGCACACCGAGTTTGCGGCGGAAACCAGGGCTGAGGCCATGAGGCGCACCCGCCCGGTCTGGGACCAGCTTGCAGGCAAGCTCTACCCCAGAAGCCTTCTGGAAGAGGTTTTAAAGTATCTCGAAAGCTTCAGGGCCGGAAAAGCCATAAAGACTCCTCGTTTCAAGGCAGGCGCGTCAACCGGTGCCAAGCCTCCCGTCCCGGTCGCCTCCCCGGCGGCGGTCCAGCCCGTGCCTGCGGCAAAGGGCGGAGATTCGGATACTTCAGAGTTGAGCGCCTGGGAAAAGCGCAAGATACAGGTGCGCAAGGTTCAGGAAAAGCTCGCGGCCATGGGGTACTACAAATCGGATATCGACGGCGTCTTCGGCCCCATAACCCAGGAGGCCATTCTCGATTACCAGGAAGCCAAGGGCCTGATCGAAAGCGGAGCGATCGACCGCAGGCTTTTGCGTTCAATGGGTATCGCCAACTAGCGGCGTCGTATGAAGATGGCTGGCGGGAAGTTAATTTATCCCGCGCCATTGAACAAGTTGGGGGGATGAAGGCCGTTGACCGGCTTTCATCCCCCCTTTGTTTTTGCGCCTGTTTCGGTCAGGTCAGGCGGAAAGTCACATCACATGGAAAATAGCGCCGGGATGAAGCTGCTTCCTCCATCAGTTTTTGATCTGAATCGGACATCTTTTTCTTCGAGGGATTTTCAGGCGTGTCAGATGGGCGGAGCGATGGTCACCAGAATGCGCTTGTCGGTATCCGCCTTTACTCCGTGGGGCTCCGCAATGTCGCAAACCAGCATATCCCCCTTCCTGGCGGAAAGCGCCTTTTCATCCGCGCCCAGAAATTCGCCTTCGCCTTCCAGAACCAGTATGGATAATTGCCCTCTCCAATGAGAGTAACGGCTATGGCCACCGCGATGGTTGCCATGCCAAGCCTTACGGATAAATTTTTTCCATTTGAATGCTCCTTTTCTTCATTCCATTCGGGACCAGGAATCCTGCTCCCTTTCCGTTACCCCTATATATTGCGCGTGCGATGTGAATATTCAACCATGTATTCCGGGGAGCTGGAGGGCTCGGACATTTAAACCCGGACATGATTATAAAGACCTTTCGGGTCGCTTGCCAACCGGGCCGACTTGTGCAATGAAGGAAGTTTAAAAAATGAGTCAGGGTCCATTCATCCACAAGGAAAACAAAGCTCATGGAAGAAAGATACAATCCGGCCCAAATCGAGGCCAGGTGGCAGGCGGAATGGGAAAAAACCGGGCTTTTCAAGGTTATCGAGGATGAGTCACGGGAAAAGTATTATCTCATGGAGATGTTTCCCTACCCGTCGGGAAAAATCCACATGGGCCACGTGCGCAACTATACAATCGGCGACGTGGTGGCCCGCTACAAAAGGATGAAGGGCTATAATGTGCTTCATCCCATGGGCTGGGATGCATTCGGAATGCCCGCCGAAAACGCGGCCATTTCCAACAACACCCACCCCGCCGCCTGGACTTATGAAAACATAGCTTACATGACCCGGCAGCTCAAAAAAATGGGCTTTTCCTACGACTGGGACCGGGAGCTTGCCACCTGCAAGCCCGAATATTACCGCTGGGAGCAGTGGCTTTTCCTCAAAATGCTTGCGCGTGACATGGCCTACCGCAAGGAGGCGGACGTCAACTGGTGCAACACCTGCCAGACGGTTCTTGCAAACGAGCAGGTGGAAGACGGCTGCTGCTGGCGTTGCGGCAAGGAAGTGGCCCCCAAGAAGCTTAACCAGTGGTTTTTCCGCATCACGAGCTACGCTGACGATCTTCTGGATTATTGCAACAAGCTCCCCGGTTGGCCCGAAAAGGTCCTCACCATGCAGGCCAACTGGATCGGAAAAAGCCACGGGGCGGAGATTGTTTTTGCGATGGAGGGCAGGAGAGAGACCATAAAGGTTTTCACAACCCGCCCGGACACCCTTTTCGGGGCGACGCTAATGGTGCTTGCACCGGAACATCCTTTTGTCAGGGAGTTCTGCGCCGGAACACCCCAGGAAGCGGCTGTCCTTGAATTCGTGGAGCGCATGGCCAAGCCCGACAAGGTGCGGTACGAGGACAAGGACCTGGAAAAAGAGGGCGTGTTCACGGGCGCATTCTGCATAAACCCGGTGAACGGGCGCAAGATGCCCGTCTATTCCGCGAATTTCGCCCTGATGAGCTACGGCACAGGTGCGGTGATGAGCGTTCCGGCCCACGACCAGCGCGATTTCGAGTTCGCCCGCAAATACGATCTTCCCATAATTCCGGTGATAATGCCCGAAGGCGAAACCCTTGACGCCGCCGCCATGACCGAAGCCTACACCGGCCCCGGTTTCCTGGCCAATTCCGGCGAGTTCGACGGCATGGCCAATGAGGCCGCCAAGGACGCCATCTGCGCCCATCTGAATCAACGGGGGATAGGCGGAAAAACCGTCAATTTCAGGCTCAGGGACTGGGGCATCTCCCGCCAGCGCTATTGGGGTGCGCCCATTCCGGTCATCCACTGCAAAACCTGCGGAATAGTGCCCGTGCCGGAGAGCGACCTTCCCATTCTTCTCCCGGAGGACGCAAACCTTCTGCCGGGTGGAAAATCGCCGCTTCCCGATCATCCTTATTTCGCCAAGACCCGCTGCCCCAGGTGCGGCGACGAAAACGCGCGCCGGGAAACCGACACCATGGACACCTTCGTGGAGTCCTCCTGGTATTTCGAGCGCTACTGCAGCCCGCGCTGGGACAAGGGCATGTTCGACGAGAAGGCCGCCGCATACTGGATGCCCGTTGACCAATATATAGGAGGCGTGGAGCACGCCATCCTGCACCTTCTGTATTCGCGCTACTTCACCCGCGTATTGCACGACTTCGGCCTCGTGCCCTTCAAGGAGCCCTTCACCCGACTGCTCACCCAGGGCATGGTGTGCAAGGAAACCACCCACTGCGAAAAGGACGGCTATCTCTTCCCCCAGGAGGTGGAGGGAACCGGCGAAAAGCGCACCTGCAAAAAGTGCGGTGGGCCGGTGGTTGTTGGGCGCAAGGAGAAGATGAGCAAGTCCAAGAAGAACGTCATCGACCCGGGGGACCTCATCGACCGTTACGGAGCGGACGTTGTGCGGCTCTTCTGCCTTTTCGCGGCTCCGCCGGAGAGCGATCTCGAATGGAGCGAGCAGGGGGTTGAAGGCGCTTCCCGTTTCATGAACCGGGTTTGGCGCATGGTTTTGGGCTGGAAGGACAAAATCGCCGGAATCAAGCCGTACAGGGGCCCTGTGGCCGATCTGCCCGAAGACGCGGCGGCCCTTTACCGCAAGACCCATAAGACCATAGCCAAGGTCAGCCGGGACATCGAGGACCGCTATCACTTCAACACCGCAATCGCGGCCCTTATGGAACTCGTGAACGTGGTTTATGAGACCGACTCCCAGGCGGGAACCTCAAAGCTCTTCAACCGGGTAATGGCTGGAGCGGTGGAAAGCACGGTGACCCTGCTCTCTCCCATGGTTCCGCATTTTTCCGAGGAGCTTTGGGTGGCCCTGGGCAATGCCCCAAGCATTCTCGACACCCCCTGGCCTTCCTTTGACCCGGAAGCCCTTGAAGACGACACCGTTCTGGTGGTGATCCAGGTCAACGGGAAACTTCGCGGAAAGATCACGGTTTCCGTGGATGCCCCGGACGAGGATGTGAAGGCCCTGGCTCTGGAAGACGCCGGGGTAAAAAAATTTGTGGACGGCAAAACCATCCGCAAGGTGGTTTATGTCAAGAACAAGCTGGTGAACGTGGTGGTTGGCTGACGGAGGCTTTGTTTGCAAGCTATGAATCATTACGCCTTCGAAAGCTGAAAGGCTTTTGAAATGGCATGGTCTTTCCGGCTCCCTCTTTTCATTTGATTCCGTAAACCATCGCCCGGGCTTGACGCCGGGTTAAAAACATGAGGCTGGATGCATAAAATCATTTCAAGGTTCGCGCTGGTTCTTGTTCCGGTCATAGCGGTATCGGCCCTGTCATGCGGTTACAGGCTCGGTGGCGGCGATGTCGCATCGCCTTCCGGAGCTTCGGGGGGCCTTCGGCGGAGCGTGTTCGTGAACGTTTTCGATAATGACACCATCGAAAGCGGCCTGTCCGTAATGGTATCGAACGCGTTTTCCAGGAGGTTTTCCGCCGGGGGGCGCTTCATTCCCGACCGCACGGGGGCCGATCTCACGCTCACCGGAAGGGTGGTTTCGCTTACGGATCAAAGCTCGGCAAGAAAGGCCGGGGGGGATTCCGTGGAGCGCACCCTTCGTATGACAGTCGCCGTGTCTCTTGGCGACAAGGCGGGAAAGGTGGTTTTCAGCCACCCAAGCCTTGCCGATTTCGAGAATTACACGGTGCTTTCAGGCGATACGCTTACAACCGAACAGAACCGCCAAAACGCCCTTTTAAGGCTTTCCGAGCGGCTTGCCCAGAAGGGCGCTGTTCTGGCGGAGGCATCCTTGGAGGGATTTTAAGATGCAAACCGACTCATCCGATAAGATCAACGAGGCATTTTCCATAGTTGGCAACGACAAATTTCCCCGCTCCGGCAAGTACGACCCCATGTGGGTGCTGGAAAACCAGATGGGCCCCAACGCCCTCTGGCTTCTGGAATGGCTGTGCGAAAAGATGGATTTCAAGCCCGGAATGCGGGTCTTGGACCTTGGCTGCGGAAGGGCGCTCACCAGCGTTTTCCTCGCCCGCGAGTTCGGCGTCAAGGTCTGGGCAGCGGATTTGTGGATTGACCCGGATTACAACTGGCAACGTGTGCTTGAAGCAGGTTGCGGCGATTCCATCTGCCCCGTGCGCTGCGAGGCCCATGCGCTTCCATTTGCCAAGGGGTTTTTCGACGCAGTCGTTTCAATCGACGCCTACCAGTATTTTGGAACCGACGAGCTTTACCTGGATTACCTCTCCCGGTTCCTCAGGCCCGGAGGCCAGATCGGGGTGGTGGTGGCGGGACTTGCCGCTCCCTTTGAAAACGGGGTGGTGCCGGACTACCTTTTAGAGCCCCAGTCAAACGGGAAGGTATTCTGGTCGGATGGTTGCAGGTGCTTCAAAACCGCCGAGTTCTGGCGTAATCTTTGGGCCGGCAACGCCAAGGTGGCCGACGTTTCCGTCGACACCCAGCCGGAAGGCTGGAAGGACTGGCGGGACTTTGAAAGGGCCATCGAACTGGCCGGAAAGGGGATTTTCCCCTCAGAGGCCGAGGTTCTTACCACCGACGGCGGGCGTTACATGGGCTTTCACCGGCTTGTGGCGCGAACCAGCGGACTGGATGACGTGAACATCTATGACTCCAATCTCGGAGCCAAGGTGGGAATTTACTAGACCCTAAACCGGGGCGCATGGCGAAAATTCCGCCGTGCGCCCCGCTTCCATTGGAAAAAGGCGATAGGGCCTTGAACGCAAAAAGGCGTAAGGGCTTCCCGATAATTTCGGAAGCCCTTACGCCTTGATTTATTAATGCAAAAAGCAGGAACGAGGGGCGGCTTAGGAAACCTGGGCTTTTGCCTTGTTCAACTGCTTGGCCAGCCTGGAAATTTTCCTGGAAGCCTTATTCTTATGTATTACGCCCTTGCCCGCGCCCTTTGCTATGATCGACTGGGCGGTGGAAAGAGCGGTGGAGGCGGCCTCAAGGGCGTTTGCACCCACTTTTTCGGCAAAAGCCTTCACCACGTTCTTGATACGGGTTTTGGCCGAGCGGTTGCGAAGTTGCCGAAGTTTGTTCTGTCTGACTCTTTTTAATGCGGATTTATGGTTTGCCAACTGAAAATGTCCTCCTTTGTCAGTACGTTATCGGGTTTGATGCTGCCAATAAACGATAAGCATGTACGGATAGCCCAAAACCAGAAGCATGTCAAGAAAATTAAGGCGCGATTCGGGGCGGCGGAGCATGAAAGTCGGCAGGCCGCCCTTCATCTGCTTTTTCAAATATTGTTTTCCGGCTCTACATGTTGCGCTTTTCAATAAGGTTCAATTGTGGTAGGACGGCAGCCATGAGCCAGATAATCTCGATAGCCAATCAAAAGGGAGGCGTTGGTAAAACCACCACCGCCACGAATCTTGCCGCCGCCCTGGCCCTTTCGGGCAAGCGGACCCTCCTGGTGGACCTCGATCCCCAGGGAAACGCCACCACGGGGCTGGGCCTGGACAAAAAGGCCCTGGAAACCACCTTCTACCATGCCCTCATGGGGCAGGCGGCCATAACCGACGTTGTGCGGCCCACGGAAATAAAAAAGCTGTCCGTGGTTCCGGGCCGGGTGGAGCTTGCCGGGTTCGAGGTGGAGTTCGTGGACAGGCAGGGCCGCGAGCAGGTGGTCAAAAACACTCTGGCCGCTGTGGCGGACGCTTACCAATATATAATAATCGACTGCCCGCCAGCCCTGTCGCTTCTCACCATCAACGCCATGACTGCGGCTGACGCCCTTATCATCCCGCTCCAGTGCGAGTTTTACGCCCTGGAGGGCCTTGGCCAGCTTGTGGCAACCATCCGCAGGATAAAGCAGAGCCTGAACCCGCGCCTGGGAATAATGGGAATACTTTTAACCATGTTCGATTCCCGCGTCAATTTAAGCCATCAGGTTGCGGAGGAGGCGGACAAGCACTTCAAGGACCTGGTTTTCAAGACCAGGATTCCACGCAACGTGCGCCTGGGCGAGGCTCCCAGCTTCGGAAAACCCATCTGCCTTTACGATCCGAATTCCGCAGGGGCCAGAAGTTACAAGGATTTGGCAAGGGAGATCATCAAGACCCGCGCAAAGTGAGCGGTTTTGAGGATTGAGGCTGACTTTTATTGACCCACCTTCCTTACAAGGATCTTCCTCCATGAGTACTGAAAAGGACAAATCGGCGAAACCAAGGCGATCAGCCTTGGGAATGGGCCTGGACGCCCTTTTTCCCGACATGGGGGTGGTGAGCACCAGGGAGGCTTCCGCATCATCGCCGGATCATTTTTTCTGCGACATAAATCTTCTTGCCCCCAACCGCTACCAGCCCCGAAAGCATTTCAACGACGAGGACTTGCGGGACCTCGCAGATTCCATAAAAACCCAGGGCATTATCCAGCCCCTTCTTGTGAGGCCCGATGGCAAGGGTTACGAGATCGTGGCGGGCGAGCGCCGGATGAGGGCCGCCGTCCTTGCAGGGTTGACCCAGGTGCCTGTTGTGGTGCGCAGTGTGGATAACGAGGAGCTTCTCCTCTTCGCCATCGTGGAAAACGTCCAGCGCGCCGATCTCAACCCCATGGAGGAATGCGAGGGCCTGCACAAGCTGGTGTCAGAGTTCGGCTTCACCCAGGAAGCTGTGGCCGAAAAACTCGGCAAGAAGCGCTCCACCGTGGCCAACACCCTGCGCCTTCGCAACCTGCCTGCCGTTATCCAGGACGCAGTGAGAACCGGCCTCATCAGCATGGGCCACGCCAGGGCCATTCTGGGCCTTGAAAACACGGCCCGCCAGGTTCTGGCCTTCAAAACCGTGTGCTCGAAAAATCTTTCGGTCCGGTCCACGGAAGAGCTTGTGGACGCCCTTAAAGGCGAGCGCGCCGAGGCGGAAAAACCGGCGAAGGCCAAAAGGCCCGATTCCGTTTACATGGCCGATCTGGCCGACGAGCTTTCCCGCAGCCTTGGAACCAAGGTGCAGATTCTGAAAAAGGGCAAAAAGGGGATGCTCACCATAGAGTTTTACGCTGATTCCGACCTGGAAAGGCTCCTTGCGATTCTGAAGCAGTAACCTGCAAATCCTGCGGTGCGGTGGGAAAATGGGCGTACACGTCGTAATCGACGGCTACAACATGATCTTCACCGGAAGCGCCGGGACCAGCGATCTGGAGGCGGCGCGGGAAGAGCTTGCCGGGCTTCTCACCCTTTACAAGAAGGCGAAGGCCCATACCGTAACCGTTGTTTTCGACGCCCATCATGCCCCGGTTGCCGGAGAGCGCAGCGGGCGGATAAAGGGAATTCCGGTGGTTTATTCCCCCGCCGGAAAAACCGCAGATACGGTGATCGCCGAAATGGCTAAAAGGCTTGGCCCCAAGGCCGTGGTGGTGACTTCCGACCGGGGCCTTCAGATTCGCGTGAGCCAGGCTGGGGCCGCCTTCATAAGCTGCGCAGATTTTTCCGTTAAACTCGACGAGGCCCTTTACGAGAGCATGGGCAAGGCGGACGACACCGGCGACAAGGGGCCGGTAAAGGAAGCCGACCGGAAAAAAGGCCCTGCCCGCCGCCTTACCAAGGCACGCAGAACCCTTTTGAAAAAAAGGGAAAAACTATAATATTTAAAGCTGCACCGGAAGGAATCTTAATGCCCAGAATATGCATCATGGACGGGCAGGGAGGCGGCATAGGGGCCGCCGTGATCAAGCGCCTCAAAGAGGTTTACGGGGAATCGGTGGAACTGATAGCCCTTGGAACCAACGCCATTGCCACGGCCCAGATGCTCAAAAGCCGCGCCAACAGGGGGGCTTCGGGGGAAAACGCCATAGTGCGCACCGTTATGAAGGCGGACGTCATTATAGGCCCCATAAGCATAGTTCTGGCTCACTCCATGATGGGGGAGGTGACGCCCGCCATGGCCGCCGCAGTAAGTGAAAGCCCGGCCAAAAAATTCCTTCTGCCCCTTTCCCAGGAAAACGTGGAAATAGTCGGGGTGGCCCACACGCCGCTTCCCAGGCTGGTGGAGGCGCTTGTCACGGAAAACCTCGCGAAGTTCTACCAGCCTGTCTAAAAACGCGAATCGCTGTGTCAGGCGTCGCGCTTCATCGTTTTTATCCAGGCTTCTCATAGTGCCTTTTGCAACGGGCTGATATCCAACGCACCGTGAACAGTATAATAAGTATCGCCAAATCAATCGGGAGAATCAAGCATGTGCGAAGCAAACGCCTATTACGTTGAAGACGGCGGGGAAACACTCGTCATGGAAGCCGTGGACACCGTGGCCCCTGAGCCTGACGGGCTCCTGCTCACGAGCATCTTCGGGGACCAGAAGCTGGTTAAGGCCTCCATCCACTCGCTTTCCCTGGTGGACCACAAGATTTACCTCAAGAAAACCGCATAACGCGGAATCCGGGTTCTTCCATGAAAATCACTCTGGCCAGGACAGCCGGTTTTTGCATGGGCGTACGCCGCGCCGTGGAAATGGTGCTCGATACCGCCAACCGTGCGTCCGGCCCGGTTTACACCTTTGGCCCCCTGATCCACAACCCCCAGGTCATGGGGATTCTTGAGGAAAAAGGAGTCAGCGTTCTTGACTCCGTGCCTGAAAAGGGCGTGGGAACCGTGGTGATCCGCGCCCACGGCGTAAGCCCGGAGATAGAGGAGAATCTCGCCCGCGCCGGTTTCAGGGTGATGGACGCCACCTGCCCGCGAGTGATAAAGGTGCAGACCCTTATCCGCAACCATGCGGCCAGGGGTTACACCCCGGTGATAGTGGGTGACGCCGAGCACCCGGAGGTGGAGGGCCTCGTCGGCCACGGCCAGGGCAGGGCGGTGGTGGTTCGAGGGCCGGAGGAAATCGATTCTGTCCCCTCTGGCAGCCCCCTTGTTGTGGTGGCCCAGACCACACAGGACGTGGAGCTTTTCGCCGAAGTCTGCCGTTTGATCAAGGGCAGGTTCTCTGACGTTAAAATCTTCAACACCATCTGCGACAGCACCGAAAAGCGGCAGGCCGAGGTAGCCGAACTGGCCCGCAACGTGGACGCAGTGGTGATTGTGGGCGGCAAAAACAGCGGCAACACCCAAAGGCTTTTCCAGGTGGCGGCGCGTTCGGGAAAACCGGCGCTTCATGTGGAGACAGAAAAGGAACTCGATGTTTCCGCGCTGAACGGCGCCCGCCACGTGGGCGTCACCGCCGGGGCCTCCACCCCCACCTGGATCACCAGAAGGGTGTGCCGAACCCTGGAAGCCCCGCCCGGAACCGGCCACGGCCTCTCCGAACGCCTGTTTTCGGTTATAAGGGCCTTGGTCCTCACCAACGCCTATATAGCCCTTGGCGCGGGCTGCCTGTGCCTTGCGGCGCTGGCCCTCATAGGCCGCGAGCCCGCATTCGCGCCGGTTGTGATGGCGGTGTGCTACGTTTATTCCATCCACACCTTCAACAACTACATAGGCCGCAACGCCTACCGGTACAACGACCCGGACCGTGCGCTTTTTTACGAGGAGCACAGGACCGCGCTTCTGGCCGTTTCCGGGGCCAGCCTTGCCGTCGGCCTTGGGGCCGGGCTTCTTTTGGGCAAGGCCGCGTTCGCCATTCTTCTGTTCATGACAGTGATGGGGCTTTCCTACAACGTGCCCCTGCTTCCGGGCCGCCTTTCAATGGAATCGCGCTATCCGCGCATAAGGGCCATTCCAGGGTCCAAGACGCTTTCCGTATCCCTGGCCTGGGGCGCGGTTACAGCCTTTCTTCCGGCGCTCTCACACGATTTTTCGCCCTCGTTTTTTGATATCCTGGCCGCGAGCCTTTTCGCCGGGGGCCTCGCCTTCGTTCGAGCCGCCTTTTTCGACGTTCTGGACGCCCAGGTGGACCGCATCGCAGGCAAGGAAACCCTTGCCACCTGGCTCGGCGACGAGGCGACCCTGGCCCTGATCGGGAAGGTGCTGCTTGGCCTGAGCGCCGGACTCGCCCTGTTCAGCCTTTTCGGATGGGTAAGTTCCCTTGGCTATCTTCTTCTCATAAGCGTGGCCTTTCCAGCGGCAATTGTGTGGGCCTACGAAAAGGGCTACGCGCATCCCGGCTACAGGCTTGAATTTCTGATGGACACCACCTTCGTTCTTGCGGGCTTCCTGGCCCTTTTGTGGATGTGAATTTTTCAATGCTTTTTATCAATTGCTGCAGCCTTTTGAAAAGGCTGGCTATTAAGCCTGGATATCAATTTGAACTTGGGCGATGAACACGTCGCGCGAAAAGCCATAAGAGCCACGCGTACCCGCCCAAGAAATCGCAGAGTTCTTGGGCTAAATCAGGATGTTCGTACGTGGCGGAATTGGCTTTAACGCTCGACACTAAAGTATCGCGTTTTTAAACGGGCTGATGGGGGAAACATGGCGGGAAACGGAAAAAGGGTGCTATTGGCCGGAGCCACGGGGCTTGTGGGCGGCCTTTGCCTTTCAAGGCTTTTGGCGGATGACTCCTTTGAGGCCATAATATCGGTGGGAAGGCGTCCGCTCGACCCCGCGCCGTCCGATCCCAGGTTCAAAGAGGTTTCGGTGGATTTTTTCGATCTCGGCTCCCGCTCCCGGGACCTTGTTGCCGACACCGTAATCTGCGCCCTTGGGTCCACCATGAAAAAGGCCGGTTCCAGGGACGCCTTTTATCAGGTCGATTATACGCACTGCCTGAATCTCGCAAAAATTTGCAGGCAAAACGGCGCGTCCCGGTTCATTCTTGTAAGCGCCCTTGGAGCCAACCCCAAGGCATTCAGCTTTTATTCAAGGGTGAAGGGCAGGCTCGAAGAGGCCATCGGGGACTTGAGTTATGACAGCCTCACCATTCTGCGGCCCTCGCTCATCATGGGAAAACGCGGCGAATTCAGGCCATTCGAGGAAATCGCCAAGCTCTTCACCCCGATGGTCAGTTTTCTGATTCCCGACAAGTTTAAGCCCATAGAGGCCGAAACCGTGGCTGCGGCCCTGTGGATTTCCGCCCGGCTGGAAAAGCCCGGCGTCAACATCCTGGAGTCGAACGAGATAAGAAAACTTTACGAGGATGTTACCGGAAAGGGGAGATGACAGGTGGAAACCAAGCCGGAGTTGCGGCCAGCCGCCTTTTTCGATTTCGACAAGACCCTTCTGGCCATCAATTCGGCCAAGGCCGGATTCCGCTATCTATGGGACGAGGGTCATCTGTCCAGGCGCTTCGCCCTTTCGGTGATAATAAGGGGAATGTTTTACCAGAGAAACCTCATTTCCGAAGAGGCCATGGGTCGGCACATGATCCGGTTCTACAGGGGGAAAAAACTGGACACCTTCAAGGCCGGGGCCGAGGGCTTCTACCGCCAGTGCATCGAACCCAACTTCGCCCCGCGAATTCTTGCCCGCGCCAAGGCCCACAAGAACCTTGGACACGTAACGGTGCTCATATCCGGGTCCATCCGCTATTACCTCGAACCCGTGGCCAGGGAGCTTGGATTTGACCACCTCATCTGCTCCGACCTGGAAGAGGACGAAAACGGAATCCTGACGGGCCGCCCCAAATTTTTATGCATTGACGCCAACAAGAAAATACTATTAACCCGGCTGGCCCAGGAGGAAAACCTCGACCTGACGCGATCTTCCGCCTACGGCAATCACCATGCCGACATCCCCATGCTGTCCTCGGTGGGCTACCCCTACGCGGTGGAACCCACCGCCCCCCTTCGCCGCAAAGCCAGGGAAATGGGCTGGCCCATACTTACCTTCAAGTGACCAAAAAATGGCGGAAAGACCTTTCGGCCCTCCCGCCATTCCCTGTCCCCCCCATTTTTCCAAAACAGAAAACCCCGATTCGCGTTATTCAACAGGCGGTCACTTCACGCCCAACGAGTCGGTTGTAGCCTTGTCAGCGGCTCCGGTGACCTTGAGGCCCTTTTCCTTCTGGTACTTGCGGATGGCGTCATAGGACATGGGCCCCAGAACGCCGTCCACAGTGCCGCTGTAATGCCCAAGGGCCCTCAAGCGTTCCTGGACCTGAGTCACCTGTTTGCGGCGCTCCTGCCAAGTGGCGTCCTTGGCTCCGTTGCCGCCTTTCTTGGCCTTCCATTCCGGCTCGGAGGCCTGGCCCTTCCCGGACCGGAAGGCTTGGAGATGCCGCATAAGCTCGTCCAGGAGGTCGGAAGGATATTCCCTGTCCGCCAAAGTGTCGTAAACGGTCATGGCCTTTGTCTTCAGCTTTGCCATCTCGGCCTTGGACATCACGGTTTCCTTCACTCCGTAGCCAAGCATGGCGGCTATGCTTTTCTGGTTGTCCCTGCGGGTTCCCTCGGTGAAACGCCTCGTGATCTGCTCCCGCCTGTCCCATATGGCGTCCAGATAAGCGGTCGGGACGGCATTCCAGGCCTTTAGGGACACCACTATTGCCGCCGGGGAATACCTGATTTTTACGGTGTTGATGAAGCGCACCGTTGAATACATCTGTGCGCCCACCATCCAGATTGCGGGTGATATTCCGCTGTCTATCCTGCCTGAGCGCCATGACGTGGCTATCTGGGGAACATCCAGGGGAACCGTCTGGGCTCCGAGGGCGTCGAAAAGGGTCTTTTCTATGGGGCCGTACCATGTCACGAAGCGGAGCGCCTTGAAATCCTCCAAAGAGGCCATTGGGGACTTGGACGAGTAAAGCTGGTCAAAGTCCTGGTCAATCCAGAAGGCCAGTTTCAGTCCCCGTTTTTCAAAGTAGTAATCGAAACTGTGGATCATGCGCTCGCGGATGTAATCCACCTCGTCGTAATTCCTGAAAAGAAAGGGAAGCTCCACCACCGCAAATTCCGGGCAGGCCACCCGTGCGCCCTGGCCGGAAAGCCCGGCTGCCTGAAGCTGGCCTATCTTCATCTTGGCGATGTACGCCTCGTCATCCCCCACAGCCCCGCCCCAGAAAACCTTGAGGCGAAGCTGGTTGTTGGATGCCGCAGCGATTTCGGGCATGAGGATTTCCTCCACCTGCTTGGCCCAGCCTATTCCTTTGGGGGCCAGGGTTCCCACCTTCCAGATGTATTTTGCGGAATCCTCCTGCGCGCCGAAGACAGGAGCCGCATTTCCCGCCAAAAGCGAACACAGGACCATGCAGGGTAATAAAGCCGCAACGGCGTTTCTGATGCTTTTCATCTCGATCCCCCATTTTGCTGATTCCGCCGGGCTTTCCGGCGAAAAGGTGCAGGCCTTTTTGCAGACCGGCGTGAACCGGAAAAAAACGCGCCTTTGAGTTAACGGCGGTCTTTCGCCAAAGTCAGGTCTGGCACAGGCCTGATAACGGCCCGGAGCTTGACGGATAACACTCCAAAAAAAAATGCAGATGCAACACGGCCATCGACCATGCCTGAGTCAAAACCTCCCGACGGCTGGCTGTCCCGCCCTGTTCCGGAAGGTTTTCATCACGATTTGATTTATAAATGAATCATAATCATCTACATGCTAAATACCAATTTTGCAATACTTTTACATAAGTTTTACATTAGTGGACACAGTATTCTTTAATGATTCCCAATAACAATACGAGAAGGTCAAAAAATGCAGTCCGGCAAGGTTCGACGCAGGCTTCACAGAGCCAGCGCAAAATTTTCAGGCTGCAAACACCATGGAGGACGCCTCAAAAGCCGGAATTTTTCACTGACGCCGGTTTTCAAAGGAAAATTTGGGGCAAAAGGCCGCGCGTTCTTGACAACCGGCCCTGTTTCTGTTTTGTTGCCACACCTGACAGGAAGGCGGGGCCGCCCCCTTTCTTCGGGTCTTTTTTTTTGCCGTGATAACTCTCGCTTGCAGACAAAGCGGCAGATCCTTTGCAATATTTCCGGAAAAGTTGTTCCCCATTTCATCCCGGCCCGTCTTTACCAAAAGACAGGGGCCATTCTAACCCAACAGGACGCCCATCCATGATCGAAGCCAGGCAACTGACCAAGTTCTTCGGGCAAAGCAAGGTTGTGGACAACGTATCCTTTTCAGTCAGGAAGGGCGAGGTCCTGGGTTTTCTCGGCCCGAACGCGGCTGGAAAATCCACAACCATGCGCATGATCGTGGGCTATCTTCCGCCAAGCGCGGGGACTGCCCTGATCGGAGGCTCGGACGTCACCACCGATTCCCTGGCCGCCCGGAAAAAAATCGGGTATCTGCCGGAAAATGCACCGGCCTACCAGGACATGAGCGTAACGGCCTTTTTGGATTTCGTGGCCCGGATAAGGGGTTTTTCCGGGGCGGAGAAGAAAAGGGCCATAGACGCCACCATCGAGAAATGCTTTCTCACCGAGGTGCGCCGCCAGAACGTGGGAACCCTGTCGAAGGGCTTCAAGCAAAGGGTCTGTTTCGCCCAGAGCATACTTCACGACCCGGAATACCTCATTCTGGACGAGCCCACGGACGGGCTCGACCCCAACCAGAAGCACGAGGTAAGAAGCATGATCCGGGCCATGGGCAGGGAAAAGGCCATAATCCTTTCCACCCACATCCTGGAAGAGGTGGACGCGGTCTGCACCAGGGCCATCGTCATCGCCAAGGGAGTCATAGTGGCCGACGACACACCCGAAGGCCTGCGCCGCATGTCCGCAGTCCACGGATGCGTCAACTTCACCGTGCCCAAGGCGTCGGAAAATGAGGCTCTATCCGCCATCCGCGCCCTCGAAGGGGTGATCAAGGTGGAGGTGCTGGATAGGGCAGGGACCGACGTGGTTTTAAGGGCCTACCCTGCGCCGGGCGAGGCCGCCCTTGCCGACGGCGTGGTGAAGCGCCTGGCTCAATCGGGCGTGGCGCTTTCGGCCCTGGATACGGAAAAAGGCCGCCTTGACGAGGTTTTTCGCAGGATTACCCAAAGGTAGGAGCGGGAGCTTACCATGGACAAGCGGTTCGTGCCCAATGTTAGGGCCGTGATGGCCCGTGAGCTGTGGAGCTATTTCGGCTCGCCCATAGCATACGTCTTCATAGTGATCTTCCTGCTTTTATGCGGGTTTTTCACCTTCAATATTTCAAAATTCTACGAGGCCGGCCAGGCTGACCTGCGGCCCTTTTTCGAGTGGCACCCCTGGATATTCCTTTTCATGGTGTCGGCGGTGGCCATGCGCCTGTGGGCCGACGAGCGCAAGAGCGGGACGATGGAGCTGATGCTCACCCTGCCTCTCACCCTCACCCAGGCCATTCTGGGGAAATTTCTTGCAGCCTGGATGTTCATGGGAATCTCCCTCGTTCTCACCTTCCCGCTCGTCATTACGGCGATGTACCTTGGTGATCCGGACCTGGGCGCGGTGTTCACCGCCTACGTGGGAAGCATGTTGCTTGCCGGAGCCTATCTTTCCATAGGCACCATGACCTCCGCCATGACCCGGAACCAGGTCATTTCCTTCGTGGTTTCGGTGGTGATCGGACTTTTTTTCGTCATGGCGGGCTGGCCGCCCGTGACCGACGCTTTGGCGGGAAAACTTCCGAGGCTCGTCATCGAACTCATTTCGGGCTTTTCCATCATGACCCACTACATGGGCATGCAAAAGGGAGTGCTCGATCTGCGGGATTTCATCTACTATTTTTCGCTCATGTCCTTCATGCTCGTCCTGACCGGCGTGATTCTTACGGGCCGCAGGAGCTCATAGTCCAAAAAGACCCGTAATCCGGATAGCGTTCAAGGAGACCAACCAATGCCCGGCAAGGAAGGCAATATCAGCAAGCATCTTTTGTCCACCACGGGAGTCCTGATTCTTCTGGCAAGCCTCATTCTGGTCAACGTGATTTTTTCATTCGTGAGACTCAGGTGGGACATAACCCAGGAGGACCTTTACTCGCTCACCAAAAACACCAAGACCATAATCAGGAACATCGATGAGCCGGTTGTGTTCAAGGTGTTCTTTTCAAAGTCCAACGAGCGCATTCCCATACCCATCAAGGAATACGCCAAAAAAGTGGTGGAGATTCTCAAGGAATACGAAAGCGTCAGCAAGGGCAAGGTGAGGGTTGAGGAATACGACCCCAAGGAGGACTCCGACGAGGAGGACTGGGCCAACAAATACGGCATCGAGGCCCGGACCACCGGAGACGGCAACCGGGTGTACTTCGGCATGGTGGCCGTGGCCGCAGAGCGCGAGGAGGCCATGCCCTTCCTCGACCAGGCCCGCGAGCAGCTTCTGGAATACGACATCACCCGCACCATCATGACCCTTCAGGAAAACAAGAAGAAGACCATAGGCATCCTTGCGGGCCTGCCGGTTTTCGGTGTGCAGAACCAGCCCAACGTGCCGCCCGGAACTCCGGGAACCGAACCCTGGTTCTTCATTTCCGAGCTTAAAAAGACCTACGAGGTAAAGCAGATTTCGCCCAACGCCACGGATATCGATCCCACCATAGACCTCTTGCTGGTGGTCTATCCCAAGCGGCTCGGTTATCGCATGGCCTACGCCGTTGACCAGTTCGTTCTTTCCGGCAAAAACGCAGTCATCTACCAGGACCCCCTGTGCCTGAACGACCCCGAAGCCCGGCCCAACCAGGCCCAGGCCCTTCAGACTTCCGAGCTTGACAGGGTTTTCGCGGGCTGGGGCTTCAACATGGTGGCGGGCAAGGCGGTGGCCGATCTGAAGCAGGCCACCCAGGTGCGCAACCAGTTCAATTTCGTGGAATTCAACCCCGCCTGGATCACGGCCAGGGAAAAGGCCCTGAACACCAAGAGCATACTCACCGCCAACTTGAATTCCATGCTCTTCCCGGTGGCGGGCTCGTTCGAAAAAAGCGAAAAGTGGAAGGGTGAATGGGAGGTCCTCATCAAGAGCACGGCCCAGTCCGGCCTTGTGGAAGCCTTCACCACCACACTGGGCGAGCGCATGATCCAGGAGGAATTCAAGGACGGCCAAAAGGAGCTTGCGCTGGCCGTGAGGGTCAACGGCAAGTTCAACTCGTCCTTTCCCGAAGGCCCGCCCCACGACCCGGAATCTCCGGACGCCGCCGTTGACAAGAGTCGGCACATCGCGCAATCGGCCAAGGAATCCACGGTCATTCTGGTCTCCGACTGCGACGGGCTGGCCGACGATTCCTACATGATAAAGCAGAACTACATGGGCTTTCTGCGCATGGGGCTTTTCAACGACAACCTGACCTTCCTTTTAAACACCTGCGAGCTTCTCACCAGCGGCGACGCGCTCATCGGCATAAGAAGCCGGGGCAAGTTCGACCGCCCCTTCACCAAGGTCCTGGATATTCAGTCCAAGGCCAAGGATAAATGGATGGAGCGGGAAAACGAGCTGATGAAGAAGGAGGAGGAGGCCACTGCAAGGCTGCGCCAGCTGGAGCAGCAGAAGGACGCCTCCCAGCGCATGATAATCAGCCCGGAGCAGCAGAAGGAAATCCAGACCTTCAAGGACCAGTCCGTGGCCATTGCCAAGGAACTGCGGGATGTCCGCAAAAAGCTTCGTGAGGACGTGGATGACCTGGGCACCCTGCTCAAGTTCATCAATATCTTCCTGATGGCCTTCCTGGTGGCGGTCTTCGGAGTCGCCTTCGGCCTGTACAGGACCCGCCGAAGCAGGTCTGACAGGGAAATCGCGAAAGGAACCGACAGGCCATGAGAAACAGGACTTTGCTTGTGATGCTCGCGGTTCTGGTGGCGCTTTCGGGCGTAACAGCCCTGATTCTTTACCTTTCGAGCCAAAAAGACGCCGAAGTCAGCATGGGCTCGCTTCTTTTCGAGAAACTGGACGTCAACAAGGCAACGCTCATCAAGGTCGCATCCGCCGATGGCTCCTTTACGGTCACCCGCAAGGCAAATGGCTGGCAGGTGGACAAGGGCTTCGACTACCCCGCCGATTTCGACAAGGTCTCCCGGTTTTTAAGGGGCCTTACCGAGCTCAAGGTGGGCCGCTCCTTTGACGCCACCCCGGAAAGAATCGCGCGCCTCACCCTGGCGAGCCCGGCGGATTCCGCATCCAAAAAGGACAATCGCGGCGCGCTCTTTATTGTCATGGACGACAAGGGCGGCGAAATAGTGCGGCTTCTGGTGGGCAGGGAACGCAGCGGCAAGGACCAGTTCGAGGGAATGCCCCAGGGCCAGTTCGTCCTTACCGGCGATGGGAAAAAGATTTACCTGGTGGATCGCTTTTTCGAGATGGAGGAGCAAAAACCCGCCGACTGGATGGATAAGGCCCTTGTCAGCGTGGAGGCGACCGAAATAAAGTCAATAACCTGCAGGGCAGCAGGGCAGGGGATCAGCCCCGTCGCGGTCTACGAGCTTGCCAGGGCGGAAAAGGGCAAGGAAATCACCGCAGTGGTTTTTCCGGCGGGCAAGAAGACCAGCCGTGGAAGCATTGAGCGCATGACCCAGTTCCTTGGGTCCCTCACCTGCGATGACGCTGACAGGCCCGATCCCGGAATATTGGCGACCAGCATCATCGACTTCGTGAGCTTCGCGGGCGTCACCTACAGGGTGAGCGTTCTGGGAGCCACCACCGAGGACGGATGCCCGGTGCGCATTCAGGTGCTTTATTCCGGCGCTGACAAGAAGGTGGCGGCAGAGGCGAAAAAGGACAACGACCGCCTCTCTCCCTGGGTTTTCCGGGTCGGGAAATGGCGTTGCGATTACCTGGCAAGGGACGCCGAAGCACTGGAGGAAAAACCTGTAGCAGAGCCGCAAGGCCCTCCGTCCGGCATGGAGATGGGCCAGATGCCGCCGGGCTTTGATCCTTCAATGTTCGGCGCGCCGTAGCTTTTTGCAGGCAGGCTGTAAGATAAAAATGGCGGCCATTCCGGTTCGATTCTGGAATGGCCGCCTTTTTCATTTTTAAATTCCTGTTTTCGTTCAAGCTGAAAATGCTTCGGAGACACGTTCCTTTCTGATGTATTCCACCACTTCGAAAAGGCTCTCGGAAAGCTCCTTTTGTGGCTCGTAGCCCAATACCTTCCGGGCCGCGCCTATATCGGCCACCGAGTTTTTCAGCTCCGAGCCCTGTGCGGGAGCAGGGATAAAATCCCCCCGGCCAAGGGTCTTTCGCACCAGGGCCGCAAGTTCGTTCACAGTGGTGCCGACTCCCGTGCCCACGTTAAGAATCCGGCCTGCGGCCTCATTTTTTTGCGCCGCGAGAAGAAAGGCCCTGGCCACATCCGAAACATGCACGAAGTCCCGGCGCTGGAGCCCGTCCCCGAAAATGGGGGAGGGCTTTGACAGAAGGGCGTTGGTGATGAAGATGGTGGCCGCTCCCACGTAGGGGGTGAATCCCTGGCGGGTGCCGTATGTGTTGAAAAGCCGGAGAACCACGGGTTCTACGCCGAGGGTTTTCGCCAGCATGAAGAGATACCTCTCCGCCGTGAGCTTTCCCAGGCCGTAAGGGGAGAGGGGCTCCGCCGGGTGGCCTTCGTCAACATTGCCCCCATGCTCCTCGTCCGCGTAGACTGCCATTGAGCTTGCCAGGATCACGCGCCGCGCCCGCCCCAGGCTTGCCGCCCTGAACACGTTGAGGGAACCCATGATGTTGGTTTTTGCGTCATCCGCAAAACTGTCCACCGAGTGGCGGATGGAAACCCGCGCCGCCAGATGGAAGACCGTGTCAACGCCTTTTAAGGCGTCCATCACCCCTGCCTCGTCGCCCACGTCGCAATTGACGAACTCGGCTTCGGGGTTCAGGTTTTCGGCAAGGCCGGTGGACAGGTCATCCAGAACCCGGACCCGGTATCCTTCATTTATCAGAAGGTCGGTGAGGTGCGAGCCTATGAAGCCTGCGCCGCCGGTCACCAGGAACAGAGGTGCGGATTTCAAGAGGCTGACTCCTTTCCTGTATGGCTCGTCACTTCTTCCATTGCCCCTCGCGGGTCAGGACCACGCGGTCCAGTTCCGCGCCATTAGGAACCTTAACGCCCGCGAAAAGGACCGATCGGCTGACCTTGGCTCCGGCCCCGATTTCGACCCCGTCCCCAACCACCGACTCCGTTACCTCGGAGCCCGCGCCAAGGGTCACGTTTTCCCCCAGAAGCCTTGAAAGCCCCCTGCTTTCCAGGAGCCTTAAGTTGATGTCCAGAAGGTCGCCCGGATAAGTGACGTTTAAGTCCGCATCGATGCAGGTGGAGGCCAGAAGGCGGTAGCCGTCGTCGATCATGATCTGTATGCTGTCGGTGATCTCGTACTCGTCGCGCATGGCGGTGCGGGGGGTGCGGCGAATGGCGTCGAAGATCACCGGCGAGAAGAGGTAGAGGCCGGTTCCTTTGAGGTCCGTCTTGGGGTACCGGGGCTTTTCGATGACCCTGGAGACCCGTCCATCGTGGTCTTCGATTATGGAAAAATTCTTCTTTATTTCATCGAGGCGCTCTGTATGCACCGCGCCCAGAACCCCGTCAACGCCGGGCTTTCTGAAAAGCCGGACCATCTCCTCCATGCGGGGGGCCTCGAAATAGATGTCACCCAGAAACATCAGAAAAGGCCCGTCAACGCTGGCTTCGAGCTGGCCCACGCAATGGGCGATGCCCAAGGTCTGGTCCTGGCTCAGATAATGGATGGAAAGCCCCAGGCTTGGCAGCCGCTCGATCTCCCGCACCACCAGATAGCCCTGGTGCCCCACCACCAGGAAAACGGTCTTGATGCCAAGGCGGGCCATGGCCGAAAGCTGGTGGTAGATGATGGGCCGGTTGAGTATGGGAAGCACGGGCTTGGGGAGCGCGCTGGGCAGAAGCCCCATGCGGCTGCCCTTGCCTGCGGCCAGGATAACGCCCTTGATTTCCTGTTCCTTGACTGTATCGGAATCCATGAATTCCCCCCTCCGGAAAAACCGCGTCATGGTCTCTGGATAATGCCTCGCTTGAAAAGCGAAAGCCGGAGCCTCAAATATAAGAGGAACCACAGCATTTTCCACCCGGTGTCCCAGACCTTCAAATGGCTTTTCCCGGAAGCCCTTTCGTAATGATTGGCGGGCATTTCGGCGATTTTTGCCCCCTTGGCTTCCAGTTTCAAAACAAGCTCGGTGGGAAAGGGGTAGCCCCTGGCATCAAGGGTGAGTTCCTTGAGAAGTTCCCGGCGGATGAGTTTCAGGGCGCAGTTGGTGTCGGAAAGGCGCGTGCCGAAAAGAACCCGGACAATAAGGTTCAGGACCCGGTCCGCCAGGACCCGAATAAGGGAGTCCTTCTTCCCCATGCGTCTGCCGTTCACGCCGTCCAGGCCCTCCTGCCGGGCCTTTTGGAGGAAGGAGAGGGCGTCAGCCGGATCGAACTGGCCGTCCGAGTCGAGGGAAGCCACATAGAGCCCGGCGGCGCTTTTCATGGCAAGGCTCACTGCGTGGCCGTACCCGTGGTTGACCTTTTCGTGCACCACCCTAAGCTGGGGAATTTCGGCTGCGAGCCGGTCGAGGACCTCGCCGGTCCCGTCAGAGCTGCCGTCGTTCGCCACCACGATCTCGAAGCTCTCGCCCGACCCGGAAAGCACCCTCACCCAGTCCCGCACCACGGCCTCGATTCCGCCGGCCTCGTTGTAGGCCGGGGCGGCAAGGCTCAACATGGGGGTTTCGGCGTCAGTCATCTCGCGCCCTTTCTTTCCCGGCCTGTTTCCAGAAGCCCCAGGTTTTTTATCGCCATTTCGTTTTTGGGGTCCTGGGCCAGCACCTTTCCATACTCCTCCACTGCGTCTTCGGGCTTGCCCGTCTGGGAAAGGGCCACTGCCAGATTCAGGCGGGCGGCGAGGAATTCCGGGTCGGCGGCAAGGGCCTTTTTGAAACTTGGGATCGCCTCCAAGGGCTTGTTCTGAACAACCTGACTAAGTCCCAAGAAGAATTCCGCCCTGGCCGGATCAGCCCCACGGACCAGGGCTTCCCGAAAAGCGGCCTCCGCTTCCATGGCCTCATTAAGTTCAAGGAGCGCCTGGCCAAGCCCCAGAAGGGCCGGGGCCGACCCCGGTTTCAGCTTCAGGGCTTCGCCATAAAGGGCCTTGGCTCCTTCGGTCCTTCCGGTTTGGAGCAAGGCGGAGGCAAGGTTTACAAAGACATCAGGGTTCCCGAGCCTTTCCGGGTATCCGGGGTCGGCTCTCAAAAGTTTCCCGTAGGTCTCAGCCGCAGCCTTTGGGTTTTCCTGTAAAAGAAAAAGCGTGCCCAGGCGATAGAGGGCCTCAGGATGGTCCGGGTCGGTGGAAAGGACCTTTTCGTAATGGGCTCCGGCTGCCCTGTAATCGCCCTGCCTCGTTAAAATTCCCGCAAGGTTGAGACGGGCCTTGGCCATTCCGGGCTGGCTTTTGAGGGCCTTTTCAAAATGATCCACGGCATCAGGGGTCCGTCCGAGCCGGTCCAGGGCCACGCCCATGTTGTTGTGGGCGTCCGAGTAATGGGGCTTGACCCTTACGGAATTTTCAAATCGGACAAGGGCTTCATTCACCCTGCCTTCCTGAAAAAGAACCGCGCCCAGGTTGTTCTCCATGGGCCAGTTGTCCTTAACGACGCTTAGGGAATGGGTGTAGAGCGTGAAGTTGTCCTTCCATTTGGGCACGTAGTCCTTAGTATCGGCGGCGAGATAATAAATGGCCGTGCATGCCAGGATGGCGTAAGCAGCTTTTCCGCGAAAACCGCCAAGGTGGGTTGAGATGTCCCAAGCCCCGAAGGCCAGGGCCAGGGAGAGCCCAAGATAAGGCACGTAGGTGTAACGGTCGGCCATGGCGTGGGGGCCTAATATGAAAAGCCCGCTCATGGGCAGAAGGGTTCCCAGAAACCACAGCCAGCCCACCAGGAGGTACGGCCTTTTGCGGACGAGAACAAGGCAGAACGCCGTGACTGCGGCAAGTATTAGAAGGCTTGTTATGACTGAGGCCGAGGCTACTGCCTCCGGCCTCGGAAACATGACCGAAAGGGGATGGGGGTGGAAAAATTTTAAAAGGTATCCGGCATAAGATGTGATGGCGATCTTTACCCGAAGGATAAAGTCCACCTGGTCGAGCCCGATGTCCTGGGTCATGGCCTTGAAAGCCAGCATGTTGATAATTACGATGACAAGGGCCAGGGCCTGGAGCGGGAGCTTCTCCAGCACGAGTCGGCCTAAAGAGGCCCTTTCAATGGACTCCTCAGGTTCATCGTTTCCGGCCCGCCCGAACCTTTTCAATGGCCAGAAATCCAGAAGCAAAAAGACGCATGGCAGAGTCATGGCTGTGGATTTGGCCATGAGGGAAAACGTCATGGCAAGGGCCGTCATCGCGTATCGCCCGGCTGAGGGCCTTTTGCAGTAGCGGGCGTAGGCAAGGATGGCCAGAAAAAGGAAAAACGTCGAAAGCACGTCCTTTCTCTCCACCACCCAGGCCACGGACTCAACGTGTGTTGGGTGGGCCGCAAGAATGAAAGCTATGAAGGCGCTTTTAAGGGGGGCCTTCGTGATGGTGAAAAAGATCCAGAAGGCAAGAAGCACGTTAAAAAAGTGGAAAAGGACGTTGACCAGATGAAAGGCTCCGGGGTCCATGCCGAAAAGGGATGAGTCCAGCATGAAGGAGAGCCACAGAAGCGGCAGCCACTGGCCTGCCGGAGCCGTGGTGAAGGCCCTGGCGGCGTTTTCAAGGGAAAGCCCCCCGATCACCAGGTGGTTTTCATAGACGTAGTGGGGATCGTCAAAATTCAGAAAGGAGAATGTACGGGTTTCAAGGTAAAGAAAGGCCGTGAGGCCCATAAGGCCAAGAAGGATGAGGCTTACGAGGTATCTGTCGAGCTTCCGCCCCGGATTCTGATTCAAGTTCATCTCGTTTTTGGAGGTTGTTCCATCTGAGGGGACACCCCAAGGCAGGGCCGACCGGCCTGCCTTTTTCAGGTTGAAACGGGATGATCAGGGAACCATGGTCCGCAGAACGTCCTCCTTGCCCACCACCCCCACAAGAAGGCCGTTTTCAACAACCGGGAGGGTGTGAAATTTCTTCTCCACCATAAGTGTCGCGGCCTCCTCCACCGTTGAATCGGGAGCCACGAAAACCGGCTTTTCGGTCATTGCCTGGCCCACGGTGGCGGCGCTCATCTTGGCAAGCTCCTTTTCCATGCGCCCGCTTCCTATGGGCAGGATTCCGTCCAGAAGGGAAAAGAAGGAGGGCAGGGGGAAGCGCTTCTGGGTGGCTATTATGTCGCTCTGGCACAGAATGCCCACAAGCCTGCCATTTCCGTCCACCACCGGCACGCCGTTTATGCGCCGGTCCAGAAGAATCTGGGCGGCCTTTGCTATCTCAAGGTCGGGCGTAACCGTCACCACGTCTTTTGTCATTATTTCGGACACCTTGCGCATAAATAATCCTCTCGTTTCCAGGTGTGGGAAAAGAATATATTGGGGAAACCAAATTTTTTCAAAGCCGTGTTCATGCCTTGAAAAAAGCTACTCCGGCAGAAGGTCGTAATAGTAGATCATGGCGTCCGAACGGGTGAAAATGCCTATGAGCTGGCCCTCGTCCACCACGGGAAGCCTTCCTATGTCGTGTTTCACCATGAGCCTGGCGGCTTCGGGAACCCCCATGTTGGGGGGCGCGGTGGTTACGTCCGTTGACATGAAGGCCCTTACAGGCGCTCTCCACTGGGAGGTCTTTTTCAGCTTGTTGACGTCGCGCCGCGAGATTACGCCCAAGAGCCTGCCTTCCGACACCACAGGCATTCCCGAATATTTCTTGTTTTCCAGGATTTTCGCCACCTCGTCCATCTTCATTTCAGGATCGATGGATTCCACTGGAAAGGACATGAGGTCGCCTATGGTGGCGGAGCTTCTTCTGTTGTCGCGGATGAGTTCCAGGATCCATTCCTTGACGCCCTCGGAGCTGACGTCCTTCAGCATGGCCGAGGCCGCCGCCGGGTGCCCGCCGCCGCCCATGGTCCGCATCATCTTGCCAACGTCCAGTCCGTCAACCCCGCTCCGGGCGATGACTATGGTTCTTTTCTGCTCCGGGTCGGTAAAAATGCCGAAGGCGGCATCGAGGTTCAAGATGTCGCGGTACATGTGGACAACCAGGGAGAGCCCGTTTATGTGGCCCTTTATCTCCATGGCGCAGATGCTTATGCGGAAACCGTTGGCCTTTATGCGTTCCGCGTTTTGAAGCATCTCGTAGAGGATGTCCTTTTGTTTTGGGCCGTAGGTGGGGCGAAGGAAATTTTCAAGCACGCTCAAGTCGGCGAAGTTGGCCAGCAAAAATGCGACGGCGTAGGCGTCCCTTGAGGTGGTGGAGGGAAAGGTGAGGTTGCCGGTGTCCTCGTAGATTCCGGCCAGAAACAGGGTTGCCTGCATGGGTGAAATGGGGATGGCCCGCTTCTGGATTTCCTCCACTAGTATGGTCGTGCATGCGCCCGTGGTCTCCTGGTGGATTTCTTCGGGGTCCATGTCCGTTTCGGCGTTGTGGTGATCCCATACGTGAACCGTAAGGCCCTGCTTTTTTTTGAGCTGGGCGAGCTGGTCTATCCGGCCCCACTGGTTGACGTCCGTAACTATCAGCCGGTCGGCCTGGGAAAGGTCGAGGTCCCTTGCTAGGGAGAAGTTGAACAGGTCCTTGTGGATGGACAAAAAGCCTTTTACGTTGGCGTTGATCCTGCCTGGAATGACGAGAACCGCTTCGGGGTATAACAGTCCAGCCGCAACCAGCGAGGCCACGGCGTCAAAATCGGAGCTGTTGTGGGTCGTTACGATGTCCACGGGGTTCCTTTTCGTCGAGTGCCGGAAAAACAGCCCATTGAAGGCGTCCTGGCCGTTTTAAGATAATGCCGCTGCGTTTGCTTGAATTGCGGCGGCCCGATGTTTGAGAAGGTCCGCCCCCGGGCCGGCATCTTTGGGATTGAAGGGAGAAATTGCTTCCATCATCGATCAATACTATATAATAAAGGTGTAAAGCGTGTAAAGAAAGACATGAGCGCGGACCTTGAAAGGCGGGTGGGGTATGAAGATTGTCTTTTCGGGATTTCTGGCCTTTTTGCTCCTTTGCGGTTCACCCGGCCTGGGCCGGGCGGGCGCTGAAAGGATCGATACGTCCTGGACCCCTCTCATGAAGGCCGCATTTTCGGGAGACATAAAGGCGCTTGCCGCTCTTCTGGCTCAAAAGCCGGGGCTTGAAAAGAAAAACAGGGACGGCGACACCGCCCTCGTCCTTGCAAGCGAGGCCGGATACGTTCCATGCGTCACAGCCCTGGTTGAGGCGGGGGCGGACATCAACGTAAAATCCGGCAGGATAGGGCTCACGCCCCTGATGCTTCTGGCGGACAAGGGGCTCACGAACCCGGTGGAGGACCTTTGCCGGAAAGGGGCCAGGGTGGACGCAAAAACCGTTCACGGCCAGACCGCGCTTTACCTTGCCTCTTTTCGGGGACACGCCGAAACTGCGGCGGTTCTTCTAAGGTACAAGGCCGACCCCAACGCCAGGGACAAGGTGGGCCAGACGCCGCTTCTTCTGTCGATCCAGGCGGGGCATCACCACGTTGCCAAAATGCTTCTGGGATACGGCGCGAAACCGAACATTCCGGGAGGCCCGGAACAGCAGGACGCGCTCATGGCCGCAACCATAACCGGAAACCCGGAACTGGTGAGGCTTTTACTTAAAAAGGGGGCGAGCGTCCGAACCAGGGACTTTGACGGCATGACCGCCCTCATGTACGCGGCGGAAAGCGGCCACGCGGAAATCGCAAGGATTCTGCTGGAAAACGGCGCGGACTACGATGAAAAGGACAACGAAGGAATGTCCGCCCTGGGCTGGGCCGCCCAGTCCGGATACACCGACATAGTGAACCTCATGCTTTCCGGCAGGTACAACAGGCCCGGAAAAAAGTGACGGGCAAAAAATTCAACCGTTTCGGCCTAAAAGGCTTAAGGCTCAATGTTATTGAAGGAAGGATCAGGCCATGACTTATCCGAATCCCGACAATCCTTACAGCTTCAATGAATTTCTGGAATGGCGCAAAAATTTCGATTTCTACGCAGATGACCCCTTTCTTCAGAAGGTCCTGGCCCGTTTTGCAGGCGCGGACTTTCCGGCGGTGGACAAGGCTGCGAGGCTCCTGTCCCCAAAGGCGTCCTTTCGATGGAGGGATCTGGCCGAGGCCGCAGCCTCGCCTGAAAACCGGCCCTTTCTGGTGAATTACGACGGCCACGGAAACAGGGTGGACCGCATCGTAAGGCCAATGGAAACCCTTCTTATGGAGCGGGAGGTCTTTTCCGAAGCCCTGTTTTCCGAAAGGACATCGCCCTGGGAGCGGGTGATAAAGATGTTCCTCATCGCCGAAAATTCCGAATCCTGCCTGGTCTGCCCCATTACCTGCACAGAAGGCCTGGCGGAACTTATCAGGCGTTTCGCCGACACCGATGAACTTAAGGGCATACTGGCCCACATCGCTGAGGGTATTGACGGAAATTTCGCAATAGGCGCGCAGTACCTTTCCGAAATCCAGGGCGGAAGCGACGTGGCGGCCAATCTCCTGGAGGCTGTCCCCGAAAACGGGCATTTCAGGCTCTACGGAAAAAAATTCTTCTGCTCCGCCACCCACGCCGACTACGCGGTGGTCACGGCCAAGCCGCGCGGAAGCGAAAAGGTGGGCGTCTTCGTGGTTCCATCCTGGCTGCCCGGAAACAGGGAACGCGAGATCAGAAACGGCTACACCATAGACCG
This sequence comes from Deltaproteobacteria bacterium, assembly GCA_016235345.1. Taxonomy (NCBI): domain Bacteria; kingdom Pseudomonadati; phylum Myxococcota; class Myxococcia; species Deltaproteobacteria bacterium. The sequence goes on along the minus strand of JACRLG010000015.1, from coordinate 89,830 downwards.
CATAAAGTGGAAGATGGGAACCGCCGAGCTGACCACGGGCGAGATAACCTACAACGGCGCGCTTGCCTATCAGGTCGGCCCGCTTGACCGTGGGATCGCAAACGCAGTGGGAATAGTGCTTACCCTTTCGCGCATGACCATAGCCTTGGGCGGGGCAGCCGGGCTTGTCCGGGCTTCGAGGGAGGCCCTTCGCTACGCGGATTTCCGAAAGGCCTTCGGGGTGAAATTGACCGATTTCCCCATGGTGAGGATGGATTTGGAGGTCGTTTCCGACGCGGCCATGCGCTCCACCGTTGGGTGTTTTGCGGTTTACGACGAATTTTTCAGGATGCCGGGGGGCCTGGAAGGCGGCCTGGGCAAGAACGAGGAGCCGGAGATCAAGAAAAGACGGTTTCGCCTGCGCCAGCTCATAATGCTTCAAAAGATAACCGTAGCCCAGGATTCGGTGGACATGCTCAGAAAGGCCATGTCTATTTTCGGCGGGCACGGCGTTATGGAGGATTTCTCCATATTGCCCCGCCTGTACCGGGACGCGGCGGTGAACGAGCTATGGGAAGGTCCCAGAAACGTGCTTCTGACCCAGATGTACAGGGATTTCAAGAGGGCCGCCGCGTGGTATCCGCCTAAAGCCTTTGTGCGTGACCTGCTGAAAGGGGCCGAAACGGATGTGGTATCGGAATTTTCAGGTGAAATAACCGATCTTACGGGGCCTGACGATCTTTTTGGCGAGGGCGCGGAAGAGCTTTGCCTGCGCTGGGACTGTTTCTGCGAGGACCTTTTTCACGCCTGGCAGGCGGTTCAGCTCGATCTTTTGGAGTCAGATCAATAATCAGGCCCGGCGAGAGGGAAAAATTCCCGCTTTAACCGGTGAAAATCCCCGCATCGATGGCCAACGGGTCCGGGAGGGGGGTTGTTTTCATTGATCATGCGATTTGTTTTGTCTTGGCACGCATCATGCATTCATATAAAACCAAACACCGAGTGTCAAAGGGGGCCAAAAACCCGGAGTCCTGAGACACCCAATTCCACGGCCGAAAGGCTCTGTAACACCACACTAAAAAAAGGAGATACTACCATGATGCTTCAGAAACTCACCCGCAAGGACAAAGGCTTCACCCTCATCGAACTCATGATCGTCATCGCCATTATCGGTATCTTGGCGGCCATCGCAATCCCGAACTTCATCGCCTATCGTAAGCGTTCCTACAACGCGGCAGCCAACTCCGATGCCAAGAACGCCTACACTGCGGCCCAGGCCTATTTCACCGACAACCCCACCGGAACTGCGACTCTGGCATTGATCAAGAGCAACGGCTATGTCCAGAGCGCCAACGTGACCACCACCGTTGCGGCTGGCACCCAGGGCACACTGTCCATCACCGCGACCCACGGCTCCGGCGACAAGACCTACACCGTAGCCTCCGACGGCACCATCACCGCTGCATAGCAGTAGCATGAAGAGGGGAGGAGGAGACGAAAGTTTCCTCCTCCCTTTTTTTTTGTATCATATAGAGTCTGCCTCCCGGAAACGCCAAAGCAAGAAAAAAACATGCGAGACAGAAGCCTTGCTTCGATCGTCGAAAATGGCGCGTCCAGCCTGCGCGGTAAGGAACTCGTTGCGGTTGCGCTTCTTTTTTTCGCGATTCTTGCAGGATACGCGAACAGCTTTTACAGCCCATTTGTTTATGACGATTTAAACAATATCGTAGCCAACCCCAATGTACACGCCTCGCATTTTTCACTTCGGGAATTATCCAAAAGTTTTTTCAACAACGAAATCAATTCAAGGCCCTTGGCCTATCTCTCATTCGCCGTAAACCACGCCTTTCACGGCCTTTCGGTTTTCGGCTATCATCTGGTCAATTTCATCGTGCATTTCGCCGTTGCGGTGGTCCTGTTCTTTCTTTTCCGAACCATGCTTTTACTGTTGAAACCGGAAAACGGAAAAAGCGCCGCTCTTCTCGGCGCATTTTTGGCCGCCCTTTTATGGGCCGTCCATCCCATCCAGGCAAACGCGGTAAGCTTCATCGTCCAGCGCATGACATCCATGTGTGGCCTGTTTTTTTTCCTCGCCATCTGGTTTTATGTTATGGCCCGCACCGGCAGGATGCCCGCCTTTTTCTTCGTTCTTTGCGGGGCGTGCTTCCTTCTGGCCTTGGGCTTCAAGGAAAACGCGCTGCTTTTGCCCCTCAATTTCGGGCTGATCGAAATAATTTTTTTTGAAACCAAGTGGAGCAGACGCCAAAAATTGATCGCCGCCGTCATGGCCGTGGCCTTGCTGACGATAGCGGCTTTAAGGGCCTGGATGCTCTGGGGCCGCCTGGAAGCGGCTTATGCGGATCGTTACTTCACCGTATTCGAGCGCCTTCTCACCGAACCCAGGATTTTGTTCTTCTACCTTGGCCTTATGGCATTTCCCTGGACGGAGCGCTTCGCCCTTCTTCACGACGCAGAGGTCTCCCGATCCCTTTTCTCCCCCGCCACAACCTTGCCAGCTGTCTTCGGGGTGCTGCTTCTCATTTTCTGGGCCCTGTGGATGGCAAGGCGTCAACGCCTCCTGTCCTTCGCCATTCTTTTCTTTTTCCTAAATCACCTGCTGGAAAGCACAATTTTGCCCCTTGAGCTCGTCTACGAGCATCGAAATTACGTCCCATCGGCCTTTTTGTTCCTTCCGGTGGGCGCAGCCCTTGCGAGCGTATGGGAAAAAGGCGTCCGGCAGTCCCTCCCGGCTTTGCTGGCTGTAATTTTCGCGGGCCTTTTCGTGGCGCTCTCAATTTTTTCGGTGCACGAAATAAACCGCAACTTTTCCTCCGAAGAGCGCCTGTGGCGATATCACATAAAAAAATACCCAGCCTATTCGCTTCCCCATTCCCATCTTGGTGAGGCTTACTGGCAAAGGAGCATGACCAAAGCCTGCGTCGAGTGTCGGGCTGCAGTTGAATTAAACAGGTTCAACAGTAAATCCCAGGCGGCCATGGCCCTTTACAATACCGGCGTATGCCATCTTCATTTGAATAAGGACCCGAAGACGGCGATTTCCCTGTTCAGGCAGGCCCTTAAAACGATTCCCGATTACATTCCGGGCTTAAACTCCCTTTCTCTGGCGCAGCTTGCGGCTGGCGATACCGAAAACGCCCTTGAAACCGCCACCGGAAGCCTTTCGTATTTTCCCAAAAATCCGGCGCTGTCGGAAACACTCGCCCTGATCTTCGTTCAGAAAAAGGAGTATGAAAAGGCGGTGGAAACTGCGAAAAAGGCCCTTGCCGCCAAGGCCGGGGCAACGTCTTTTCACGCGGTTATAGGGGCTGCTTTCGCAAGGATGGGGGACCTCGAAAAAAGCGCCGCCCATTGGGATATCTTTCTCAAGGATTATTCCATGGATATTCGCGGACTGGTCTCTCTGGCCTATCTGAACGCGAGGCTTGGGCGCAGGGATTCGGGAGGAGTCGTCGACAGGCTTTTCGGCATGATTCCTCCCGGGCAGGTTGATGAATTCATCGCCTTTTGCAAGGCCGATCCGGTATTCATGCTTTATGTTCCTCTTGATGACGATTTATGGCCTATAATAAAGCGGATACTGGAAGACAGGCAGGCCCGGAATTCCGAAGGCGGCAAAAAGGAGGTCCATTGAAACTTTCCATAGTGATTCCGGTATATAATGAGGAAAAAACCATAAGCCAGGTGCTCGATGGGGTTTTGGCGGTAAACCTTCCCGGAATTGAAAGGGAAATAGTGGCGGTTAACGACTGCTCCACAGACCGTACCCTGGACGTGCTTAAAGGAATCGAAAAATCCGGGGCCATAAGGCTTTTCTCCCACGAAAAAAACATGGGCAAGGGCGCGGCCCTCAGAACCGGGTTCGCCTCGGTAACGGGCGACATAGTCCTTGTTCAGGACGCCGATCTCGAATACGACCCTGCCGAGTACCCAAGGCTTCTGGCCCCCATACTTCAGGGCAAGGCCGACGTCGTTTACGGCTCCCGCTTCGTTGGCGGCGACGTGCACAGGGTGCTCTATTTCTGGCATTCGGTGGGCAACCGCTTCCTGACCCTTTTGTCCAACATGTTCACGAACTTGAATCTTACCGACATGGAGGTCTGTTACAAGGTTTTCAGACGCGAAATACTGGACAAAATCAAAATTGAGGAAAACCGCTTCGGTTTCGAGCCGGAAATAACCGCCAAGGTTGCGAAGCTCAAATGCAGGATTTACGAGGTGGGCATATCGTATTCGGGCCGGACCTACGCGGAAGGAAAAAAAATCGGCGCAAAGGACGGGTTCAAGGCCCTGTGGTGCATCATCAAGTATAATCTTTTCAGATAAGGGCAGGGCAGGGGGCCTGCCGCTTTGGCCTTAAAAAAGGGAAGGGCGGGTTTATCAAAACCGGGCCGCCCTTTCAAAATTCAGCCTTTCTGCTTATTCCCTTCACCTCGCGGCTTTTCTCCCCAAAAACTGCCAGCGGTCCTTTTACGGAAAAAACGGCTCGATGGGAGATGCGGAATAATCGAAACTCCCGGTAACGACCCTTGCCAGCATTTCATGGTTTTTGGGGCTGTTTTTTATGAAGACCATGGAAAGCCTGTCATAATAAACGCAAAGCCAGGCCATGTCCTTTTGGGCCGCAAGTTTTTGAAAATATGGAATCTGGCGGGCGATTATAACGTCCGACGGGAATTTTTCCACCAGCCTTTTCCATCCCGCCTCGTCGTCAATGGCCAGAAAATGCGGGTCGATCACCGAATCCGGGTAGGATGTGGTGAACCTGCCGTCTATGGAAACCTTCGATTCCGGGTAAAGGTGCCATAAAACGTATTCGCCCCAGTCGAAAGGCACCAGCATGTTCCCATGTATCCTGTTCTTTTTCATGAAGGCAACCGCATGGGCCGGGTACTTGTCGAAGTCCACGAATATCCGGCTGCCGGAGGCTGCGTAAATGCTTGCTCCACGGGCCGTGAGCATGGCCGCCGAAAGGCATATGAAAACGGTGATGGCCAATTTCGAGGGCGGCGAGATGGACACCCCCGGATATCTGCTTTTCAAATCCCGGACCTTGTTTGATGCGTGATTCACGATAAAGGGCATTGCAGCCATGGCGAAAAAGACGCTGTGGCGCTCGTGTTTTAGGGTTGCGAAAAGGGTCATGGCGACAGCCCAGAATTCCCAGCCTCGCACGTGTTTCCGGTCGAAGATTGCGCACAGAAGGTAAAGGGCCATTAGCGCCTTTACGTAAGGATAGGAAAGATCGAAAAGGTGGAGCCGGTTCCACTCGGTTATGTCGGGCGTGAAGGTGAGGGTCTCCCAGAGGAAAACGTGGAGCCGGTATCCGTAAGGGTTGATGAGGGTCGCAAGGTTTAGGGCGATGAAGGCGGCCCAGATTTTCCAAAGGCCATCCCTTTTCCTTCTCAATATTACGTGGGAAAAGGTCTCCCAGCCCGTCACCACAAGCATCAGTGCCCAGCCCATCAAAAAGCCGCCGTGCAGGTTGACCCAAAGGGCCGTAAGTATCGGAAGCAGGAACAGGAGGTTCCGTCGGCCGGTGAAGTAAAGCTGCAGCACGTACAGGAATACGCCGAAAAACAGGAAGGAAAAAAGCTGGGGCCTTATCATAAATCCGGGGGACATGCCGATTACCGCCAGCACCCCCGTTACGGCCAGCACCAGGGGATTTACCGTGCGCCTGAAACAGGCAAGAATCAGAAATCCCAGGGCGGCAAAGCCCATCAGCAGTTTCCCGTACAAGAGCCCGGCGTCGGAAAAGGCCGTGTAGACGAGGTAAAAGATTACCTCGCAAAGCCATTCGTGGTTGATCCAGGTGTAGCCGTAGGCGGTGAAGGAATAGGGGTCGGTCCATTCGAGCGCCCCCTGTTTGACGTGGTCCATGCCGAACTTTAAGTGCCCCCACAGATCGGGGTCGGCTGTGACCAGTGAGAACAGATGAAAGGCCGATGCGAAAATGATAAAAAAAACCGATATGGTCAGCAGCTTTTCGTAATCGGCTTTTGAAGATGTCGTGTTTGCGAGGGGTTCCATCGATGGAGGGCTTTCTTCATCAATTTTTTGGAGTGAGGGCAAGGATTGACGCTTTTTTGAAAAGCCTTGCAATGCCTTTGGAATCGAAAACCTTTAATTTTCATAGTTTATCAGCGGGCAAAGCCCGTGCGCAAGCATATTGTAAAACAAAACGTACCGGCCTTGACATGCTGGTTTTACGGTCGTAAAACATTTGCGAATGCCTTATAAGCCGACAATAGCCTGTTGCCGGTGTTTTAATCATACCCATCGGGCGTCAAAAGTTCAGTCATCAGTTTAAATATTAGTTTAAGATTCAATGATTACAGAAAGGAAGACAACTTATGGCCGCCGAGGACCACAACACCGTTCCCGATGTCATGAACGTCGCCGTCTACTACAATAACCGGGACGTGCGCCTGGAAACAAGGCCGGTACCCGCCATAGGAAGCCGGGAAATCCTGGTGAAAATTCTGGCCAGCGGCATCTGTGGCAGCGACGTCATGGAATGGTACCGCATCAAAAAGGCCCCCATAGTACTGGGACATGAAATAACCGGCGTCGTGGTCAAAACCGGCTCGGAGGTGAAAAGGTTCAAGCCCGGCGACAGGGTCTTCGTGACCCACCATGTGCCTTGCAACACCTGCGCTTACTGCGCCGAGGGCCTTCACACCGTGTGCGACACTTTGCGCACCACAACCTTCGATCCGGGCGGCTTCTCACAGTACGTGCGGGTTCCTGAAATAAACGTTGACCGGGGGACGCTCAAACTGCCGGACGAGGTGAGCTTCGAGGACGGCTCCTTCATCGAGCCCCTTGGCTGCGTGTGGCGGGCGCAACAGCGTATGGCGCGCCTTCAGCCCGGCTGGAGCGTCCTGGTCCTGGGAGCCGGAATATCGGGCCTTTTGCACGTGGCCCTGGCAAAGGCCCTTGGGGCAGGGCGCATAATGGCCACGGACGTTAACGAATACCGGCTTGAAGCGGCCAAAGCCGTCGGGGCCGACAAGGTGATCCACGCCGGACAGGACGTTCCGGCCTGGGTGAGAAAGGTCAACGACGGGCGGGGCGCAAGGCTGGTCCTTGTCTGCGCGGGGGCACTATCGGTATACAGGCAGGCATTGCAGAGTGTGGACAGGGGTGGCACGGTCCTGGTTTTCGCCCCCACAGATCCTGGCGTGGAGTTTCCCATACCCATAAACACCCTCTGGCAGGACGGTGTCACCTGGACCCAGTCCTACGGCGCAGGCCCGGCGGACTGCGCTGCGGCGCTTTCCCTCATACGCCACAACAGGGTGCCGGTCAAAAGCCTCATAACCCACAGGCTGCCCCTGAGCGGGACGGGCCGGGGCTTTTCGCTGGTTTCAGGCGCAGCGGGGGAGGACTCCATAAAGGTCCTCATAATGCCTCACGAGGGCATATGATTCCGATTTTTCCTTAAAGGGGCGTCCCGAAAAGGGACCGGCACTTGACGGACGCCCCGATTTACGCAAAAAGAGCTTCATGAACAAGACCGCCATACTGACGGAGCTGAAAAACCTCGCTGAAAAGCTCGGCATCGGCGTGGTGGAGCGGGTTTTGCTCAAAAGCCCGGTGCACGTGAGAAGCGGCCTGTGCGTGGTGCGCGGCAAAACCCGCATAATCCTCGAACGCAAGCTCGCCGAAAGCGAGAAAATCGCCATTATGGCCGAAAGCCTGGCCAAAATGAATCTGGACGACGTCTACGTGATGCCTCACATAAGGGACATAATCTCGCAGCACGCCAAAAGCCCGTCCAGCAATGAATCCGGTCATTCCCGCAACAGCCATTGACTTTACGCAGATTTTCCCGCCGAATATTTCCTGGGCTTTGGATTCTTAAGATTACCAGCATCATCTTTGTCCGATTCGTGGGGGTGACAGGCAAAGACGGCGATCCCGTTCGCGCCGAGCCCGTCACGGGGCCGGTTTTCTGGAGAACTGCGCAGTTGAGGTTTCCGGCATATCAATAACGTCCGATAATATATATTATGTTAACTTTTGGAATCGTGAAGATGATTCCAAAAATTAACATAATATATGGGAGGCTTCGGGGTTCGCCCCGCCTCCCCCACAGGAGGCTTTCGGGCCGGGCTTAGATTAAAAACTGAAAAGCAAGGAAAAGGCTTGCTGGGAAGATGGACTATCTGAATGTAGGTTGGGTGATCCCGGACCTTCGGCCCGGAACCACCCAACCTACCGGAGACCGCCCGCTGCCGACCGTCGACTTTCACCATCGCCCCTATCTCGTTAGTTCCTTGCGGGTAATCGCCTTCTGTGGTACGTGCAGTATGGAATTTATTGAATATCCGGCGTCGAATGGACTTTTTCCCAGGGCTTATTCATGGACACCCCATACAGGCCGGTTCAAAGGCGGATTCTCACGATTTCCGAGTTTTCCGGGCTCGTCAAAAAGACCCTGGAGGATGCCTACCCCTATGTCTGGGTCACGGGCGAAATCTCCAACTTTTCGGCCCCGTCCTCCGGCCACTTTTATTTTTCCCTCAAAGACCTTGGCGCGCAGGTAAAGTGCGTGATGTGGAAAGGCATCAACCGGCACCTGAAATTTTCCCCCGCCGACGGCATGGCCGCCATCGCCCTTGGCCGGGTTTCGGTCTACGAGCCCCAGGGCGCGTACCAGCTCATCATCGAGCACCTGGAGCCCGCCGGTATCGGCGCTTTGGCGGTGGCCTTCATGCAGATGAAGGAAAAGCTGGAAAAGGAAGGCCTCTTCGACCAGAAACGCAAAAGGCCCCTGCCCTTTCTGCCCGGTTTCGTAAGTGTCATCACCTCGCCCACCGGCGCGGTCATCCACGACATCCTCCGGGTAGCCGGGAAAAGATACGAAAACGCAAGAATCCAGGTGGTCCCGGTAAAGGTCCAGGGCGAGACCAGCGCGGCTGAAATCGTGGCCGCCCTCGAAACGGTGAACAGGAGGGCCGAGGCTGACGTCATAATACTGGCCCGTGGCGGCGGAAGCCTGGAGGATCTGGCCCCCTTCAACACCGAGGCCGTGGCCAGGGCCGTTCATAGCTCCGCAATTCCGGTGGTCTCCGCCGTGGGCCATGAGACCGACACCACCATCTGCGACTTCGTGGCCGACCAAAGGGCCCCCACCCCAACCGCCGCCGCCCAGATGGTGTGGCCGGAAAAGGAGGCCTGGGTCCAGCGGATCGACGAAAACGCCATGCGCCTGACAAACCTCATGAAAAGGCTTCTGGAGAGAAAATCCCTGGTCCTCGAACACAACACCCGCCGCCTGATCCCGCCCAATGAAATGGCGGCCCGGTCCAAGGCCCGGCTCGAAAGCCTGATGTATAAGCTGGAATCCTCGATTCTGCGAAACATCGAAAACCGCGCCCGCCTTTCCCTTGGGCTCAAAGACCGGCTCATGGATTCCGGCCCCCAATCACGCGCACAAAAACTTAAATCAACACTTGAACTTTTTGATCTCAAGCTGCGCCATTCGCTGGCCGGGGCCATCACTGGCCGGGAAGCCTCTTTGAACGGCGCAACCGGACGCCTTAAAGCCCTCTCCCCAAGAGCGGTGCTGGAACGAGGCTACTCCATAACCCTAAGCGTTCCCAGAAAGGCCGTCATTCGGCGAAGCGACATGGTTCATGAAGGTCAACCCGTCGAAATAACCCTTGGGTCCGGCTCTCTGATCTGCCGGGTGGAAAAAACCGCAGGCCCCAAGCCCGGAAAGGAAACGGAATCACCATGAAAAAGCCCTCCTTTGAAACGGCCATGGCCGAGCTTGAAAAAATCGTAAGGGAAATGGAAACCGGCGAGCTTTCCCTTGACGCATCCCTGAAAAAATTCGAGGACGGAATGCGCCTCTCGCGCCTGTGCGCCGAAAAGCTTGATGAAGTGCAGAAAAAAGTGACCATATTGATGTCGGGCGATAACGGCTCGCGGGAAGAGGCTTTCGAGCCCGGCTCTGACGAATAGGAAAATTCCTGCAATGAATATCAAATCCTATCTTGCCGAAAAGAGCGCCCTGGTTGAAAAAGCGCTTGAAAAAATTTTGGGCGGGCTTCCACAAGACAGCCGGGTGGCCGCCGCCATGTGCTACAGCGTGCGTGCGGGCGGAAAGCGGATACGTCCCATTTTGTGCATCGCCTCAGCCGAGGCCGTGGGAGGGCGCGCCAAGGATGTAATGGACGCGGCCTGCGCCCTGGAGCTCATCCACACCTTTTCCCTGATTCACGACGACCTTCCGGGCCTGGACAACGACGACCTCCGTCGCGGAAAGCCAACCTGCCACAAGGCCTTTGACGAGGCCACCGCCATCCTGGCCGGGGACGCCCTCTTGAACCTGGCCTTTGAAATGCTGACGGAAAAAGCCGATGGTGATGCGGATGAGCTTGCCCGGCGTTTTCGGGTGATTCACTCCATAGCAAAAGGCGTGGGTTTGAGCGGCATGATAGAAGGCCAGATGCACGACATCCTTGGTGAAAAATGCCGGCTTGATCTGGCCGAACTTGAAACCATGCACGGCCTGAAAACCGGCGCTCTGATATCGGCCTCGGTTTTTGCCGGTGCGTGTATGGCCAAGGCCAGACCGGAACAGATCGTGGCCCTGGAAAAATTTTCGCGTTTGATCGGCCTGGCCTTTCAGGTGGCTGACGATATCTTGAACGTGGTGGGCGACCCTGCCATAATGGGCAAGGCTAAAGGAACCGACGCCGCCCGCAGCAAGAGCACCTACCCTGCCCTTCTGGGCCTTGACGGGGCAAGGGATTTCGGAAACAGCCTCGTCGCCGATGCGTTGGAGGCCCTTTCCGGCTTTGATGAAAAAAGCGCTCCGCTTGCAGCAATCGCCAGATATGTCATTGAACGCACCCATTAGAATAAGGCCTTAAACGCTTGAACGCGATTAAATACCTGGATAAGATTGAAGGCCCCCAAGACCTCAAGAAGCTCTCCGAAAGCGCCCTTGCCGACCTTGCCGACGAGGTGCGCTGGACCATAATCGAAACCGTTTCCAAGACCGGCGGCCATCTGGCCCCCAGCCTTGGGGTGGTGGAGCTTGCCGTTGCCATTCACAGGGTTTTCGACGCCCCGAAAGACAAGATCGTATGGGACGTGGGCCACCAGGCCTATGCCCACAAGATTCTGACCGGCAGGTACGACCGCTTTGACACCCTTCGCCAGGACGGCGGGCTTTCGGGCTTCGTGCGCATGAGCGAAAGCCCCTACGACGCCTTCACCGTGGGCCATTCCAGCACATCCATTTCAGCGGCCCTGGGCATGGCCTGCGCCAAGTCGCTTTCACACGACCCGGCCAAGGTGGTGGCCATAATCGGCGACGGGTCCATGACCGCCGGAATGGCCTACGAGGCCCTGAACCAGGCGGGCGGCCTGCACAAGGACCTCATCGTCGTTTTGAACGACAACGAGATGTCCATAGCCCCCAACGTGGGCGCGCTTTCCTCCTTCGTGAGCCGGAAGCTGTCCTCGTCGCGCAGGTTCCTTGGGCTTAGGAACGAGTTCAAGCGTTTCCTCAAACCAGGCTCCATGCGCTACGGCCTGATGAAGCGGGTTGAGGAATCCCTGAAAACCTTTCTCACCCCAGGAATGCTTTTCGAGGCCTTTGACTTCCAGTATCTGGGACCCATTCCGGGCCACAGGCTGGATCATCTCATTGAGGCCCTGGAAACCGCGAAAACCGTGAACGCCCCCGCCCTGGTCCACGTCATCACCAAAAAGGGCAAGGGCTACCCCCCTGCGGAGGCCAACCCCACCTATTTTCACGGCGTGGGCTCCTTCGAGATTTCCACCGGCGCTTGCGCAAGCTCCGACAAGACCCGGCTCACCTACACCCAGGCCTTTGGGGACACTCTCCTGCGCCTTGCGGAGAAGAATGAAAAAATCGTTGCCGTCACTGCGGCCATGCCCGAAGGAACCGGGCTCGCCCCATTCGCCAGGGCATATCCGCTCCGCTTTTTCGACGTGGGGATAGCCGAGCAGCACGGCGTGACCTTCGCTGCAGGGCTGGCCGCCGAAGGATACCGCCCGGTTGTGGCAATCTATTCCACCTTTATTCAAAGGGCCTTTGACCAGGTTCTGCACGACGTCTGCATCGAGCGCCTCCCGGTGCTATTCGCCCTGGACCGGGCGGGCCTTGTGGGCGAGGACGGCCCCACCCATCACGGGGCCTTTGACCTGAGTTTTCTGCGCTCCATACCCAACCTTGTCCTCATGGCCCCCAGGGACGAGGCGGAGCTTGCCCGAATGCTGGCCACGGGCCTAGCGCTCAACGGCCCGTCGGCAATACGCTATCCCAGGGGCGTCGGCGTGGGGACGCCGCTTCCGGACAACCCCGAACCCATCCCCATCGGCCAGGCGGAAATCCTTCGCCGGGGCGGCCACTGCGTCATACTGGCCGTGGGCCGCATGGTCTGCGAGGCCATGAGCGCGGCCACCGAGCTGGCCCTTGGGGGCATCGAAACAACGGTGGTTGACGCACGTTTCATAAAGCCCCTGGACGAGGCCCTCATCCTCGAACTTTGCCGGGAAATTCCGAGGCTTGTCACGGTGGAGGAAAACGCCCTCTGCGGAGGCTTCGGCGGAGCAGTGCTGGAATGCCTTGCGGACAACGGCCTTGGCGGGGTAAGGGTCAGCCGGATCGGGATAATGGACCAGTTCGTTGAGCACGGGCCGCAGCCGGTTCTAAGGCGGCGCTACGGACTTGACGCCGCAGGCATAGCCCACGCCGTAAGGCAGGTGGTCTGATGGCCAAAAAGCGCCTGGACTGCCTCCTTGTGGAAAGGGGGCTTGCGCCTTCCAGGCAGCGGGCCCAGTCCTTCATAATGGCGGGCCTGGTTCTGGTGGACGGCTCCCCGGGCCGCAAGGCCGGGGACATGGTGGCTGAAGACGCCGCCATAACGGTAAAAGGCTGCGACATGCCCTATGTAAGCAGGGGGGGCCTCAAGCTGGAGGCGGCCCTCGACGCCTTTTCGGTGGACCCCACGGGCCTTTTCTGCCTGGACATCGGCGCGTCCACCGGCGGCTTCACCGACTGCCTGCTCTCGCGCGGGGCAAGGGCCGTGCTTGCCGTTGACGTGGGCTACGGCCAGTTTGCCTGGAAACTCAGGCAGGACCCACGGGTCACCCTCCTCGAACGAACCAACATCCGTAACCTGACCATCGACATGATGCCTGGGCCGGCGGATATCATCGTCATCGACGTTTCCTTCATCTCCCTCACCCTGGTCCTGCCCAAGGCCAAGGAGCTGCTTTCCGGGGGCGGAAGAATAATCCCCCTGGTCAAGCCCCAGTTCGAGGTGGGAAAGGGCCTTGTGGGAAAAAAAGGCGTGGTGCGCGATCCTGTTTTACATGCCGGGGTTCTTGACAGTATAATTAAGTTTGCGCAAAATTATGGCTTCAATTGCCTTGGACCCGTGGAGTCCCCTCTTTTGGGACCGGAAGGAAACAAGGAGTTTCTACTATGCCTTGCAATGAATACAGTCGACTGAAATTTTGGCCGGATAGACTCGGCGTTCTCGTTTTTTTCGCCGTTTTTTTCATGGCGGCCTCCCTGGCTGCGGAAACCGACGGACCGCCCTTTAAAGACCCCGACGACGCCATAAAATTCTATACGGCGGAAATTATCAAAAACCCGGAAAACGGCGTTGCTTTCCGGGAGCGCGGGCTTGCCTGGGCGAAGAAAAAGGATGAGGGAAAAGCCCTTTCGGATTTCGACACGGCGGTGAACATCAATCCCAGGGATTACTCCGCCCTGGCCAACCGTGGCATGATATGGGCCGCCAGGGGCTTCCAGGACAAGGCCATGGCCGACTTCACACGGGCGGTATGGATGAACGGGGGCAAGGACCCGGAAATCTTGTTCAACAGGGGCCTTTTGTGGGGGGATTTGGGGCGAAACGACAAGGCGAAAGAGGATTTCAGCCGGGCCATAGCCATAAGGCCCTCATACGGCAAGGCCTACCTTTACCGGGGAAGGCTTCTCCTTGAAGAGGATGAAATCGACAAGGCCCTGGAGGATTTCTCCCTGTGCGTCAAACACCTTCCCGATGACGCGAGGGGCTATTTTTACAGGGGCCTTGTGTTTGATCGCAAGGGGGATTTCAAGGCGGCCTTAAGCGACCTGGACAAGGCCATCGGGCTTAATTCCAAGCAGGACAGATTCTATTTCCACCGGGGAGACGTTCTGGCCAAGTCGGGCGACCTGAAAAAGGCTCTCGCCGACTTTGACCGGGCCATCGCCATGAACCGGGATTTCCTGCGGGCCTTTTACCGCCGGGGAACGGTATGGGCGGGCATGGGCCGCCACGACAAGGCCCTGGGGGACTACACCATGTCCCTTTCCATCCTGTCTCTGGCCCGCAACCTGAGCGGCTCCATGATGGAGACCTTTCTGAAAACCAACGATTGGATCCCGGAAACCTTCTACCACCGGGCCATTTCCTACGAGGCCGAGGGGCTTAAGAAGGAGGCTTTGGAAGACGCTGGCAGAGCCGTGTTTTTCAATCCCGACAGCCCGGCATACAAGGAGCTTAAAGAGAGGCTCTCGAAGCAGTAAGACCCAAAAGCTGATTTACGGCGATAAAAAAGGGTGACCGGAATTTCCGGCCACCCTTTTGATTCTGTGATGTGGAGGCGGCATCCGGATTTGAACCGGAGTATAACGGTTTTGCAGACCGCTGCCTTACCACTTGGCTATGCCGCCAAAAAAAAACTGGAGCGGGAAACGGGATTTGAACCCGCGACTTCAACCTTGGCAAGGTTGCACTCTACCGCTGAGTTATTCCCGCTCAAGCGAGCCCTTTCTATATCCAGGCCCCTTTCATGTCAAGAAAAAGTTACGGTCCCCTTGAAAAAACATTCACCCCTTAGGGCTTTGCTGTAACGGTATCTGTAACTTACTGATATAATGCTATTTTTTCAGCAAGCCCGGGTCCGGCTCAACGCAGGGGCGGCTATATTGCAGTTGCCGTCCTCGATTGTCGGCGGTTTCGGCAGGTTGGACGGTTCCGCACAAAGTGCGGGTTCACCCGGCATTTTCTTGTTCAGGCTCAAATTGTTGGGTGAACCCGTGCCTTCGGCCCGGAACCACCCAACCTACGGTGCCGCACTCAGCGCATCAGGCGGGAAAAGTTTCTGAAGTAGTCCATCCCCGAAAGGATGGTGAGAAAGAGGGCGACCCACAGGGTTATTATGCCCAGAAGGTGGAAGGAAATCCCCAGGTAGGTGAAGTGGATCAGAAGGGGGATGAGAGCGCCGATCTGGAACCCGGTCTTCCACTTGCCGAGCTTTTCGGCGGCGATCACCACGCCCTTTTCGGCGGCTATGCCCCGAAGCCCGGTGATGGCCAGCTCACGGCCCACGATGACGCATACGATCCAGCCCTCCACCCTCTGGACGGAGGTTAGCATTATGAGCGTTGCGATCACCAGGAGCTTGTCCGCCAAAGGGTCCATGAATTTCCCAAGGGTGGACACGATGGCGTAGCGCCGCGCATAGTAGCCGTCCAGGTAATCCGTAATGGCCGCCGCGCTGAAAACCAGGGCCGCGATAAAACAGAGCAGCTGGTTGTCGGGCCAGAAAAGCAGCACCACGATACCGGGCGTGGCGGCTATGCGGCCCAGCGTGAGAAGGTTGGGCAACTGGCGCATGGCCTGTGACGGAGCGGGATTTTCCATGTCGGGCTTTTTTCCGTGAATTGATTATAAGGCGCCTGATATGACCTGTTGGGCGATTATGGAATCAGGCCGCAAAAGGTTATGGGAATTATGACCGAAGACCTGTCTCAACGGCCCGAATTAGCTTTTTTTCAAGAGCTTACGTGTTCTGGCTGTCCAGTTCTGCGAAGCCCTCCACCTGCCTTATGCCGCCCAGAAAGGGCTCGAAAAAAAGGGTGAGCTTTCTGGATTTGTCAGAAACCTGCACCGCCGCCTGCTCCACGTAGCCTTCCTTGCTCACGCGGATCAAAACCTGGCCCTGCCGGACCGTCCCCTTGCCCGGGGTCTCCACCTGGGTTATGGTCACCCCCTCCGGAAAAGGAGTGAGATCGGCTTTTTTTTCCCCGGTCCCGGCCTCGCCTTCCTGGGCTTCCTGGCCGATTTTCTGGGCGTCCAGGTCCAATACCAGGAAACGGGCCTTTTGCTGCGCGACGGCCTCCCGCTTCCGGGCCTCCAACTGGGCCGTTACTAGCCGCACGGTCTTTTCCAGGCCGCCCACCCTGCCCCCAAGGTCAAGCCTTGGTATGACCACCGCAAACATGACGGAAATGAGAACGATCACCACCACCAGTTCCATGAGGGTGAAACCGTCAGGCCTCCCCAAGGTTCCGGGCATGGCGGAAACGGACCTCACTCTATTTCCCAGCTGTTGATGTCGGCGTTATAATCTTCGCCGCCCGCCTGGCCGTCAGCGCCCAGGGACGTCAAATCGAAATCCCCGTGCGTTCCGGGGCAGGTGTAAATGTAATCGTGCTTCCAGGGGTCCTGGGGCGTCTTCCCGCCCTTGATGTAGCCGCCCTTGGCCCAGCGCGCCGCGTCTTCGGCGCTGGTGGGCGGGGTGACAAGGGCCGTAAGCCCCTGGTCGGTTCCGGGATAATGCCCCACGTCCAGCCTGTAACGGTTGATGGCCGTGTCCAGGGCCTCCATGTCCATTTTGGCCCTGGAAACCTTGGCCTTGTCAGGGGCGTCCATGAACTTGGGAACCACCGCAACCGCAAGGATTCCCAGAATGACTATGACAACCATGAGTTCAAGAAGGGTGAAACCCGCCTCATTTGCGGTCCCTTTGCGGATTTTTTTCATTTTTTTTGCCTCCGAAGCAACGGCGATGATTTTTTGGCTCACTTTTTTTCAGCCCGCAAGCTGGCTCATTTCAAAAATGGGCAACAGTATGGATATTACCACAAAACCCACAACCACCGCCATGCAAAGAATCATTACAGGCTCCAGAAGGGTGGTCATGGAGTCTATGGCGGCCTCGGCCTCGCCCTGGTAGAGGTCGGCCACCTTTTCCAGCATGGCTTCGAGCGCCCCGCTGTGCTCGCCAACCCCCATCATCTGCACCGCCACAACCGGGAACAACCCGCCGGCAGCCAGGGATTCCCCAAGGCCCCTGCCCTCCCCCACCTTTTCCGAGGCCTGGGCCACCATGTTCCGCAGAACCTGATTGTCCACCACGGCCTTTACGATTTCAAGGGCCGCCAGCATGGGAACCCCGTTGGCGAGGAGCGAGCCTAAGGTGCGGGAAAACCGGGCTACCGCGAGTTTCAAAACCAGCCCGCCCAGGATGGGGATTTTGAGGATGGTCTCGTCCACGTAGAGCCGCCCCTTTTCCGTGCGGCGGGCGCGGTTCAGCATGAAGGCCGCAGCGGCGATTGCTGCGGCCATGACCCACCAGAAGGAGCGGATGGCTGAGCTTACCCCCAGAAGAATACGCGTGGGCGTGGGCAACGCCCTGTCCACCTCCTGGAAGATGGCGGTGATGGATGGCACGATATAAACCATGAGCACCATCATGACGGCGGTTCCCAGGAACATCATCACAACCGGGTAGACCATGGCCTTCTGGACCCGGAGCTTTGAAGCCTCCTGGCGCTCGAAGAGGTCGGCAAGGCGGGAAAGTACGATTTCCAGAGCGCCGGAGGCCTCCCCGGCCCGCACCATGTTGATGTAAATGGAGGGGAATATCTTGGGATGCCGGGCAAGGGCCTGGGCAAGGCTCTGGCCCTCCACTATGCAGTCCTTAACCTGGGCCATCACCTTTTTGAGGCGAGGGTTGTCGGTTTGGGGAACCAGGATTTCCAGGGCCGTCACAAGGGGCATTCCGGCCCCGGCAAGGGTGGCGAGCTGGCGCGTCATGATGGACACCGACCGGGTTTTCACCCCGCCGAAAAGGCCGGGTATCCGGATGGATTTCGAGGATTGCCCGTCTTCCGCAGTCTTTGCGGTTTCCTTGATCCCGGTGGGGAAAAGGCCGTCGTCCCTGAGCTTCTGGCGGGCGGTGAAGGGGCTGTCTGCATCCACGATGCCCGTGCGTTTTTTCCCCTTTCCGTCAAGGGCGCTGTATTCAAAAACCGGCATGGGCTATATCTCTCTGTAACCTGCCTGGTAGATGCGGACAAAACGCTTGTGGCTCTCGAACACTATTTCCGGAAAATCCTCTTCTGCGAAAAAACCTATGTCGCTCGCATCATCGCCCGCAAGGGGGGAGCCCGAGTAGTCCCTAACGAGATAGCCCACCAGAAGAACGCAGTTGTTGGCGAAGGTGCGGCTTACCGTGACTCCCAGAAGGTCCCCGATGCGCCCCTTAAGGGAGGTTTCCTCGTAAAGTTCCCGGAGGGCGCACTCCTCGGCGCTTTCGCCTATCTCCATGAACCCGCCCGGAAGGCACCAGCCGCCGATGTGAGGCTCGGCCCCCCGCCGCACGAAGCAGATGCGGTCCAGCGCGTCAACCACCACAACGGCGGTGGCGGGAACCGGGTTTTCATAGAGGGGGGCCTGGCAGGCCTCGCACCAGAGGCGTTCCCGGCCCTCGGCCTGCTTAAGAACCAGGGGGTGACCGCAAAAATGGCAGAAATGCTTTTCCCGTGGGGGCATAAAAGCTCATGTAACACTTGAAGTTATTGATGATTCCCCGCTGTTTTTCATGTGGTATGGAAACAGGGGGAAGTTTTTCAAATGGGTTGGGGCAGGCGCTCAGTCATCGAAATTTCCCGCCGTCTCCGCCTCCTGGGCCAGGGTTTTCGCCCTTTCCCGGATTTTTTCCGGCGTCCATTCCGCCGGGTTCTCGATCACTCCCGCCTTGGGGCCGAGGTCGTGGGAGCCCGCCGAAAGAAGGGCTTCAATGGCAAAGGGGGCGGTGTCGGCGCTGTTGAAGACGTTTTTGATGAGTCCGTAGGCGAAATCCTCCACAGCCTTGGCCATGCGCTCCCGAATCGCGGTGGGCTGGGCCATTATGGCGGATTCAAAGGGAAGATTCAACTTTTTGTAGTCTCCGCCCTTTAAGCCCTTGGACGCGGCGTAGGCGGTCATCTCCTCCCAGAGTTCATCCATCACGCCCTGGCCCTTCTTCTTCACGAACTGGCCGTCCGGCCCGAACTGGGCGTTTCCGTAATCGTTGACATCAAGGCCCCAGGCTATCATCTGAAAGGCCGTGGCCACGTTGGCCTTGGTGGTGCGGGTCCTGGCGGCTATGGCCTTCAATTTTTCAGTGGAGTTGCCGCTGGTTCCGTGCTGGGCGCCGGAGACCGCGTAGGGCCTTATGGCCTCGTGGATTTTCGCCGTAAGCTCCACGTTGATTCCCGCTCCGGTGGCCTCGATCCCGTGGGTGGTGCCGTTATTGAGGGCTATCCATTCCGGTGATATGCCGTGGGCGTTTAAGCCCCGTATCAGAAAAAGCGCCTCCTCCGGGGTGGAAAGCCCGCTTTCGCCCTTTATTTCGCCCACCTCGGTTTCAAGGCCGCTCCAGTCGGGAATGACCGGGTAGAGGTCCAGGACCGAGAGAAGGTTTTCGTCGTCGGGAAGATGGCTTGCGTCGATGGCTATGGAGGTGATGCCCGCCTCGAAAATGGTGGGGATTTCCTGCTTGGCGAATTTAAGGTCTGACGGCTTCTTTATTCCGTAGTGGTCGGCGTGGATCACCACCGGAACCGTCATGTGAAGCTCGTTCATGACCTGGTCGCACTGGCGGGCGATGTTAAAGAAGGTGGTGGGACAATAGGTGCCCTCGGAGCGCGCGATCTCCAGTATAACCACCGCGTTGGCCCGCTGGGCTGCGGCCAGAACGCCCCTTATGGTGATGTGGTTGCGTCCGTTGGCGGCCAGGATCATGCACCCGCCCTTGGCGCTTGCCGCCCGGTCGGCGGCCTTGCCGCTCACGATAAGGGCCTTGGAATTGGGGAAAAGCCTTTTGATGTTGGGGGGTCTTCCAACTTCGAGAGCTCTTTCAAAGTCCTTGCTGTATCCCGTGGTGCTCATACCCGTCACTCCTTTTCATTCGTTTGAATCGAAAAAAATTCAAGATGGCGGATTCCGTCGGCAAAAGGCGGATTTTTTTGGCTGCGCGTTAAGTCGGCTTGGAATGAGGCTTGGAACGGATCAGGGTTTACGATTGAAACGGGAACAATGGGCGCTTGGCGACAGCTGTATAAGTATGATTCCGGCCCACATCTCCTATTACCACATACTTATGAAAAAGGAAAATCAAAGAAGGAATTCGGCCCCTATTTTTAATTGTAAAAAAAAGCCCGCATCGCATCTTTAGAGGAAACTTGACCGGAAAGAGATTTTGCGTGTATCTTCGGTTTATTGGGAGTACCACCGGAAAAGCCATCAAGGAGCGCTCGTGATAATCACAGAGATATTGGCCCGTAACGCGCGGATGTACGGCGCGGACACGGCCCTCGTGGAAAGGGACCCCGAAAAGCGGCTGAGGCGCGAGATTTCCTGGCAGGCTTTTCACGAAACCGGCAACCGGCTCGCCAATGCCCTTATCAAAAGGGGCGTCCAAAAGGGCGACCGCGTGATATGCCTTATGACCAACTGCCTGGAGTGGCTTCCGGTCTATTTCGGAATCCTTCGCACAGGGGCGGTGGCAGCCCCCCTCAATTTCCGTTTCGGGGCCGATGAAATCCGCCACTGCGCCAATGTAGCCGAGGCCAGGGCCTTCATCTTCGGGCCGGAATTCACGGGAAAAATCGCCTCCATCAAAAAAGACCTCGATAAAACCGTGGGCACCTACATTTTTTCCGGCGTAAGGGACCTCTGCCCCGACTGGGCCGTGCTTCTTTCGGATTTTATCGATAGCGAGCCCCCGGACGACCCTTCAGTCGAAATCGTCCTTGCCGACCGGGCCGCCATCTATTTTACCAGCGGCACCACCGGAACTCCCAAGGCCGCCCTTCTCACCCACCGGAACCTGGAATTCGCCTGTTATCTCGAAAACCGCCACCACAACCAAACAAGGCGCGACAACTTCCTGTGCATCCCCCCCCTTTACCACGCCGGGGCCAAGATGCACTGGTTCGGCAACTTCATAGTGGGCGCCAAGGCCGTCATATTAAAGGGCGTAAAGCCCGAATGGATACTTGAGGCCGTGAGCGAAGAGGAGGCCACGGTGGTCTGGCTCCTGGTCCCCTGGGCCCTGGACATCCTTTTCGCCATAAAATCCGGCGAGGTCCGTCTTTCCAAGTATAAGCTCTCCCAATGGCGGCTCATGCACATAGGGGCCCAGCCCGTGCCGCCGAGCCTGGTGCTTGAATGGCTGAAGCAGTTCCCGAACCAGCAGTACGACACCAACTACGGCCTGACCGAGTGTTCGGGGCCGGGCTGCGTACATCTGGGCGTTGAAAACCCCCACAAGGTGGGGGCCATAGGACGCCCCGGCTTTGACTGGGAAACCAGGATCACCGATATGGATGGCGGCCCCGTGAAGCCGGGCGAGCCGGGCGAACTCTGGGTGCGCGGGCCGGGAGTCATGACCGGGTATTACAGGAACGCAGAAGCCACGGAAGCGGTACTCAAAGACGGCTGGCTCGCAACGGGCGACATGGCCAAAACCGACGAGGACGGCTTCATCTGGCTGGTTGACCGCAAAAAGGACGTGATCATCTCCGGCGGGGAAAACATCTATCCGGTCGAGATCGAAAACTTCCTGCACACCCATGACAAAATCGCCGACGCCGCCGTTATCGGCCTTCCGAGCCTTCGGCTGGGGGAGATTCCCGCAGCGGTGATAAAGGTGAAGGAGGGGCAAACCATAACGATGGAGGAGCTTGACGCCTTCTGCGAGGGGCTTCCCCGGTACAAGCGTCCCAGGCGCTACTTTTTCGGCGAGGTTCCGCGAAACCCCACGGGAAAGATCGAAAAGCCCAAGCTCCGCAAGCGCTACGCCGGCATGGAGGAAAGTTTCAAGGTGGCCAAGGAATGATTTTTTCCTTTTTGCTGCATGATGGAATTATCGGCCTGAAAAAAGGAACGGTACGTGGAATTTGAAGCCTGGCTGAAACAAAACTGCCCGCAGAAGGTCGCCACAGCCGAAGACGCCATCGGAAAGATCAAGCGGGGAAGCCGTCTGTTCATAGGCACCGGGTGCGGGGAGCCGCAATTCCTTATCCACGAACTCATGCGCAACCCGGCTGTCTCCGACATAATGATCTATCAGATGCTTTCCTCCACCCTGTCGCAATACGTGGACAAGCCCGAATTCCATTTAAGGTTTTCCTTGAAGGCCTTTTTCGTCAGCCAGAGCATGAGAAAGGCCGCGTTTGAAGGCAAGATCGACTACGTGCCCGCCTACCTGTCCCAGATTCCCAAGCTCTTTTCCAGCCAGCGCATCGGCCTTGACGTGGCCCTGATCCAGGTGAGCCCCCCCGACCGCTACGGCTACTGCAGCCTCGGGGTTTCGGTGGACGTTACAAGAAGCGGCGCGGAAAACGCCCGCTTCGTCATAGCCCAGGTGAACCCCCAGATGCCGCGCACCTGGGGCGACAGCTTCATGCATGTGGACGACTTTCACATGATAGTGGTGAAGGACGAGCCTTTGGTGGACTCGCTTCCCACAGTCACGGACGAGGAGGTGGCCCGCAGGATCGCCCTTTACGTGTCCGAACTCGTCGAGGACGGGGCCACCCTCCAGATAGGCTTCGGGCAGATTCCCTTTTCGATCTTAAAATACCTGGACCACAAGAAGGACCTTGGCATTCACACCCAGATGATTACCGACGGCTTTCTTCCCCTGATCGAAAAAGGAGTCATCACCAACAAGAAAAAATCCTTCCTTCCGGGCCGCATAGTGGCGAGCCTGTGCATGGGCACCAAAAAGCTCTACGACCACGTGGACAACAACCCGCTCTACTATTTCCGAAGCTCGGAGTTCGTCAACGACCCCTCGGTGATCGCCCGGAACGACAGGCTCATCTCCATCTCGTCGGCCCTCGAAGTTGACCTCACGGGCCAGGTCTGCACCGACTCCATGGGCTACGTGTTCTATTCGGGCATAGGCGACCAGGTGGATTTTCTCCGGGGCTCGGCCATGTCCAAGGGCGGGTTTTCCATCATCGCCCTTCCCTCCACCGCCAAGAACGGCAGGGTCAGCCGTATCGTGCCGCACCTTTCCGAAGGCGCCGGAGTCGCCACCACGCGCGGCGACGTAAATTTCGTGGTGACCGAATACGGCATAGCCGAGCTTGCCGGCCAGAGCATCTACCAGAGGGTTCTGGAACTGGCCCAGATAGCCCACCCCAAGTTTCGGGGGGAGCTCATAGAGGCCGCCAAGGCCCGGCGCTACATATTCGCCGACCAGATGCCGCCGCCTGAGGACGATCTTCTCTTTTTGGAGGAGTACAAGACCCAGGCCTGCCTCAAAAACGGAAAGACCGTGGAGTTCCGGGCCCTGATGCCTTCGGACGAGGTTTCATACCGCGAGTTCCTTTATTCACTCAACGATGAGTCCATCTACTACCGGTTTTTCCACTTGAAACGCCTGTTCAGCCACGCCGTGGTTCAAAAGCAGTGGGCCAGCGTGGATTACCGCAAGAACATGACCATCATTGGCCTGGGCCCCAAGGGCGGGTACAAGGAAATCGTCGCCGTGGGCTCATACGCGGCCACTGACCGCAAGAACTGGGCCGAGGTGGCCTTTGTCACCCGCGAAAACTACCAGCGCCTTGGAATGGCCTCCTATCTTCTGGGAAGCCTTGAAAAAATCGCCCGTGAAAACGGCTACAGGGGCTTCACCGCAACGGTCCTCCGGGACAACATCCCAATGATCACCGTCTTCGAGAAGCGCTACCCCCACGCCGTGACCTCGGTTGAGCCGGGCGGGGAAGTGGTGATTGACATGGAGTTTAAATGATGCGTCGCAACCGATAGGACCGTTACGAACTTCGATAACTTGAATATATTAAAGCAGCATGGGTGCTAATCGTCGATGAAAGGAGATTAGAACATGACCAATGATGCTTTCGGTGTCTTAGTAGTCAGTGGGTTCTTTGGAACTACAGGTGTTTTATTGGCGTTCTTTCCTCGTGCAATACCTCGTGCTTTAAATGCGTATTCTGAATTAATTGGCATGAAAACGAGAGTGGACGTGAGGGACAATGAAAAACTTGGCGTTCGTATCTCCGGCGGTATATTTATTGTCATTGCAATCTTCGTACTTATAAAGTGGGGGTCGATTCTGTGGAAGTGACGCCTCTTGGGTCGCTTGTTAGATAGCTCCGGCTTTTAGTCGTTGATGAAAGGAAACTATAGCATGACCGATCCAGCTTTCGGTTTATTAGCAGTCACTGCAGTCATTGGGTTGACAGGATCGGCAGGTGTCTTAATGGCGTTCTTTCCCCGTGTAATACCTGATGCGATAAATGCGTATTATAAATTCATTGGGATGAAATCGAGAATGGACGTGAGTGACTATGAAAAACTTGGCGTTCGTATCTCCGGAGGTTTATTTATTGTCTTTGCCATCTACCTGCTTATAAAGGCGTGGTCGCATTTATGGAAGTGACGCCGCTTGAAGTTATTGCTGAATTTTGGTGGTAAGACTTTACGGTACGACTTCAATACGCCATACGATTTGATGATTCATATCCCAAAAGTTACACACGGAGAAGTCATGAAAAAGGTAACCATCGTCGGGGCGGGGCTTTCGGGGCTGACTGCGGCCATCATTCTTGCGCGCGAAGGCTGCGAGGTGACGGTGCTTGAGCAAAAGGGCGGGATCGGCGGGGCGTCTCTCCACGCTTCCACCGTCATCGGGCGCGAGCTCTGCTTCGCGGACATGACTCCTTTAGACCTTGACGCCATGGGCCGGTATCTTGGCTTTCCCATGTCGCTGGGCTCCAGTTCCGCGCCTTTTTGCAATCCCCTGCCTGTTCTTCGCATGAGGGCCTTCGGAGAGGTCATAGAGCTAAAGTTCCCCGATAACGTCCACATGAAGATGGTGGAGCGCGGCTCACGGGCCTCTTCCATAGACATGCACCTTTATAGCCTTGCCAAAGACAGCGGAGTAACCTTTTCCTTCGATACAAAGGTCAGCTCGCGCAAGGATTTCGCGGGTCTGCCGCCCGGCTCCATAGTGGCCACGGGCATGTTCCGGCAGGCCTTCGAGGCCCTTGATATCCCCTACACCAAGGCATACGGATATTTTGCCGGAGGGATAGCGCCTGTCGGTAAAAATCCCTTTTGCGTTGCCTATTTTAACGAACACACCCAGGATTACGCCTATTACGCCTCGGCCAACGGCGTTGGCGCGGCGGTTCTCTTTCAGCGGGGCAAGCCGCTTTCGGTGGAGGCCCTTGATTGGTTCCCGAAGCAACTTGCAATTGATGAGGGCCTCGAATTTCCCGAATGGCGCATGATCGAAAACATGGTGGGCACCCCCACGGAGTCCTTTTCCAATCCACGGCTTTTTTCAGGCAACCTCATTCTTACCGGAACCCTTGCCGGAATGCAGGACCCCTCAATGGTGCTGGGCGTTCACGGGGCTCTCGTATCCGGCAAAATCGCGGCAATGGCGGTGAACGACCGCGATGCGGCCCAAAAGGAATTCGCCCGCATGAACAAGTGGTGGAAGCTGAGCTATTTCACCCGCAGGTTCCTGTGGGCCACCCATCCCTGGGGTCCCAGAAGGCTGGTCCCGGCGGTCCTGAAGCTCCAGTCCCACATGGACCCAAGATACATGTGGATGGTAAACCCGGCTGTACCCGGATATATGCGCCTGCCCTGAAAATATCCCGCAATTAAAAAAGATCGGCCCCGGCAAACTCATTGCCGGGGCCGATCTTTTCAAGCCAGCCTGGAAATAAAGAACAAATTTCTTCCGCCATTATCGAAACAACGGCCTTAAGGGATCACAAGCGATGAAATGCAAGGAAAACAAGCCGGGCGCGGGCGTAAGCGTATCGAGTATACGTGCGCACCGCGCCCGGCGAAGTTTGACACAGCAGTTCGCGCTTGTGGACCCTTAAGCGTCCTTCTTATACATCGCCACCACACAACACCCGCCCAGGCCGATATTGTGCTGAAGGCCGATTTTCGCCCCTTCCACCTGGCGGGGGCCGCACTGGCCGCGAAGCTGCCAGGTAAGCTCGGCGCACTGGGCAAGGCCCGTGGCTCCCAGGGGGTGACCCTTGGATAAAAGCCCGCCCGAAGGGTTGGTCACGTACTTTCCGCCGTAGGTGTTGTCGCCGCCCATTATGAATTTCTCGGCTGTGCCTTCGGGGGTGAGCCCAAGGCCCTCGTAGGTTATAAGTTCGTTTGACGTAAAGCAGTCGTGAAGCTCGACCACGTCCACTTCCTCAGGGCCGGTCCCCGCCATTTCGTAAACTTCCTTTGCCGCCGCCGCAGTGAGGTCGTAACCCACTATCCGCATGGGGCTTGCGCCCTCGAAGGTTGAGGCAAAGTCGGTTTTCATGGATTGGGCCGCGATGTAGACGGGTTTTTCGATTCCGTGCTTCTTGGCGAAATCGTCCGAGCACACTATGGCGGCGGCGGCCCCGCAGGTGGGCGGGCAGCACTGGAGGCGGGTGAGCGGCCCGAATTGCTTGGGGGACTCCAGAACCTGCTCCACGGTGACTTCATCGCGGAAAATGGCCCGTTCGTTATGCTTGGCGTGTTTGCGCGCCTTTACCGAAATCTGCGCGAATACGGAATCGGGGATTCCGTATTTCTGCTGGTACTCAAGCCCCGCTCCGCCGAAAAGAAGTGCCGTGGGCGCGGCTCCGGGCGTGGGGGCCTGGAACTCGAAGAGCTTCTCGAAAAATTTCTGCATGGGAAAGGGCCTGTCGGGAAAAACAAGGCCAAGGGCTCCGGGGGTCATCTGCTCGAAACCAAGGGCCAGGGCGCATTCAACAAGCCCTACCGCCACCGCCTGCCGGGCCAGGAAAAGGGCGCTTGAACCGGTGGAGCAGTTGTTGTTGACGTTCACCACGGGAATGCCCGTCATGCCGAAGGGGTAAAGCACCTGCTGGCCCGCACAGGAATCGGCGTAAACCCAACCGGTGTAGGCCTGTTCGATTTCCCTGTACTCTATGCCCGCGTCGGCGATGGCGTCGGTAAGGGCCGCCTTGCCCATTTCGCTGTAGGGTATGCCCGCCTTGGGGCTGGTGAACTTGGTCATGCCTACGCCGATGACGTTTACTCTGCGCATTTTAAGGATTTCCTTTCAAAGGATTTTAAAACCGCTCTTTAAGCTTTCTCGGCCAGAAGTTTTTTCGCCTCCGCCTTTAAATCAGCCTTCTTGATCTTCATGGTGGCGGTGTACGGCAGGTCCGCCACAAAGGTGATGTGGGTGGGGTGCTTGTACTTGGCGAGCCTGCCGTCGAGCCAGGTGCGGATGTCGGCTTCCGTGGGGGATTTCCCCATCAGCGGCAGAACGAAGGCCATGCCGGTTTCGCCCCACTTGTCATCGGGCACCCCGACAATCGCCGCGTTGGCCACTTCAGGATGTGAGGCCAGCACCTTTTCCACCTCGGCGGGATACACGTTTTCGCCGCCGGAACGGTACATGTCCTTGGCCCGGTCCACGATGTAGAGAAAGCCCTCGTCGTCCATGTATCCAAGGTCGCCGGTGTAGAGCGCTCCTGTGGGGGCTATGGCCTCGCGGGTCTTTTCGGGAAGGTTCCAGTAGCCGCTCATCACCGTCGGCCCCTGGGCCATGATCTCGCCGATCTGGCCGCGCTTCAGTTCTTCGCCCTGGGCGTTTCCGACCCAAATGTGGACAAAAGCGCCCGGTTTTCCCACCGAGCCCATTTTGCGCTGGATGTCGGCAACAGGCATCACGGTCATGGCCGAGCATTCTGTCTGGCCGAAGCCCTGCTGGAGATAGAGCCCGCGTGCGGCAAGGTCGGTGAAAAGGCTGGGGGGCGTGCGTTCGCCGCCGCCCACCACGGTCTGCACCGAGCTTACGTCCACGGTGTCGAGCTTGCCGGAACTCAAGACGAAGCGCCACATGGTGGTTAAGGCGAAAACCACGTTGGCCTTGTAGCGTTCGATGTCTTCGGCGAACTGGTTGGGGTCGAAGCCGGCCCGCATGATCATGGTGGCTCCGCCCATCAAGGACGGGGTGGCCACGATGAAAAGGCCGCCCGAATGGAAAAGCGGAAGCTGGGCCAAAATCACGTTTTCCGGCCCGCCTCCGGTGTAGAGGGCGATCTGGAAAATCTTGAAGTAGGTCTGGCCATGGGACAAAACCGCCCCTTTTGGGTTACCCGTGACCCCGGATGTGTAAACAATGGCCAATGGGTCATTAAGATACACCGGTTCGGGCTGGGGAAGCTCCTCCTCGGAGAGATTTTTCACCAGGGCATAATCTTCGGCCCAGTCCGGGCAGGGCGGAAGGCCGGGCATGAAGCCTGTGAGATAGACCCAGTGGTCAACCTTGACCGAGCTTTTTATGGGCGCCAGGCTTGGAATGAAGGCGTCCTGGAACACGATCATTTTCGCGCCGCTGTCGTTGATCTGGTACTGAAGCTCAGGGGCGGTGAGCCGCCAGTTGAGCGGCACGAAGATGATTCCCAGGCGCGCGCAGGCGAAGTAGACTTCCAGAAATTCCACGCAGTTCAAGGCCACCATGGAAAGCCGGTCGCCCTTTTTCATGCCCTTGGAAATAAGGTAGCGGGCGAAGCGGTTGGCCCCGAAATAAAGCTCGCGGTAGGTTACGGGCGTGTCCTCGAAAATGATGGCTGTCTTTTCCGGGGTGAGGCTGGCCCTTTTGGAAATGACCCGGCTTACGTCCCATCGTGCGTCCATTGCCTGCTTCTCCTTTTATTATTTCGCGTTACAGGACAGGGGAAAATCAGCATGTCCCAAATTGAGTCAAAAATGACCTGCTTTTTCCCTATCATGCAAGGGCCTTGCCATTCCGGTTTCCACCCTACCCCCCCGCTTCATTTCTGTTGCAACTAATTTATTATCGCCGACTCATCCTGGCTGATCACAAGCGATGAACGGAAGCGCCCCTCTGACGGTTTGAAAGAGATGAGATGCAAGGAAGGCGAGACGGGAGGGAAGGACGCGTACTAAAAGTACGCGACGAGCCTCCCGGCGAAGCCTGACACCGCAGATCGCTCTTTCAGGCCGTCAGAGGTCTTGCATCTGTCGCATGGAGCGTCGATATCGCGGGTCCGAGCACTCGGTGCCGTCCTTGTCCACGAAGTCCATGCGCTGGTAGTGGACGCATTTTGCGGCGTTCATCAAATTCATGGTCTTGTAGCCGTTAACGCTTTCCTTGTCGTAGATGGGCGGATCGGCCAGGATGTCCGAGGCCATTTTGAGTATGTCGCAGGTGCCCACGCCTTCGCCCGAAAAGACGCCTTCGGAAAAATGCACGCAAAGCCCGCACATTTTTTCCGGCCTTTCCTGGTTGGCCTTGGGAGCCCTCTGTGCGCCCAGAACCTGCGCCTGAGCCCGCCGCAATGCTTCCCTGTCGATCATTTGTCGTCCTTTCATATTCGTAGCCGGAGCGTTATGCAGTTCCATTCTTTAGGACACCCGCGAGATTCCGTCATTCCGGCGAAAGCCGGAATCCAGTTTTTAATGCCTGCAACCCTTTTCTGGACCCCGGCATGCGCCGGGGTGACGGGCTCTTTCTTTCGATTAAAATAAAAAGCGGGCCGTGGGAGAGGCCAAGCCGGAATCAAGCCGCTCCCACGGCGACACCGGGCGCTTTTCCGCGTAGTTGCGCACCCGGTGTTTATTGTTTATCGTTTCCCTGATCTTTTTCTTTTCATACTCCAAAAAGGACCGCCTCCTGGCCGATCACAAGCGATGAGCCGCAAGGCGCGCGAGCCGGGCGCGGGCGTAAGCGTATCGTGATACGTGCGCACCGCGCCCGGCGAAGCGCAACACAGCGGATCGCGCTTGTGGACGGCCAGGCTAAATGCCCTGGATGGTGCGCTGGATGATATTGTCCTGTGTCTTTCTGGAGATATCCACAAAGTGCGCGGAGTAACCCGCCACCCGCACGATGACCTCCTGGTATTTTTCCGGGTCGCGCTGGGCGGCCTTCAGGGTTTCGTCCGAGACCATGTTGAACTGGACGTGGTCGAGGCCTAAGTCGGCCCAGGTACGGATGTAGGCCTTCCAGAGCTGGTAGCCCTTTTCCCCGGAAAGCTGGGAGGGCGAAAGGCGCTGATTCAAAAGGAAGGCCCTGCCGTCGGCAACGTGGTCGATCTTGCCGCAGGACTTCAACACCGCCGTGGGGCCTTTCTTGTCGAGACCGGGGCCGGGGCTGATGCCGCCGTCGTAGAGGGCGTCCCCAAGTCGCCTTCCGTTGGGAAGCGCGCCCACCATGTTGGCGTAGTGGATGTTGCCGGAGACGTTTTCGGGAAGAAGCGGCCAGGAGTTGCCGGACGGGCATTCCATTTCCATGGAGTAATCGGCCACCATGCGCAGGCAGCGCACCATTATGTCGTCCACGTAGTCGTCGTCGTTTCCCCACTTGGGCGCGTTTTTCACGAAATCGATGCGCATTTCCTCAAAGCCTTCCCAGTTGGCTTCAAGGGCGGTGACGAGCTGGTCCATTGTGTATTTTTTCTCATCGAAAACGAGCTTTTTGACTGCTGCAAGGCTGTCCGGGTTTTCAACCCAGGTGAAGCCGGTTATCCATGCGTTGCCGCGCGAAAGGGACGGGTCGCAAACGTCCTTGCCGGTTTCGACGCTCCGCTCCGACACGGCGGAAAGATAGGGCCTGGGGGTGATTTCAGGAGCCACAGTGCGGCCCCGGTTCACGGCCCGCACCAGAAGGCCGAAAATGCATTTCATCTGGGCCTCCCAGGCCGCCATGACCTCCTCGAAATCCTTGAAGGTGCGCGGGTCCTGGGTTTTTTCACCCATCTGCATGGAAATGACCCGGTCGAATCCGGCAGTGAAGACGTATTCCACGATCTTCGCACAGTTGGCGGTGGCCGAAGCCATGCGCATGGGCTGGAATCCGTGCTTGGTGGTGGGGCACGGGCTCATGCAGGCCTGATGAACCCAGGTGCGGGCCTCCTTCAAAGGGTGCTTGTGCCAGTGCATTGAGTTCTGGATGAGAAGAGGATCGTTTCTGATGGACGGATACCCAAGGCCGTGGCGTATGCACTCGAAGACCTCCCGCATCACCTCGTCCTTCACCTTGGGATGCCAGCGGAAGGCGAAGGTGGGGTTGGCCACCCGAACGAGGCGCGCCGCCTGGAGAAGGGCCACGGTGAGGTCGTTGCAGGCGTCGGTGCCGTCCGGGTTCACGCCGCCCAGGGTCCATACCCAGGTGCCGTCTATGCCCTGGAGGCCCTCCTTGGTCCAGCGGGGCTTGTACTGGCCCACTTCTGCGGCCCTTATGAGGAATTCGCCAACAAGGTCTATGGCCTCATCGCGGGTGATGTTTTTCTCGACGTTGACGTCCTTGTTGTACATGGCCCAGTGGTAATAGTCGGGGCGGGCGGGCCACGCGCCTTCAACGGCCTCGGTGCGGGAAAAGAGCTGGATGAAAAGATCGTACTGAAGGGATTCCTGGAGCGTGCGCGGCGCGTGGGCCGGGACCCGGTCGCAGGTTTCGGCGATCTTTAAAAGCTCATCCTTGCGTGTCGCGTCCGACTCGTAGTTTTCGGCCAGGATGCGGGCAAGCCTCGCGTAGCGCCCGGCGTGGCGGATGGCGGCTTCCAGCACTATCCTCATGGCCTCCCAGTAGTTCAACTGATCCACAAGCTCGCTGGCGTTCTTTTTGGGCGTTCCTGAATGCGACTGGTTGTATACTTCGAGATAGCGGACGTTGATGTCGTCCACGATGTCCGCGAAACCGCGCTCGCCCCTCATGAGGTACTCGTAGTCCTTACCCGAATAGCCGCTTCGAGAGGTGGGAAGGCCCCATCCAACCGCGCCGGACATGATCTTCATCATGTCCTCCAGGTCGAACTGCGGGATGATGCGGCTCTGCATGGTCTTTCCGGCCCAGAAATCGCAGAGTTTGGCGACTTCCTTAAGGTTGTCGTCAACCGGATCGGGAATGACCGTGGCGTCGTTGTAGACTTCCTCGTTCAGCATCTCCCCCATGGCCGGGTCCCAGAAAATGGTGTGGGGAAGGCTTCCAACGTAGCCCACAAGCTGGGCCTTGTCGGTGATGAAGATGGTCTTGTTGTCGAGATAATGGGCCAGTTCCTTGGCAAAGCGTATGGGCTCCGGTTCGGGAAAGGCCTGGTTGGCGGTCCAGGGCTCCATGGCAAGCTGCCCTTTTTCCAGGTCAACCTTCACGCCCGGGTTGTAGAGACCGCCTACTGCGCCCTTTTTCCACATGGCCTTGCGAAGATAATCAAGGCGCTTGGAACGGCGCTTTTCTGCGGCCCACCACCATTGACGCTGGTTTTCCAGCTCCTCTATGCTCTGATCCTTTAAAGCGGCATTGGAAGACATGTAACCCTCCTTGAGGTTCAATACTCTCTGTTCGCGGTCTTATTGATCATCTCGGCTGAAAGTCCGGGCACTGGGAGGCGTTCTTTTCCGCCGTGACGGGACGCTCCATGAAACATGCCTGGGTCATATAAATGACGCGTCTTACGCACCTGCCCCTTTTTGGATTGCTTCCGTCCTCGAAAAACCTGCGGCACATCCGGCATGTTTTCATGGCTCCCTCCTTGGTGTTGGTCCCGTGGGATTTTCCTCCCAAAAAATCACACGCGTAAAAAACTCTCCCCATTCCTTTTTTGCCCGGTAACAATCAGTTATTGCCTAAAATTTATTTTGACGGCCTTTTCAGGCCGCTCTTTTTCAGGCATCAAATTTTACGTATGTAAAAAATTATGAGAAAAAAATTGACTTCAAGAACCGGAATTTTGTCGCCGTCAAAAAGAATTTCCATCTCCAAAAGTTTTCTACGGTCGGTAAATTCTCTATACGCCCCCCTGATGCAGCGTGTCAAGAAAAATTTCTACGCCCGGTAAATTTATTTACCGGACCTGCTTTTATATGTTATTGAAGAAGGATATGAAACGTGAACCCAAAGACGAAGCTCCGGGGTCAGGCGATTCCGGGGTCGGCCCGGTCGGAGGCCGGACGCACCCGAAGGACGCGCAGGGCCTTGGGGAGGCTTTTGCCGGAAAAAGCGCCGAAACCCGGCAGAGGATTTTTTCCGCTGCCGTAAAGGTCTTCACCAGCTACCCCTACAGCGCTGCCAGCATAAGGATGATAGGCGACGAGGCGGGTGTGCGGCACCCGCTTGTGCTTCATTACTTCGGCTCCAAGCTGGCCCTTTTCGAGGAGGTGGCCAAATACCTGGAAGACCGGGTCCTGGATAGCGGTCCGCCCTTTCTGAAAAATCTCCGGAACTTGAGCTCGGACGAGGGCTTTGACAGGTTCCTGGACGACATCATAAATCACGGCTTTAAAAGAACCGAGTCGTACCGGGCCATAATGCTCAACATGGGAGAGGCCAGAAGCCTGGAAAAGGCCCTGCCCGGCTTGAACCGCATGACCGACGTGAGGGAAAAGGCCCAGAAGATGGTGGGCGGAAGAGCCTTAGGAGGCGCGCCGCCCCTGGAAACCGAAATGTTCCTCCTGGTCTTCATCCTCTCCCTTTCCCATTTCGTGGGGGCCGCCGATTTTCACAGGATGGCCCTGGGGATAGAATCTGAAGAGGATTACAGGTCCTGGGTCCATGAAACCTTCAGGTTCCTGTTCCGCCCGGTTCTGAAGGTTCTTTCCAGAAACAGGCCGACTTCGGCTTTACAGGAAACGCCCCAGGCAATCGATGAGGAAAATTCAGCCCATCTTCCTCATCCAACAGGCCCCGCAGACCGGGACGACGAAAAGGCCAGGGAAAAGGCAGGCAACGGGCAGGCGGGAAACGGCGGGGGCAAGAGCGAGGAAACCAGGAAAAGGATAATCCGGGCGGCCAGGAAGGTTTTTTCGCGCCACCCGTACAACGCGGCCAGCATCCGCATGATAGGCCAGGCCGGAAATTTCGACTTCACCAAGATTCATCATTTTTATCCCACCAAGGAGCACCTTTTCGAGGCCGTGGCAAAGGACCTTTTCGAGGAGTTCACCAGGGCCGCCGAGGAGTGGCGAGTTGGGCTCACCGGCCTTGACGTGAACGAGATTTTCGCCCTCTATCTGAAAAGGGCGCTCGACTACATCTTCAAAAATCCCGAAGCCATTGGCCTTCTCATGCACAACATCCCACAGTACGCGCGTTTCCGGCACGTGGTGGGCTTCGATTACATTGCGCGCTTCCACGCCCGGATGCTTTACACCATAAAAGCCTTCATGCCTCCCGATTCCCCGGAGCAAACGGTCCGGCTGTGGCTCTACACCATCATAACTATGGTTTACACCTTTGCCGGAAGCCCGGATTATCTTTCCAACCTCATGGGCGTACCCACCGATTCGGATTTTTACAGGCGAAGGATTTACGAGACCCTGGTTTTCGTTTTCATGCCCTCGTTTTTTCTCTTTACCAACCAGATTGAAAACGGATAGGAGCGTTCCGCCATGCGGCGACCTTCAATGCGAGTCCTGCTTTTCTGCCTTCCGTTTTTTTTCACCGCCGGATTTGCGGGAGGCGCTGATCCCTACAAGCTTGATCCCGTCCATTCAACGGTTGGTTTCAGCATCAAGTGCCTTGGAGCATTTCGGTTTAAGGGCCATTTCAACGAGCTTACCGGCACGATTCTTTTTGATGAAAAGGCGCCCCAAAATTCCCGGGTGGCTTTAGTTGTGAATGCAGATTCAATAGACACGGCAAGTGACACCCTTGACGCCCATTTGAAATCCAAGACCTATTTCAACACAAAAATCTATCCCAACATTGTTTTTATCTCAGATTCGGTAAGACAGGCTGGTAACGATACTTACGAGGTGGCTGGCCGCCTCACTCTTCTATCCGTCACAAAACCCCTGACCGTATCGGCCCGGTTCAAAGGCAGGGGAAATGACTCCGAAGTGGGCGGCCTCATGGGGTTTACGACTAGCTTCATCATAAACAGGCGCGATTTTGGGATGACCGCCGGGCGCTTAATTGTGGGCGACGATGTCACCATGACCATCAGCGCAGTAGGCGGGCCTGCATCAGATGCGCCATAAACTGGATTGGAGACGGAATTGACGGCTTCCTCGCCGAACGGATTCCGGCAGCCCCGAAATTTGACGACCCAGAAAATATGTATCGCCGGAAAGGGTATTGGAAATGCGTCGGTTTCACGTTCCCGGCCAGTATGAGCCGGGGCAGAAAGTATGCCTTACGGGCTCCGAGGCCCGGCACGCCATAAGGGTTCTGCGCCTTGGCCCCGGGGACGCCATCGAGATTCTGGACGGCGTCGGAAACCGGTCCGTTGCGCGCATCGAGAAGGCTGAGGCCGACCGGGTCACGGCCCTTGTAACGGAAACGCTCCTCGCCCCGCCCCCTGCCCTTTCCGTCACCCTGGCTCTGGCCTTTCTCAAATCCGACAAGATGGATTTTGTCGTCAATTCAGCGACCCAGCTTGGAATTTCCGCCTTTGTCCCCTTTGAGGCAAAGCGGTCTGTGGCGCGTCCCAATGCCGAGAAAACAGACAGCCGGATCAAAAGGTGGGAGCGCATAGCCCGCGAGGCGGTAAAGCAGTGCGGGCTTTCCGTTACGCCCAGGATCGAAAGGCCCGTTGATCTTGAGGCTCTTTGCAGCATGGGGCGGGATTTCGATTTCGCGCTGGCCTTTTGGGAGGAGGACAAAACGCCCCTTTCGGCTGTTGCGCCCCAAAATCCGCCGAAATCGGTTCTTGTGGTCATAGGCCCTGAGGGGGGGCTTACCGAATCCGAAATCGAAGGCATGAAAGATGCCGGGTTCAAAAGCGCAAGCCTTGGGCCGCGCATAATGCGGGCCGAAACTGCAGCGGTTTCGGCCCTCGTCCTGGTTCAGTATCTTTTCGGGGATTTGAGGGGCAGGTCGTGACCGCCGAAGACAAGCACACTGTAAACCAGCGCCGCCGAAGGATGGCCCTTCGGGTGCTGACCGCAGGTTTCGTCCTCGCCCTGGCCGCCGTGGTTCCCCCTTTGATTCTGGAGGGCTTTTTTTATCTGGCAGTAAGAAACCCCGGAGTCCTCTCGTACGCCCCGGAGCCTGTCCGGGCCGAAGTCCAGGTCCAGTACTGGATCAACGACGCCAGGGAAATCCAGTACCTTCCCTCCTGCGCCCGGTACGACCCGACCCTGGGATATACCCTGAAACCGGGAACCTGCACTTTTTCCAACATCGAGTTTTCCAACGGGTTTTCGGTCAATCAGGCGGGCTTGAGGGACGACGCTGAAAGCCTTTCGGAGCCTGAAATAATAGTTGCGGGCGATTCCCAGGCAATGGGCTGGGGAGTGGACCAGGAGGACTCCTTTCCGCAGCAGCTTGAACGCCTCACCGGAAAAAAGGTGCTGAACGCCGGGGTCAGCTCCTACGGCACCGTCCGGGAAATGGCCCTGGCCAGCCGGTTTTTCTCGCCCCGCCTGAAGGTCCTCATAATCCAGTACTCGGATAACGACTACAGCGAAAATCTCGCCTTTGAAAAGGGCGGCAACCGGATGAAGCCAATGCCGCGATCCAAATACGACGCTTTGGCCATACTGCCGGGCGACAAGGATTACCGGTTTTTCCAGTACATGAAATACGAGTACGTCAAGCTGCGTTACGAGTCCGGATTCCGCAGGAACATGGCCCCGCCTCCGGTGCCGTCGCGCATTGCGGAACTTTTTCTTAACGCGGTTGCGGCCTACGGAGGCCAGGGCCTTTCGGGCGTTTCGGTCATCGCCTTTGAAGTGGGGCCGCATAACGTTTACACGGGTTTCAGCCAGGGTCTCGTAAAGGAAAGGCTTTCATCCAGATGGCCGGACTGGGCAGGAAAGATCGTGGTTTTGGATCTTTCAAAAATTCTCCGCCCCGAGGATTTTTACATTCTCGACGGGCATCTCACCCGGACCGGCCACGACAAGGTGGCCCGGCTTCTCACCGACGCCTTGGGGGCCGGAACGGCCAAAACACAGGGTATATCAGGAAGATGAGTCCCAGAAGGCGGCCACCTGACATTCATTCTCAAAACAACTCATTGAAAAACTTGACTAAAAATCGAATGGTGTTAAACTGATCACATTTGAAAATCGGAAAATTTTTTATCATCAGCAAAATCCACTTTATGTGGGATGGTCCGTAAAAGCATCCACAACATGATGTGGTATCTCCTTCGTCTCGCCCTGGCCGGGCAATCCGGGGCCGACGGACGCGCCATTTTGTTTACGCCTTGAGAAGCGGGGGGGGGCGGCTTGAATCCGATATCCATACCAGCAGTGATCCTGGGCAGCATCACCTTGTCGGTCGGCGTTTATCTGCTTTTCATTTATGACCGCTGGCGGCAGAGAAGGGAGCTTCTCTCCTTCGCCCTTACCTGCCTGGTGGCTGCCCTTTACGATTTTTTCTGCGCAGGGCTCTACAACGCCCGAAGCCCGGTTGACGGAATAGTCTGGCAGAGACTCCAGCTGTTTTCGCTTGGTTTTTTCGGCATCGCCTTTATCACCTTCATGGCGGATTATGTCAGGATCAGGAGCAGAAAGGCTCTTTCGGTCCTTTACATCTGCCTTGCGGCAAGCTCCTTTCTGATACTCCTCACCGACAACTCATTCACCTTGAGCTTAAGCCGCCTTTCCATCAAACACAGGGCCCTGCCCTTCGGCCTTGGCGTCACCTATTACGAGGCTGCCCTTGGCCCCATGGTCATTGCGCTTTCCGCCTTCGTTCTTGCTGTCATCGCTTATACCTTTGTCCGGGCCATAATGATGTATCGTTCGGGCAAAAGAACTAAGGCCAAGCCTCTTTTGTGGACAGTCGGGGTTTTACTGGCCGTCCTCGTCAACGATTGCCTTGTCTCGATGAACTTATGGCAAGGAATTTACCTTTTCGAATACGGGTTCATGGGCATGGTGAGCCTGATGGCCTTTTCCCTTGCGGCTGAGCTCGGAAACACGGGGCGCATGAGGGCGAGCCTCAAGGAGAGCGAGGCCAGGTATCAGCTTCTGGCCCAAAATTCCCGCGACGTGATCTGGACATCCGATCTTTCCATGAGATTCACCTATTGCAGCCCGTCTGTGGAGCATTTGCTGGGCTACCCGCTTGACGAGTTCTGGAGAAAGAATCTGCGCGACGTCCTCACCCCCGGATCCTATAAAAACGTGATGGCCCTTTATCATGAAGAGGCCCTGAAGGAGATGGGCGGCACAAGCCTTGAAAACCGCACCCGCAACGTTGAAATCGAATACGTAAAAAAAGACGGCGCGACGGTATGGACCGAGGTGAACGTGGCCCTGATGCGTGACTCTGATGGCCGCCCCACCGGTTTCGTGGGCCTTACCCGCGACATTTCGGCCAGAAAAAAGGTTGAGGAATGCCTTCGGAAAAGCGAGGCGCACCTGCGCTCGGTCTTCGACGCAGCCCAAAACGTGGGATTCGTCACCATGGATCTTTCGCCGGACCCGCTGGTTACGGATTTTTCCCCCGGAGCCCAGAGGCTTTTCGGATACCGCCGGGAGGAAGTCATTGGAAGGCGGGCGGCCATGCTGCACATGCCGGAGGACTGGGAAGCGGTAAAGGGCGAAATGGAACTTTTAAACTCGGACGACGGGATATGCAGGGAAGTGACCCTGCTGGCCCGTTCCCGTGGACGGGTTCCGGCCCTCGTCACCATTCATCCGCTGAAGGACGCAGAGGGGAAACTGGAAGGACGCCTGGAAGTGTCCATTGACATGGCCCAGTTGAAAGCCGCCGAAAGCGCTCTTCTGGATTCGGAGGAAAAATACCGCAGCATTCTGGAAGGCATGGAGGAAGGCTATTACGAAGTGGACGTGGCGGGCAATTTCACCTTCTTCAACAGCGCCATGATGGAAATACTGGGTTATTCCCGCGAGGAGCTGAAGGGGATGAACAACCGGACCTATACGTCCCTTGAGACATCCAGGCGGCTTTTCGAGGTTTTCAACAAGGTTTACCGCACGGGCGAGCCCGCCCAGATAAACGATTACGATCTCATCCGCAAGGACGGCACTCTCCGCCGGGTTGAGCTTTCCGCCTCGCTCATGAAAAACGGCCTGGGAAAGGCCGTGGGCATAAGAGGGATCATACGGGACGTTTCGGAAAAAATGGCGGCGGAAGAGGAGCGCAACAAGCTGGCCATGCGCCACGAGCAGGCCCAGAAGATGGAGGCCCTGGGCACCCTGGCCGGAGGGATAGCCCATGATTTCAACAATCTTCTCATGGGCATCCAGGGAAACACGTCCCTCATGCTCTTGAAGGCCCAGCCTAACCTTCCCCACTACGAGCGGCTGAAAAATATAGAGGAATACATAAGGGCCGGAGACGCCCTCACCAAGCAGCTTCTTGGCTTCGCCAGGGGCGGCCAGTTCGAGGTCAAGCCCACCAACATAAACGAGCTTCTGGAAAAATGCGCGGCCATGTTCGGGCGCACCAGAAAGGAAATAAGGGTTCACCGGAAATTCGCGGCGGACGCAAGCACAGTGGATGTGGACCACGGCCAGATGGAGCAGGTCTTCCTCAATCTTTTCGTCAACGCAGACCAGGCCATGCCGGGCGGCGGCGACATCTTCCTGGCCACCGAGAACATAAGCCTTTCCAGGGAGCGCGTCTCCCATCACGGCCTCGCCCCCGGACGCTACGTGAAGATATCGGTCACCGATACGGGCTGTGGCATGGAGGAGGCCACCATGCGAAGGGTTTTCGACCCTTTTTTCACCACAAAGGATCGGGCAAGGGGCACCGGCCTGGGCCTTGCCACGGTTTACGGTATCATCAAGGGCCATCTCGGCATGGTAAACGTCTACAGCAAGGAGGGGCAAGGCTCCACCTTCAGCATCTACCTTCCGGCTTCCGACAGGGAGGCCGCCTGGGAGGAGACCGTGTCCCCCG
This sequence comes from Deltaproteobacteria bacterium, assembly GCA_016235345.1. Lineage (NCBI taxonomy): Bacteria > Pseudomonadati > Myxococcota > Myxococcia > Deltaproteobacteria bacterium. The sequence goes on along the minus strand of JACRLG010000015.1, from coordinate 49,921 downwards.
AACTGGTAACCGGGGACGAGACCATCCTTCTGGTGGACGACGAGGAATCGATCCTGGAAACCAACGCCGACCTTTTAAGGGCCTTGGGCTATACGGTTCTGCCGGCCCAGAGCGGAAGGGAGGCCGTTGAAATCTACAGGGACAATAAAGACGGCATAAAACTCGTGATACTGGACATGGTGATGCCTGAAATGTCCGGGGCCGACGTTTACGCCGGGCTTAGGGAAATCAACCACGACGTTCTGGTGCTCCTGTGTTCGGGATACGCCATCAACAGCCTGGCCGGGCGCATAATGGACGCCGGGTGCAACGGCTTTCTCCAGAAACCCTTCACCATAGAACAGATTTCCCAGTCCATCCGCGCCATTCTTGACTCGGAATGCAGGGAAAATCCGCCCGAACCAGGCCGGAACGAGCCTGCCCCGCCATGACGGCAGGGCCATGACAGGTTGAAGCAGAAAACTCCTTGAAAAATACGGTAAAGATGAATCATAATCAATTCCAGACCACCGGCCACAAATGGGAATAATCCTGCAACCGGGCTTGGAAACGACCCATGAAACATCTTCTCCCATCACGCACCATCACCGGCAACCTTTCCGGCATCCTTTTTATCGCAATAATTCTCGTCGTTACCGTCATCGGCCTTTTCCTTAATCATATTTTTGTCTACAAAATTGAAAACGAGCTGAACTCGCTGGCTGAAAGCCTCACTTTAAGCCTTGCGGACAGCCTTGCAAAGCCGCTTATCGAGAAGGACCGCTCCGCAGTCGCCTCTCTGGCCGGGCAGTTGCGCAATTTCAAGGTGTTGAACGGGATAAAGGTCTCGGACGCAGGCGGGCGCGTGGTTTTTTCAATGCTGGCCCAATCTTCCCCGCAAATGGTGTCTTTCAGGCGACCGGTGATTGACAGGGGCAGGACCGTAGGATGGGTAGAAACCACCTTCACCAAGGATGTGCGAACCAGGGTGCGCCAGGGCATCGCGCTGGCCATGGTTGCCGCCATCATAATTTTATCTGCGGTGATTCTGCTCGCCACCATGCTGGTGCTTAAATTCAGGCTTCTGCGCCAGCTTTCGCTCATCAGGCAAAGCATTCTTAAAATCGCTTCCGGCGACTATGAAATCCGCCTTGGCCCCATGCCCCTGGCCGACGTGAATTCAATCGCCGTGGGCGTCAATGAAATGGCCAGGCAGATCGCCGAGCGAACGGAAAATCTGAAGGCCCAGATCAAGGCCCGGAAAGAGGCCGTCAACCTTCTGGCCGAGAGCGAGCAACGCTACCAGGCCATGCTGGAGGCATCTCCCGACCCGCTTGTGATAGTGGACGGAGAAAGCGCGATTTTGTACTTCAACCCCGCATTCACCGAGGTTTTCGGCTGGAATCTCGAAGATTGCAGGTCCAAGCCCACGGAATGCCTGTTCCCTGAAAACGGCGCAGACTCCATACAGAGGCTTTTCAGAAGGCTTTCGGAGGGAGAGATCATTTCCGGCATGGAGGCCGCCGCGCCGGAAAAGGGTGGCGTTTCCGTCCCCGTGTCGGTGAGCGCCGCAGCCTACCGTGACTCCGAGGGGAAAATCATAGGCTTCGTCATTTCCTTAAAGGACCAGCGCCTTAAAAAAAGCATGGAGCAGCAGCTTACCCAGGCCCAGAAAATGCATGCCATAGGAATCCTCGCGGCTGGAATCGCCCATGACATGAACAACCTCTTCATGGGCATCCAGGGCTACACGTCTTTGATGCAGCTTTCAGCCGACAAAAACAGCCAGTCCTGGGAGAGGCTCAAAAAAATCGAGCAGTGCGTGGCAACGGGCGCAACCCTCACCCGCCAGCTTCTGGGGATCGCGCGCGGCGGCAAGTATGAGGTTAAAACCATAGACGTCAACGTTCTTGTAAGCGATCAGAATTCCTTTTTCGGGCGCTCCCGCAAGGACGTCTCAATCACATCCGAATTTCAGGAGGACCTCTGGCGCGTGGAGGCGGACAAAAACCAGATGGAGCTGGTGCTTCTGAACCTTTACACCAACGCCTGGCAGTCCATGGGGGAAGGCGGCACCATAAGGGTAAGCACCCGAAACGAGGTTTTTGGCGAGGGGGCCTCCATGCCGCCCGAAGCCAAGCCCGGCAATTACGTTATCATAAGGGTGTCCGATACGGGCGGCGGCATGGATGAGGAAACCAGAAAGAGGATCTTCGAGCCTTTCTTCACGTCCAGGGACATGGGACGGGGCGTGGGCCTTGGCCTCTGGTCCGCCTACGGCATCGTGAAGGCCCATGACGGTTTCATCACCGTCGAAAGCGAAGTTGGGCGGGGCTCGACCTTCACGGTATACCTCCCGGCCACCCAGAAGGACGCAGCCGGACTTTCGCTTCACGACGACGGCGTCATGGTCGGAACCGAGACCATACTCCTTGTTGATGACGAGGAAGTGGTGCTTTCCGTTGGAAAGGAACTCCTGGAAACCCTGGGGTACAAGGTTTTCGCGGTTTCCAGCGGAAAAAAGGCCCTGGCCCTGGCCAGGGAACTGGGCGGCAAGATCGACCTTATGGTCCTCGACATGATCATGCCCGAAATGAGCGGCGGGGAGACCTTCACCGAGGTCAAGGCCCTGATTCCTGGAATCAGGGTGCTCCTTGCCTCCGGCTACAGCCGCGACGGCCAGGCCCAGGCGATACTTGACCAGGGATGTGACGGCTTCATCCAGAAGCCCTTCACCATCTTCGATTTTTCCCGAAAGGTGAGGGAGATACTGGACAAGTGAGATTTTTTTAAAACCAGCGAAGAATTTTCAATCCCCTGAAACGGGCTTTTCTGTCATGCCGAAATCCGATCCTGAAACCGACACTTCCCGCGTCAGCATAACCGCCTACCAGACCGGTTACACCTGGGTGAAAAACGGCCTGTCCCACAAGGCATTTTCCACCATCCGGGGCCGGGCCATGTACACGGCCCTAACACCTGTCATGTGGTGCGCAAGGAATCTCCTTGGCGTCACCGACCTGGAAACCAGGCTTTTGCAGCGGCACCTCATGATCGACCATCTTCTTCGCAGGGATATCGAGGAAAAGGGGCTCAAACAGGTTCTTGAAATCGGCTGCGGATTTAGCCCCAGGGGATTCAAGTTCATGCAGGAATACGGGAAGGACGGCCTTAAATACGTTGAAGCCGACCTTCCGGCAATGGCCACTGAAAAAAAGGCGGCTCTTTTGAAAGCCGGTCTGCTTGGGTCCGGGCACGAGGTGATTTTCTGCAACATTTTGGAAAAAGATGGCGAATCAAGCCTTGAAAGCACGATTCAAAGGCATTTTGACCCCAATCTTCCTATTGCCGTAATAACCGAGGGCGTGACCTGTTACTTTGACGCCCCCACGATATCGGATTTCTGGCGGCGTCTTGCATATATTCTCAAAGGCAATCCCCAAAGCGTGTATTTTACCGACAACAACCAGAACATTCCGGGCCCGGGGCGAAGGATATATCTTCTCCTGTGGAAGGGCCTGGTGGGGATTACCGTGAGGGGAAGGATGCATTTTCATTTCGATTCCGACCAAAAGGCAAAAGCGGCCTTTCATGACGCCGGTTTCTCAAGGGTTTCGATACACGCGGCGAAGGATTTTCCGGGAAGGGTCTTTCTTCCGAAAAGTTCCGGCGCGGAACACATGAACATAATAGAGGCCCGCCCGTGAAAAAGGCTACCGGGCTGACGAAGGCGGCGCATGGACCCATCTGAAAGGCGTTTAAGGCTTGGGAAAAAGTTTTTTTCGCTTTTGCTGATAACCGCCGCCCTTGCCTGCCCCGGCGTCCCGAAGGGATTGTGCGGCGAGCCGGTGCCGGAAGTTTTCCACAGGGAAATGTTTCTCTCGCTTGATGCCTGGACTCCGGTGTTTTTTCCCAAGATCAAGCGTCACAGCACCTATGAGGCGGTTGTATCTGACGGAGTCCCCACCCTTCTTGCCCGAAGCGACAAGTCCGCCTCGGCCATCCGCCTTACCAGGGAATACGACGTTTTCCGGTATCCGAAACTTTCGTGGTCCTGGAAGATCAGCCGGGTTTACGACAAGGGCGACGCCACCAAAAAATCCGGCGATGATTACCCCATAAGGGTTTACGTGATGTTCCGCTACGATCCCGCCAAGGCCGCGACATGGCAGAAACTGAAATACGGCGCGGCCAGGAAAATCTACGGTGAATACCCTCCCCACAGCGCCCTCCTGTACATCTGGGCCAACAGGGCCCAGGAAAAGCGCATCATCACCAACCCTTACACCGCCAGCGCCAAAATGGTGATTCTCGAAGCCGGAAAATTGAGGGTCGGCAGATGGATTGACGAAAGCGTGGACGTTCTTTCGGATTACCGCGAGGCCTTCGGGAGCGAACCGCCAGCCGGAGCCTCGCTCGCAGTCATGAACGATTCGGACAACACAGGGGAATCATCCGTGTCCTGGCTCCGTAATATAACAATTCACCGGTAGGCGTTAGGCTGCAAACTTTTCATATCCTCTCCGAAATCGTTCAATTACTCAAATTTTTCTTACAAAACGCCTTGCAGTAGTCAATTGGTTTTTGGTATGCTATAAATTCTTGTTATTACTGGGAGCAGGGTTTAATTCCATTTTTTGAACTCCCAAAAACGACGTAGGAGCAGGCTTCTAGTGTTTCGCCCCTCGGCCAGGTTCCATTAAAACGGAAAAGAACCATGCTCCGCTTAATATCACGGGCAGCAGGTTGTATTTCCATTTTTCGATCTCCCAAAAATGCCGGAGGAGGATTGAAGCATTTCTCCTCTTGGCCAGATTCCCTTAAAATGGAAAAGAACCATGCTCCGATTAATGCCAGTCTGATTTTCCCGCAATTCGGGCCGGTTGCCTGACCAGCCCTGAATTTTTTGTTTTTTTTCGCCCCAATAAACCAAACCCAACGGAAAGGATTCAAAATGGAAAAAATCTGGCTCAAGGAATACACCGAAGGAGTACCTGCTGAGATCGATCTTTCAAAGTACAGCTCCATTCCCGACATCATGGAAAAAGCCTTCGCCAAGTTCGGCACCCTGCCCGCCTTTCACCAGATGGGGAAAAGCATCACCTACAACGAACTTTCCGTCATGAGCAAAAAGTTCGGAAGCTACCTGCAGAACGAATTGAAGCTCCAGCCGGGCGACCGGGTCGCCCTCATGATGCCCAACATCCTCCAGTACCCCATAGCCCTTTTCGGAATTCTGGCCGCCGGAATGGTTGCGGTGAACGTGAACCCGCTCTACACCGCGCGCGAGCTTGAGCACCAGTTGAAGGATTCAGGGGCCAAGGCCATCGTAATCTTCGCCAACTCCGCTTCCGTGCTTCAGAAGATAGTTGACAAGACCGACCTTAAGCAGGTCATCGTAACCAGCATCGGCGACATGCTGGGATTCCCCAAGGCATTCATCGTCAACACCGTCATCAAGTACGTGAAAAAGATGGTGCCCGACTGGAGCCTGCCCGGTTCCGTCTCCTTCAAGGAGGCCCTGTCCAGGGGCGACGAGCGCACCTTCCGGCCCGCAGCGGTCAAACTTTCGGACATCGCCTTTCTGCAGTACACCGGCGGCACCACCGGCGTTTCCAAGGGCGCGATCCTGGTTCACGAGAACATCGTGGCCAACGTGCTCCAGGCCGGGGCGTGGATAGGCAATTACATCGAGGAGGGCAAGGAGATCATGATTACGCCCCTGCCCCTCTACCATATATTCAGCCTCACGGCCAACTGCCTGATCTTCTCGTCCATAGGCGCGCTGAACGTGCTCATCACCAACCCCCGCGACATCCCCAATTTCGTCAAGGAACTGAAAAAGTGGAAGTTCACTTCCATGACAGGCGTCAACACGCTCTTCAACGCCCTTATCAACAACGAGGATTTCAAGAACCTCGATTTCTCGCACCTGAAGGTCGCCCTGGGCGGCGGCATGGCGGTTCAGGAGCCGGTCGCCCGCAAGTGGAAGGAAATCACCGGAACCACCCTGGTGGAGGCCTACGGCCTTACCGAGACCTCGCCCGCAGCCTGCATGAACCCCATGACCATTCCCGACTACACGGGCTTCATCGGCCTTCCCATTCCCTCCACCGAGGTCAGCATAAGGGACGACAACGCCGTGGAAGTGCCCCAGGGCCAGGTGGGCGAAATCTGCATCAAGGGCCCCCAGGTCATGAAGGGATACTGGCAGAGGCCGGAGGAAACCGCCAAGGTCATGACCGCAGACGGTTTTTTCAAGACCGGCGACATGGGATTCATGACGGAAAAGGGTTACGTGAAGCTGGTTGACCGCAAAAAGGACATGATCCTGGTTTCGGGCTTCAACGTGTATCCCAACGAGATCGAGGAAGTGATGGTGGGCCATCCCAAGGTTCTTGAAGCTGCGGCCATCGGCGTTGCAGACGCCAAGAGCGGCGAGGCCGTGAAGCTTTTCGTGGTGAAGAAAGACCAGTCCCTCACCGAGGAAGAGCTTAGAGCCTACTGCAAGGAAAACTTCACCGGATACAAGATACCCAAGTATTTCGAGTTCCGCACCGAGCTGCCGAAGAGCAACGTGGGTAAAATCCTCAGGAAGGACTTGAGGCAGCCCTCCGCATAATTTTGCGGAAACGGACTTACAGGCTAAGGTAAAAAGAGAAAGCGGCGCCGGGAGCATTTCCGGGCCGCTTTTTCTTTTTTCATGAAGATGCCCGGCTTGAAATTGAATTGACACCAAAGTAACCGTTGAAGTAGAAACCATGCTCTTGAGGAAGATTTCTCGTGGCCCTGATACTTGGCGGGATAAGTCATGAAGCTGGTTGTCCGGGATGTTGCTACTCTTTTCGGTGTTTCGGAAAAGGCCGTTTACCGGTGGATTTCCGGGCAAAAACTGCCCGCCCACCGGATTAACGACCAATACCGGTTCAACAGGATAGAACTTCTGGAATGGGCCACGTCCAACCGGGTGCCGCTTCCCCTTGAAATATTCAGGGAGGACGGTCTGGCCGGTTTTTATGAATTGCGGGAGGCGCTGGAATCGGGCGGAATCCACACCCTGGCGTCGATAAAAGACAAGGCGGCCCTGTGCTCGGAGCTTGTCCGGCTCCTGCCCCTGCCCGGCCCCGAAGAAAGAGGCAACCTCAAAGAGGTCCTCCTGGCCCGCGAATCGCTGGGCGCAACGGGAATAGGCGGCGGCGTCGCGATTCCCCACGTTCAGAACCCCGTCGTAATCCACATCAAATCGCCCGTTGTTTCCCTTTGCTTCCTTTCTACCCCGCTTTTGCTGGACTCCATTGACGGCCTGCCCGTCCACGCCCTTTTCACCATAGTCAGCCCGACCATTTCCGGGCATCTGCGCCTTCTGGCCAGGCTTTCCTTCGCCCTTCAGAAGGCCGGGTTCAAAGACGCGATTTCCAAAAGGGCCGGTGTTTCGGAAATACTTTCGGAGGCCGGGGTGATCGACGCCTTGATAAAGAGCCTGCCGCCCGAAACGGAAGGGACGTGAAAACGTGTCGCTAATCCTTGTTTCCCTTGCAATTCTGGTTATAGGCGCTTTGGCTTCCGCTCTATGGGGCCGCACCCGGCTGGCCACGATTGGTCCGCTGGCCGCCGCCTTGGGCTCCGCAGCGGCCTTTGCCGCCGGGATCGCTTGTTTTATAGACGGTGGGAGCCTCGACCTCGCTCTTTGGTGGGACATGCCGCTAGGCAGCTTCCATATAGGCATGGACCCTCTGTCAACCCTCTTCGTCCTTCTCATAAGCCTCGTGGGCGCTCTTGCCGCCGTCTACGGGCATGGCTACCTCGGCAGGGACAGCGGTGACGGCAAAATCGCCATGAGCTGGTGCTGGTACAATCTTTTGATGGCATCCATGCTTCTGGTGGTGGTGGCAAGGGACGGTTTCCTGTTTCTCACCGCCTGGGAGGCCATGAGCCTTGCCTCGTTTTTTCTGGTGATGTACGACCATGAAAAAGACGAAGTCAGCCGCGCGGGATGGATATACCTTGTGGCCACCCACATCGGAACCGCCTTTCTGCTCGTTATGTTCCTCCTGTTGGGTCACGCGGGGGACATGGATTTTTCCCGTCTGGCGGCAACGGGTTCAGAGGCTACGTTCATTTTCGCGGCGGCCCTTATCGGTTTCGGAGTCAAGGCCGGTTTCACCCCCTTACACGTCTGGCTTCCCGAAGCTCACCCGGCGGCCCCTTCGCACGTTTCGGCCCTCATGAGCGGAGTCATGATCAAAACCGGCATTTACGGCATTTTAAGGGTGATGACCTTTCTTGGCGCGCCCGTTCCCTGGTGGGGCTGGGTATTGGTTGCCACAGGCGTGATTTCGGGGGTTGCCGGGGTTCTGTTCGCCCTTGCCCAGCACGACTTGAAAAGGCTTCTGGCCTACCACAGCGTTGAAAACATCGGCATCATAGCCTTGGGCCTTGGAATCGGGATTCTTGGGATCACTTCGGGCAATCAGGCTCTGGCGGCCCTGGGGCTTTGCGGCGGGCTTTTGCACGTCATCAATCACGGCCTGTTCAAAAGCCTTTTGTTCATGGGAGCCGGAAGCGTGCTTCACGCCACCGGAACCCGCGAGATAGACCACATGGGCGGACTCATAAAGCGCATGCCCGTGACCGGGGCGGTTTTTCTGGTGGGAGCGGCGGCCATTAGCGCCCTGCCGCCCTTTAACGGCTTTGTCAGCGAATTTTTGATCTACTCCGCAGGATTCACCGGCATGAGCCAGGGCGCTGCTGCATGGGGCGGATTGGCGGCGGTGGCCGGGCTGGCCCTTATAGGCGGCCTTGCCGCAGCCTGCTTCACCAAGGCCTTCGGGATCGTTTTTCTTGGCGAGCCCCGTACCGGGCAGGCCGCGAAAGCGCACGAATCAAACCGCCTCATGCTTTGGCCCATGATAACGCTGGCCGTTTTGTGCGCGGCCATAGGGCCTCTGGCCTTTCTGGCGGTGGGCCTGGTTATGCCGGCTGCGTCCCAGGTGGCGTCGGGCGCGGTCACCCCGGAAACGCTTGGCGGGCTCGATGGTTTTGCCGCAGGCATAAGCATCATGGCCCTTTGCATGGGGGGGCTGGCGGCTTTCTTTTTCTTCCTGCGCGGCGGCCTTCTAAAAAACCGCTCCGTACAAGAAAGTCTTACCTGGGATTGCGGTTACGCCGCGCCCAACGAAAGGATGCAGTACACCGCATCCTCCTTTGCCCGGCCCATAGTCGGCATGTTCGGAATTTTACTGGGCACCCGGACCGAGATCGAGCAGCCGGAAGGACTTTTTCCCGCCGGGGCGTCTTTGCACACCCACACGGACGACATCTTCGTGAAAAGGGCCTACGGGCCGGCGGTGATGTTCGTCTCAAGGCTGGCCGGCCTTTTCCGGCGGCTCCAGCAGGGGCGGACCAATCTTTACATCCTTTACATAGTGATAGCCATTCTCATCATGCTTTTCTGGAACCTGTGGTGACAGCCTGTCCAAAAACGCGAACTGCTGTGTCAGGCATCGCCTAAAAGTCGGTCACGTACAAAAGCGTACGCTCCCTTCTTTTAGGCTTGCCAACCTTCGCATTTCATCGTTTTTGATCAGGCTGATATCCAGGCCTTGAGTACGGCATTTTCAACAAGATGGTAAGGCTCATTAAAAAATGACCTGGCAAATACTCAACTTTTTTCTGGCTCTCCTTTTAAGCCCGCTTCTTTATTCCGTAATAAACCGGACAAAGGCCTTTTTCGGAGGCCGGAACGGCCCGCCGGTTCTTCAGCCTTACTATGATCTCGTAAAGCTCCTGCGCAAGGGAGCCGTTTACAGCCGCACAACGAGCTGGATTTTCCGCGCGGCCCCATCCATCGAGCTGGCCTCGGTGCTGGCAGCCCTTGCGGTGACCCCCCTTTGCGGGGTTCCCGCCCTTTTGTCCTTTTCGGGCGACCTGGTTTTTCTGGCCTACTCCCTTGGGCTTTCGCGGTTCTTTTTCGTGACCGCCGCCCTGGACACCGGCTCCGCCTTCGAGGGCATGGGAGCAAGCCGGGAGGTGCAGTTTTCCGCCTTGGCCGAGGTAACCCTCATCGTGGGCCTGGCTGCGGTGGCTGCGATGGTTCACTCCTTTTCTCTAACCGACATGTGCGCCACGGCCTGGGACGGGATGACCGTCAACGGCGGCCCGGCCACCCTGATCCTGGTTTCCCTGGCGCTTCTGGTGGTGCTTCTTGCCGAAAACGCCCGCATCCCGGTTGACGACCCCACCACGCACCTTGAGCTTACCATGATCCACGAGGTCATGATCCTGGACCACTGCGGAGTGGACCTTGCCTTCATCGAGTACGCGTCGGCTGTGAAGTTCTGGATTCTGGGCTCCATCCTGGTTTCCATGTCCCTGCCCCTGCGTTCCTTAAACCCCGGCTTGGACCTTCTGGCCGGGCTTTCAGGGCTTTTTCTCATGGCCGTTCTGGTGGGTGTCATAGAATCGACGATGGCGAGGCTCAAGCTGGTAAGGGTGCCCCAGTTGCTGGTGGCCTCAGGCGTACTGTCTTTCCTTGCGCTGTTCAACGTTTTGAGGTGAGCTTTCATGCAATCCTTTTATGAAGCCATGACGATCCTTCTGGTGCTCTTGAATTTCAGGCTCTTGGGCGCAAGCCAGCTTGGCGCATGCGTCCGCACAGTTGCCTTTCAGGCCCTCGTTATCGGAGTGCTGGCGATTCTCACCCACGGCTTTTCATGGACCTGGGTGCCGCTTCTGATTGTCCTGGTCACCCTGGTGAAGGCCATCGTGCTTCCGGGGCTCGTGAAGAGGGCCATGAGCGAGACCGGCGTGGTGCAGGAGATGCAGCCTTTCGTGGGCTACACATTTTCGGTCCTCATAGGCGTCGGAATGCTGGTGGCGAGCTTTCTGGCCATGCGGCCCCTCAGGGTGCCACTGGGCGAGGCCACGCAGCTTCTGGTGCCGGTTACGCTTTTCACCATGCTTACCGGGCTTTTTCTCATCGTGGCCAGAAAAAAGGCCATCACCCAGGTTCTGGGCTTTCTCACCATGGAAAACAGCATCTACCTTTTCGGCGTGGCCTTCGCCATTCAGGAGTCATGGCTGGTTCAGACCGGGGTGCTTCTTGATGTTTTCGCGGCGGTATTTGTCATGGGAATCATGATTTATCATATAAACAGGGAATTCGACGACATCGACACCGGCGATCTGTCGGACTTGAAAGACTGACGAACATGATCTGGGCCTTGATACTGGTTCCCGCCCTTTGCGGCTTTTTCGCCTTTTTCCTGAAATCGGGCCGCGCCGGACTCTTTCTTCTCACCGGAGCGGCTGCACTTCATTTTCTGCTGGTGATGGCCGCGTGGATCATGCCCCTGCCCTTTACGGCGGCGTCGGGCTGGCTTGCCGTCGACTCCGCGTCCCTCCTATTTTTGAGCATAGCGAGCCTTCTTTTCCTTTCGGTGGCCATCTATTCGATCTTCTATCTGGCCCCTTCCCGAAAGGCTCCCATCAACGACTATCTGGAAGGCTACCAGTTCGAGAACCGCCCTGACGCGGTTTTCGTCGGCTGCCTGCTTCTGTTTCTGGCGTCCATGACCACGGTGACAGTTTCCCGGCACCTTGGCGTGCTGTGGGTCGCGGTGGAGGCCACAACGCTGGCCAGCGCCCCCCTTATCTATCATCACCGCCACCACAGGAGCCTGGAGGCTGCCTGGAAATACCTGCTCATCTGCTCGGTGGGGATCTCCCTGGCCCTTCTGGGCAACTTCTTTCTCGCCATGGCCACGCGCTCTTTATCCGGCGGGGAACTGAACCTTCTGCTGCCTGTCCTTGTGGAACACGCGGCCAGGCTTTCGCCGGAATGGCTCAAGGCCGCCTTTCTTCTGATGCTCGTTGGATACGGAACCAAAATGGGCCTGGCTCCCATGCATTCATGGCTGCCGGACGCCCACAGCGAGGCCCCGTCGCCGGTGTCCGCGCTCTTGTCCGGGGCGCTTTTGAACTGCGCGTTTTTGGCTATACTGAGGGTTTACACCATCATGGAGGCTGCGGGCCTTGGCCAGTTCGCAAGGGACAGGCTGGTTCTGTTCGGCCTCATATCAATGGTATGGGCCGCAATGCTGCTGATTTCCCAGAGCGACTACAAGCGAATGCTGGCCTATTCAAGCGTGGAGCATGTGGGAGTGATGGCTGTGGGCGTGGGCGTGGGAGGAGTGGCCGGGTTCGGAGCCATGCTTCACGCGGTGAATCATTCCCTGGTAAAGGCCGCTCTCTTCATGGTTGCGGGAAACATCCTGGCTGTGTACCAGAGCAAGATCACCAAGGACACCAGGGGGCTTTTGGGGGTGATGCCCGTGAGCGGGGTTTTGTGGCTCGCGGGGATTCTGGCCGTGACGGGTTCGCCGCCTTTCGGCCTGTTCGCAAGCGAGCTTACGATTTTAAAAGGGGCGCTTGCCGGAGGCCGCTACTGGGTGGCAGGTGCTTATCTTGCGGCGCTTGTCCTGGCCTTTGCCGGAATAATCTGGGCCGCCATGCGTATGGCCTACGGCCAACCTCTGGTGGCCGCGAACCCGCCAATAATGAAGGTCCGCGAATCCTTTTTTTCCGTAGCAGGTCCGGTGGTCCTTATTTTTTGCGTACTCGCGCTGGGGCTTTGGGTGCCGCCTCCTTTGCGGAATCTCTTGAGCGAGGCGGCTGCCGCCCTGGGCGGAGGCATGTGATGACCGATTCCATCCTTCGCGTATATAACGGCGAGGCCGCGCCGCTTTCCGAGGTTCCGGCGCTTCCCGTGGACTCCTTCCGTGAACTGGTCATAGAAAGGCTCGGCCACGGCGACATCCTTTCCGCCCTGTTCGCAAGGCCTTTCGGCGACAAATTCCGGCTCTACGCGGTTTTATGCGATGCAGCGCGGGAACAGCTTGGGATAGCGGCAGCCGAGATCGGAAAAATTTATCCGTCCATAACCGCCGATTGCCCTTGCGCGCACTGGTTCGAGCGGGAAATCCACGAACAGTACGGCATCATGCCCTTCGGTCATCCCTGGCTCAAACCCATCCGCTTCGAGCCCTCCCGCGTTGGAGGCAAGACCGGCCAGATCGGCGTCACGGATTTTTTTTCCATGCACGGCGCGGAGGTTCACGAGGTGGCGGTGGGGCCGGTTCACGCGGGGGTCATAGAGCCCGGCCATTTCCGTTTTCAGTGCCACGGCGAAACGGTGTATCACCTGGAAATTTCCTTAGGCTACCAGCACCGGGGCGTCGAACGCGCGGTGGAACTCGGCCCCGACGCCCGCACCATCCATTACATGCAGACCCTCGCGGGAGACACCAGCATCGGCCACTCCACGGCCTATTGCTCGGTTCTGGAGGCCCTTTCGGGGGCACAGGTTCCACCCGCAGCCGATTCGATAAGGGCCGTGGCCGCCGAACTGGAGCGCATGGCCAACCACACGGGCGACCTTGGGGCACTTGCGGGCGACATTGGATTTCTGCCCACCCAGAATTACTGCGGGCGCATCAGGGGCGACATCTTAAACCTCACCGCCCTCATCTGCGGCAACCGTTTCGGGAGGAACCTCTTAACGCCGGGCGGGGTGCGGTTCGACCTCGATGCGGATCGAAGGAAGACCCTGCTCACGCGCCTGGACGACGTGGAAAAAGACCTGGAATCGGCGATCTCGATCTTTTTCGGGGCGTCCTCGGCCCTGGCCCGCCTGGAGGGGGTCGGGGGGCTTTCGGCTGAAACGGCTCGGCTGATAGGGCTTGTGGGACCAGCCGCCCGCGCCTGCGGACTTTCACGGGATGTTCGGGTGCGCCTGCCGTATTCGGCCTACAGGTTCGATTCACTGCCCGTGTCCACCTTTCACACGGGCGACTGCTTTGCCAGGGCCTACGTCCGCAAACTCGAAATCGAGCAGTCCATAGGCTTCATCAGAAGACAGCTAAAGTCCCCCATCGGCGGCGGATTTGTGAAGGCCCCTGGGGTCCTTGCGCCCGACAGCCTTGCCGTTGCCCTCACCGAGGGCTGGCGGGGGGAAATCTGCCACGTGGCGGCCACGAACCGCGAGGGCAGGTTCGCCTTTTACAAGGTGGTGGACCCTTCGTTCCACAACTGGTTCGGCCTGGCCCAGGTTCTTCGAGGGCAGCAGATTTCGGACTTTCCCCTGTGCAACAAAAGTTTCAATCTTTCCTATTGCGGGCATGACCTGTAAACAAATTTCACTCCCGCGATACAAAAGGAAAAGCCATGCTGGACATTTTAAGGGCAAGACTTGCGCAGAAGCACCGCACGTTCAAATATCCGAAAGGCCCTCTGCCCGCCTTGCCGGACATGTTCCAGGGCCGCCCGGTGATAAACGGGCCATGTCCCGACAAATGCGATATCTGCCTTTCCGCCTGCCCGGTGAACGCCATCGGGCGAAGGAAGGACGGGGGCGTAACCATAGACACGGGCCGGTGCCTTTTCTGCGGAGCCTGTTCCGGGGCCTGCCCCCATAAGTCGATCGTTTTCACCCGAAACCATCAGCTTGCGGCGGCGCGGCGGGAGGACCTCGTCATTGCGGAGGGTTCTCAAAAGAGCGCAGATGCGGTATCCGTGATGGCGAAAAAATATTTCAGCCGCTCGCTTAAACTACGGCAGGTTTCGGCGGGCGGCTGCAACGCCTGCGAAGCTGACGTGAACGTTCTGGGTACGCCCGCCTGGGACATGGGACGCTTCGGCATCCAGTTCGTGGCATCCCCTCGCCACGCGGACGGCCTTCTGGTCACCGGCCCCGTAACCGCCAACATGGCCCTTGCGCTTCAAAAAACCTACGAGGCCCTGCCTGAGCCAAGGGTGGTCATCGCCTGCGGCTCGTGCGCCATAAGCGGCGGGCCTTTTGCCGATCATCCCGAAGCGAATAATGGTGCGGGCTCTCTTTTGCCGGTCGATCTTTACATCCCCGGCTGCCCCCCCCACCCGCTCACCGCCCTGGACGGGCTTTTGCGCTTTTTGGGAAGAACCGCGCCCGGTTTCGGGGAGGATTCTTAAAAAGGGTATTCTACCGGCATGATCAGCGGGCGAGAATTTTTTCAGTAAGGGCTATGATGTCTTCGGCTTCGGGGGGTTTTTCCAGGTAGGCGTCAGGCTCGGCAACGTTGCATCCGGCTTCCGGGGCGAGACTTTTTATCTTATGGAAAAAGGTTTTTTTGGCGATTGCCGAAAGCATGACCACCGGGACCTTTGAAAGGAGCCTGTGGGTGCGCAGGTTCCGGTAAGCGGCAAGGCCCTCTTCGATGCCCGGCATCATCACATCCAGAATGATAATGTCCGGGGGATCGGCCACAGCCGTTAAAAGGGCTGTTTCGCCGTCTCCCGCAACGGACACCCGAAAGCCCGACGTCTCAAGAACCGTGCTTACGAAGGTCCGCATGTCCGGTTCGTCGTCCACCACCAGAATAAGCCGCCCGGATTTTTCAGTCATCCTGTTTTCAGTCCCCCGCGATTCCATGTTTTTTCATCTTGCGCCACAGCGTTGACCGGTCCATTCCCAAAAGCCTGGCCGCCTTGCCCCTGTTTCCCCGGCAATTTTCAAGAGCCCCGGAAATGGCCGATTTTTCGTGATCGTCCATGCTTTTTTCAAGGGTCGGCGCACAGGTTTCCGGCGAAGGCTCCCTTTTTTCATCCTTTTGAAGATAAAGCGGAAGGTGCCTTGGGGCGATTTCCTCCCCCCTGCAGATTATTGCGGCGTGTTCCAGGATGTTTTCCATCTCCCGCACGTTTCCCGGATAATCGTGGTTGAGCAGAATCTCCATCGCAGGGCCGGTGATCTTGAGCGCCTCCAGCTTGCGCGCAATGGCCAGTCGCTTCATGATGTGGCTGATCAGAAGTGGTAGGTCGCTCCGGCGTTCGGCGAGGGCCGGAATCGAAAGGCGCATGACATTCAGGCGGTAATAAAGGTCCTCCCTGAAGGTTTTTTCCTTAACCATGTCGCAGAGGCCCCTGTTGGTGGCGGAGATTATCCGGACGTCCACCTTAACCACCCGGCGGCCTCCAAGGGGGTAGAACTCCTTGTCCTCCAGGACCCGGAGGAGCTTGGCCTGGAGAGCTACGGGCATGTCGCCGATTTCATCCAGAAATATGGTTCCGCCGTCGGCCTCCTGGAAGCGACCCGGCTTGTCCCTGTCCGCCCCGGTGAAGGCCCCCTTCACGTAGCCGAACATCTCCGATTCCAGAAGATTGTCGGGAAGGGCCGCGCAGTTCACCTTCACCATTGCCTTCGCGGCGCGGGGCTCTCCGGCCCGCCCAGGGTTTCCGCGAGATCAGGCAATATGTCGTTCAACCGGGCCAGGTCGGGATGATTTTTGATAAGGCGAAAAAAACCAGCCAGGGTGAAACCCCGCTCCAAAACAACGGGCATACCCAGGCAGGACAGTATGTCCGCCCCCTGTTTTTTTTCGGGATGCCTGATGGTTCCGTCGTTTTTGATGATGATGGCGTTCATCGCTTCATCCTCCTGACGGACTTTAGAGCATGAAGCGTGCCTAAAATCGAAAAAGCTTTAAATCATGATAGTTAGGCAAAATTGGCGGGAAAATTTTGAAGGAAGACTCAGCCGATGTTGCATTCTGGCAACGAGCGATGCAACAATATCTGCATCAGGCAGGAGACCGATTTTCGGAACGGGAATTTTGAATGACGCAGGGACAAAAAAACGGCGCGTCCGGCCTTGGGTCGCCGAATGCGCCGTTTCATGATTTTTAAGGCGGGTTATGAAAATTTCCGCTAACGGTCCCTGATGTCAGGACGCCAGGGCCGCGATGTCGCCCTCGTGCACAGAAGGCCCCATCAGAAAGAGCCTGGAAGGCCGCCGGGCCTGGTTTTTGGCGGAAAGGAGCATTTGGCGGAAACTCAGACGCAATCGCGGAAGATCATCCACAAGGAGCCTGTTTTCCGATATCGCAGCCGAAATGCCAGGGCTATCCGGAATGCTCAGAAAAACCGGGACCCTGGCCTTCCGGCAAAGCCTTTCAATCCGGCCATCTCCCGCGCCCGACCTGTTCACAACCACCCCGAAGGGAAGGCGTTTTTCCCGCGCTTTCAACAGAGAACGGGAAAGCTCGTAAATCCCGCGCGGCGAAGGCTCCGCCACCCACAGCATCACGTCGCATTCGAGGGGGTTTGGAAAGGCGTCCGGCGGACAGTCCATTATGGTGAGCCCGCCGGGCTCGGCAAATTTCCTGATGGATTTTTCGAGAATCCGCCCCATGTGCTCGTGGTCGCTCATTTTGCCGGAAACCAGGAAAATGTTGCCGGAAACTCCTGTTTCAACGGCTCCGATGAGCCTTGCCGCCAGGGTTATGGCCCCTGTGGGGCAGGCCCTTCGGCACGCTCCGCCGCTGTGGCAAAGGGCCGGAAAAACCTGGGGCGCGCCCCTGAAGGGCCGAAGGGCCTTGTAATAACAGGCGGCCACGCATTCGCCGCAGGAGTCGCACAGGGCCGCGTCAATCCTTGGAACCGGAACGAAGACCGGCTCGGATGCGATTTTTTCGGCACGTATGAAATCCGCGCAACACGGTTTTGAAACATCCATATCCAAAAGAGTCACGGGCGAAAGCGAGGCTCCCGCAAGATTGGCCGCGACAAAGGTCGCTCCGGCCCCTCTTGCGCCCGTTACGGCGATTATCATGATTTTTCCCCGCTATCGGAATTTCCGCCGTTCCCGGCAAAATTCCGCCTTCCACGCTGTTTCATGGTTTGTTCGTCAACATTGTCAACCCACCCGCTTCCCGCGTCAAAGGGACGGTCGAACTTGGCGACCCAGGGTTTTATGTCCAGAAGGGGCGTGCCGTCAAGGATGTCAACGTCTTCGAGCAGCAGCACATTTCCTTCACGAGCGGTCAGTCTCACCATCGAAAGCCCCAGGCCGGAGGGCCTTTTGGGATGGCGGGTGGCGAAAACGCCCTTTTCGACATCCTCCAGAAAGGGCCTTACCGTCAGGGCCGACGGCCCGGCCTGGTGGAAGTGGTATATCAGGATGATGTGGGTGAATTCCTCGATGCCGTCAAGCTCTTCCGCGTATTCGGGAAAGACCACGGCGCGGCCCTTCACGCCCCTTGCGAAAACCGGCTGAATGGGGGTTTTGTCGGCCTCGACGTGAACGGATTCGATGACGCCTATGGGCGCTATCACCACTTTTTCGGATTTTAACGCCATGCCGCCGCCCTTCGATGATCCAAACGTTTTCAATGCATCCACCGCCCTGACGTGGAATGAACCCGCCCCACGGCTTCCACGCCCGAATTATCAATGCATCACCCGTGCCGGATGGGCCAAAACCCGGAAGATTATATTTTATGCCTTTTGAAACAAGATGTTAAGATGTTTGACTTTTTCAACGGGAAACGCCCTGGGCCGCATGAGGAAAGCAGGTGTTGCATTAACGCAACAAGACACCGCTCCACACCGCGAAGTTTCCGGCTTTTTTCCTAAAAGCTTATACCGGCTTGAAGTGTATATATTTCTTTAACATTTGAAATCTCAATATGCCGTTTTACGGTCGCGCCTTCTGGCAAGCTCGCTGGCGTATCTGATTCCAAGCCTGTCCCGGTTTTCCTTCGCCCAGTCAGTCAGCCGGGTCGATCCGGCTGGCGGGGAGTCAACATAAAGCAGATCGTCCATGAGCCCTTCGATTTCCTCCTTTGTCACAAGCACGTCCTTCATCAGCTTTCCCACTGCAAGGGAGACGAGATGGCACAGCCACGGCGGAAGGGGGACTATTGGCCGCCGCTTTCCGATAATGGAACCGATTTCGGACACAAGATTGCGGTATGAAAAAGTTTCCGGACCAATGGCGTCAATTATCGTGTTGCCTTGGTGTCCGCCCTGTTCCACTGCGAGGCGCGCAAGATCGTCCACGAAAATGGGTTGTAGGCGGTAGGAGCCCTCCCCGAAAAGGCCGAATACCGGAAATTTGCGCAACATCCAGGCGATATTGTTTATAAGGATGTCCTCCTGGCCGAAAAGAACAGCAGGTCTTAGGATCGAGTAGGAAATTCCCGAATTCACAAGTGCTTGTTCCAGAACCGCCTTTCCTCTGAAATATTCCAGAGTGGAATTTTTATCGGGATTGGTGATGCTGACGTGAACAATCCTTTTAACCCCCGCCTTTTGCGCTGCGTTAAAAAGAATCAAGGTGTTCCGTACTGCCTCGGAGTGGGAAAATTTCGCGGAGCCGGTGAGCGAATTGAACCTGACCCAGTAGGTGTTGTAGAGAACTTTGGCTCCGGAAAGCGAGGCCGCAAGCTTATCCGGTTCACCAAAATTGAAAGGCGCCGCCTCGACCAACCCGCCAAAGGGGTTCAGACGGTCGGGCGAATCCGTAATGGTTCGCACCTTCGCTCCTTTTTTAAGAAGCCTTAGGGCTATATATTTTCCAGAATATCCGAATGCGCCTGTGACAACGTACAGTCCGTCGTTATGCATTTGCGTTTCCTTTCCCGGTAAAAGATGCAGCCACAGAGGCAAGCCCGGAGCTTTCTATTGAGATCATCACCCTTACGATGCCGTCTATCTGGTCAAAAAAGGTTTTCACGGCTTCAAGGCGGCTGGAGAGGAAATCACGTTCCTTATCCGAGGAATGCCCATCTTTAATGCGAACCATTTCCAGGCTCTCCCCCACCGCAGAAATTGCCAGATCAAACTCCCGTTGTTCCCTTTCCGCCAAAATGTTTTTAACGATCTGCCAGAAATCGGTTTCCGGTACGTAGTAATCCTTGCGGTCGCCGAGCCGCAGCTCCTTTCTCACCATTTTCAGGCGTTCAAGGGCGCGGACGTGGGTTGATACCGCCCCTTTTGTGACCTCTGTGAGGCTTACCAACTCATCCAGATTTACAGGCTCGGGGGCAAGGTAAACGGCCCCGTAAACCGCCCCCATTGCCTTGGGGAATCCCCAAAAACCGGCAATGCGTGAAACAGCCTGTATGAAGTGTTTTTTTGCCTCATCATTTTGAGAACTCATTTTTTTCGTTTCCTTGTAAGTTTAGTTTGTTTAGATTAAACTAAATATTCTATATAAAAAATTTTCACGCCTGTCAAGATACTTATGAATTCAAATGCGAAAAAATTTGGGATTGTGATGGAATCAGCAAGAGGAAAGGATAATGATCTGTATCAATCGGTCATGCGGGTCACGATAGAATTCGTTGGAGTTCGGCGACGCCGGGGCAGGTGACGTGGCCCATGATCACGTTGGCCCCTTCGCGGATTTCGGGGTTTTCGGCGCAGGCCCTTTTCCAGCCCTTGTCGGCGATTTCAAGGGCGTAGGGAAGGGTCGCGTTGGTGAGGGCCTGGGTGCTGGTCTTGGCCACGGCTCCCGGCATGTTGGCCACGCAGTAATGGACCACGCTGTCCACTATGTAAACCGGGTCGTTGTGGGTGGTGGGACGCGAGGTCTCGAAGCAGCCGCCCTGGTCGATGGCAACATCAACGAGCACCGCGCCCTTTTTCATGGTTTTCAGCATGTCGCGGGTGATGAGCCTGGGAGCCTTGGCCCCCACCAGGAGGACCGCGCCCACCACCACGTCGGCGTCGGCTATGTGCCTTCTTATGGCCGAGGGGCTGGCAAAGAGGGTGAAACAGTTGGCGGGCATGACCTCTGCCACCCGGCGAAGGCGGTCCAGGCTGGTATCCATGAGAAAGACCCGCGCGCCAAGGCCGCAGGCCATGCGGGCCGCGTTCACACCCACCACGCCCGCGCCTATCACCACCACCTTTCCGGGATCGACTCCGGGAACGCCGCCCAGAAGGATTCCGCCGCCGCCCGCCGCCATTTCCAGGTACTTGGCTCCCTGCTGGATGGCCATGCGCCCGGCGACCTCGCTCATGGGGGTTAGAAGCGGAAGCGAGCCGTCGGCCTTTTTCACGGTTTCGTAGGCTATAGAGACGCTTTTGCTGTCGATGAGAACCCGCGTGAGTTTTTCCGCAGCCGCAAGATGGAGATAGGTGAAAAGAATCTGGCCGGGCCGCAGAAGGTCGTACTCCGGCGGCAGGGGCTCCTTCACGTGCATCACCATTTCGCAGTATTCGAAAATTTCCTTCGGGGTGTCTTTGATCACGGCCCCGGCTTCGAGGTACTCGGAATCCAAAAAACCGCTGCCCGCCCCTGCCCCGGCCTCGACCCACACCTCGTGCCCGTGGCCCGCAAGAACTTCCGCTCCAGCCGGAGTCATGGAAACCCGGTTTTCCTCGGCCTTGATTTCCTTAAGGATTCCTACGCGCATGGGTGGCTCCTTCAGAGGATGTCCATTTTAATGTCAACGCTTATTGCCGCGTGGGTGAGGGCCCCCGCCGATGCCATGTCCACGCCCAATGTTGACAGGGCCGCGAGGCGGGAGGCGGTTATGCCGCCCGAAACCTCCAGAAGCGCTCTGCCCTTGTTGATCGCAACGGCCTGCCCGATTGTGGCGTCGTCCATGTTATCGAGCAGAATGGCGTCAGCGCCCGCTTCCAGGGCTTCGGCCACCTGTTCCAGGGTGTCGGCCTCCACCTCTATCTTTATGGTGTGGGGGCTAACCCGCCGCACTCGCCGCACCGCCTCGGCCACCCCGCCGCAGGCCGTAACGTGGTTGTCCTTTATGAGCACCCCGTCGTAAAGGCCCATGCGGTGATTGGAGCCGCCGCCCACGCGCACCGCGTATTTTTCCAAGACCCGGAATCCGGGCGTGGTTTTCCTGGTGTCCAGAACCTTGAGGCTTCCAGGCGGCACATCCGCCATGAACTTCCTTACGTGGGTGGCGACTCCTGAGAGCCTTTGAAGGAAATTGAGAGCCGTGCGCTCGCCGGTGAGGAGGGGCCGCATCCGCCCTGAAATTTCGGCGAGCACCTCGCCCTTTTGAACGTAATCGCCGTCCTTGGCGACATGCCGGAATCCGACCTTTTCATCCAGGACCGAAAACACCCGTTCCGCCACGAAAAGCCCGGCCACAACCAGAGGCTCTCCCGCAAGAATCACCGCCTTGCCGGTATCGCAAGGCCCCATCGTGGCCTCGGTGGTGAGGTCGCCGGGGCCGATGTCCTCATCGAGCGCCAGTTCCACCAGCCGGGCTATCAGGCCGCCCGCGTGGATTTCCGGGGTTCGGAAGGGGTCGTGAAAATTATCCGGCATGTCAAATCCTTGAAAAAAAATTTCAGGTGAACCCGCGTCTCGAACTTCAACCACCCAACAGGATAATGCAAAAGTCTCCCAAAACCTGACACAGCAATTCGCGCTTGTGGACAGCCTGTCAACCCTTGCTCAAGGCTGTCAGCTTGCCCATGGTGGTCTCCAGGCGCTCCACCTTCTGAAGGATTTCCTCCTGTTCGGCCCTCACCTTTTCCACGATGTTTTTGGGGGCCTTGCCCAGGAAATCCTCGCTGGAAAGTTTTTTGTTCATGCCCACAAGCTCCTTGGTGAGCTTGCCGATCTCTTTGGATAACCTATCTATTTCCTTGGTAAGATCAATAACTCCTTCAAGCATTACATAAACACCGTGGCCGGATACTGCGGCAAAGGCCGCACCCCTGGGCCGCTCCCTCTCAAGCCCCACGTCGAGATCGGCAATTTTAGCCAGGGCCTTTATGATGCCGTCCTGCTCGGAAAGGACCTCCACGGCCATTTCGTCGGTGGCGTGGACCGCCACTGTGAGAGCAGCGCCGGGCGGAATGTTCATTTCGCCGCGAATGTTCCTCACAGCCGTGATTACGCCCATCACAATCTCCATGTCGGCTTCCGCTTCGGGATCGGGAACCAGTCCCGACTCAGGGTCCGTGGATGCCGGATAAGCCGCGTTCATGATGGAGCCGTCGGTTCCCGGAAACTTCTGCCAGATTTCCTCGGTGACGAAGGGTATGAATGGATGCAGCAGCACCAGAAGGTCCTTGAAAACCCGCGCCAGCACGGTGACCGTGGCCGCCTTGTCGTAGATTCCCTCCTTGTCGTAGAGAACGGGCTTGATTGCCTCCAGGTACCAGTCGCACAGCTCGTGCCAGGTGAAGCGGTACAGTGCGCCCGCAGCCTCGTTGAAGTGGTAGGCGTTAAGGTTTTCGGAAACGTCCGTTATGAGGCGCGAGAGGCGCGAGAGAATCCAACAGTCGCAAAGGGTCTGGGGCGCGGGCGTTGCGGTGGCGGCCTCGGGGTGGGCCGCAAGGTGCGAAAGCACGAACCGGGCCGCGTTCCAGAGCTTGTTGATGAAGTGCCGGTAGCCATCCACCCTTTTTAAGTCCATCTTGATGTCGCGGCCCTGGGCCGCGAAGGCAGCCAGTGTGAAGCGGAAGGCGTCGGTGCCGTAGGTGTCGATGACCTCCACCGGGTCTATTACGTTCCCCTTGGACTTGCTCATCTTCTTGCCCTCGGCATCGCGTACCAGGGCGTGGATGTAAACGTCTTTAAATGGCACGTCGCCCGCGAAATGAAGGCCCATCATCACCATGCGCGCAACCCAGAAAAACAGGATGTCAAATCCCGTGACAAGGACGGCTGTGGGGTAGTAGGTCTTCATCTCCGGCGTGTCGTCGGGCCAGCCCATGGTGGAAAAGGGCCACAGGGCCGACGAGAACCATGTGTCCAGCACGTCGGAGTCCTGGGTCACCGTGTCTTTTCCGCAGGAGGGGCATTGGGTGAGGTCTTCCATGGAGACCGAAAGCTCGCCGCAGGACTCGCAGGTCCAGGCCGGAATGCGGTGCCCCCACCATATCTGGCGGCTTATGCACCAGTCCCGGATGTTCTCCAGCCAGTCGTAGTAGTTCTTGGTCCAGATTTCGGGCACTATGCGGATTTTACCATCTTTGACCACCTTCAGGGCCGCTTCCGCAAGGGGCCCCGCCTTCACGAACCACTGCTTGGAAAGGTTGGGCTCCACCACGGTCTTGCAGCGGTAGCAGTGGCCCACGCCGTGCCTGTGGGGCTCGATCTTCACCAGGAGCCCGGCGGCTTTCAGGTCCTCCACCACCTTTTTGCGGCACTCGTAGCGGTCAAGGCCGGCGTAAGCCCCGGCGTCTTCGGTCATGCGCCCGTCGTCGCCTATCACCTTCACATAAGGAAGATCGTGACGGGTTCCAAGGGTGAAGTCGTTGGGATCGTGGGCCGGGGTGACCTTTAACGCCCCTGTTCCGAAGGACGGGTCCACGTAGTCGTCGGCTATAACCGGAATGGCGCGGTTCATGAGGGGCAGGATGACGTTTTTGCCCACGGCATTCGTGTAGCGGCTGTCCTTGGGATTCACGGCCACTGCGGTGTCGCCCAGCATGGTTTCGGGCCTGGTAGTTGCAACGACAGGGCCGCCCTTGCCGCTCTCGAAGGGATACCGGATGTGGTAGAGGTGGCCGTCAAGCTCCTCGTGTTCCACCTCAAGGTCCGCAAGGGCGGTGTGGCAGCGCGGGCACCAGTTGATGATGTAGTCGCCCCTGTAGATGAGCCCTTCATTATATAGGTCCACGAAGACCCGGCGCACGGCCTTGGACAAGCCCGCGTCCATGGTGAAGCGCTCCCGGCTCCAGTCGCACATGGCTCCCATGCGCTTCAACTGGCTTATGATGGCTCCGCCGTACTGCTTGCGCCATTCCCATACCCGCTCAATGAAGGCTTCCCGGCCAAGGTTGTGGCGGCTGGTTCCCTCTTCGGCGAGCTTTCTTTCAACAACGTTTTGAGTGGCGATTCCTGCGTGGTCGGTGCCGGGCATCCACAGGACGTTATAGCCCTTTGAACGGTGAAAACGGCACAGGATGTCCTGAAGCGTGACGTTCAAGGCGTGGCCCATGTGCAGGACGCCCGTCACGTTGGGAGGCGGAATGACTATGGAGTAGGCGGGGCCGCCCTTTTGGGGGTCCGCCGCAAAGAGTCCTTCCTTTTCCCAGAATTCATACCACCTTGCTTCCACGTCACGGGGCTCGTACCCTTTTTCAAGCTGGGCGTCCTGGCTCATTTCTTCATCCGTCTTGCCGCAAAAGGCGCGGCAAACCTTTCGTTGTGCGCTTTATGGTTAAGAGCGTATCCGTAAATAATCTTTACATTCGATTGCGTCTTCGTCCCTTCCAACTGTTTTGCGCTCCTTGCGAAATAGCTCGCTATTCCGTAAGGGGCGCGCCTTGCTGGTTGGGCGAATCCGCAATCTTAAGTGTTACAACCAAATTTGCGGATAAGCTCTAAAAAAAAAAGGGGATCATGAATACGATCCCCGTAAATTACTGCAAAAAAACCTATTAAAAAGTCCGATAACCAGGGGCGGTTGGTCAGGGCTCGATGATGTACTGCTTGAGCTGGGCCTCGACGGCCTCGGTAACCGCGTGGCTGATTATGTGCTCGATCCTCTCCATGATCATCTCGCGCACGCTGGCGGCGATTTCCGCAGAGATGCGCGCCACGTCCTCGCTGGAAAGGCCGGTGGCCCCCTCCATGGGGATGGAGTCTTGGGGAATGATAATGCCCCGGGCGGGGGTGGCTTCGCCCGGCATGATTTCGATGCCTATGGTAAGATCATCGTTGTCGGACATGGCGTCAAAGACCTCGCTCTTTATGGGTTCGTGGCCGTTCCGGCCTGCTTCGCCGATTTTAGGCCACAATAATCGGGCAAAGAATTTTTCCAACTTGAAATAGCTTCTTTAACAAAGCCTGTAAAGGCTGTCAATAAGGCCCCGCGACCGGATCGCAACAATCGTAAAAACGCCTTAAAGCCCTCAGTACCACTTTTCTGCGAAAAAAACCTGTCGGCCTTGTTGCGTATTGCAATGGTTTTCGGCTATAGCGGCACGGGCGCACTTTTTTTTCGGCGCGGTTTTTATGTTTTTTCCATTTTTTGCGGTTTCGCCCCTCAAGGGCTGTCGCAGGTATTGAAAGGTTTTTTTCAAATGTCTGAAATGAGTACGAATCCCAACCTCAGAAACGTGGCCATCATCGCCCACGTAGATCACGGCAAGACCACCCTTGTTGACGCAATGTTCAGGCAGACCGGCCAGTTCCGGGAAGGGGCAGAGGTTGTCGAGCGCCTCCTGGACAACATGGAGCTGGAGCGCGAGCGCGGCATCACCATCGCGGCCAAGAACTGCTCGGTGGAATACGGCGGCGTGCGCATCAACATAATCGACACCCCCGGCCACGCGGACTTCGGCGGGGAGGTGGAGCGGGCGCTCAACATGGCCGACGGCGCCATTCTTCTGGTGGACGCCTCCGAAGGCCCCCTGCCCCAGACACGGTTCGTGCTCAGAAAGACCCTCCTGGCCGGGCTCAAGGTGATCGTGGTCATCAACAAGATCGACCGAAAGGACGCCCGCCCCGCCGAGGTTCTTGACGAAATTTACGATCTTTTCATCGATCTCGACGCCACCGACCTTCAGCTCGATTTCCCGGTGCTCTATGCAATAGGCCGGGAAGGCACGGCCACCCCTGACCCGGATATTCCGGGAACCGACCTCGAACCCCTTTTCAAGGCCATAGTGGAGAAGCTCCCTCCGCCATCCTACGACCCTGCCCTGCCCTTCCAGATGCTGGTGGTTGATCTCGGCTACTCGGACTACCTTGGGCGTCTCGCGGTTGGCAGGGTGAAAAACGGCTTTGCCAAAAACCGCCAGGATTTGGTATGTGTATCCGAAGGCGACCGCCTTGCCAATCTCAAGGTATCCAAGCTCCAGGTTTATCGCGGGCCTCATCTTGTGGAGACCGACCAGGCCACGCCCGGCGACATCGTTGTGCTTTCGGGCGCGGACGACGTCACCATAGGCGACACTATCTGCACCCGCGAAGCGCCCCTGGCGCTCCCGCGCATCCGGGTGGACGAACCCACTGTCTCCATGAGCTTTTACACCAACACCTCACCCTTTTCCGGGCGCGAGGGGGCGTACGTGCAGGCCCCGAAAATAGAGGAAAGGCTCCGCCGGGAGACCCTCTCCAACGTGGGCATCACCATGAGGCGGAGCGATGACGGGGAAAGCTTCATAGTAAACGGCAGGGGCGAGTTCCAGATGGCCATCCTGGTGGAAACCATGCGCCGGGAGGGCTTCGAGCTCACCGTGGGACGGCCCCAGGTCATCTTCAAACAAAGAGACGGGAAAAAGCTCGAACCCATCGAATACCTCTACATTGACTGCAACGAGGAATTCGCCGGAATCGTCACCGAAAAAATCGCGGCCCGCAAGGGCATCATGAAAAACATGGTGATGAACGGTTCAGGCCGGGCCAGGATGGAGTTTTCCGTGCCCTCCCGCGCCCTCATCGGTTATCGGGACGAATTCATGACCGACACCAAGGGCACCGGCATCATGAATTCCATCCTGGAAGGCTACGAGGAATACCGGGGGGACTTCGTGACGCGTTTTTCCGGCTCGCTTGTGTCTGACCGCCAGGGAAGCGCGGTGGCCTACGCACTTTTCAACCTGGAGCCGCGCGGTCGGCTCTTCATCGTTCCCACGGACCCTGTTTACGAGGGAATGATAATAGGCGAGCACAACCGGGAAAACGACATCAACGTCAACCCGTGCAAGGAAAAAAAGCTCACCAACATGCGGGCTTCGGGAAAGGACGAGCATGTGGTGCTCACATCCATCCGCCCCATGACCCTTGAGCGCGCCCTTCAGTTCATAAGGGAGGACGAGCTTTTAGAGGTGACTCCCAAGAGCCTCAGGCTCAGGAAATCGGCGCTTTCCGCCATAGAGCGCCACCACATGCGGAAAGACAAATTCAAGGAAGGCGCGGAAGCTGATGAAGCCTGATCCTGGGGCTTGCGCCTTTTTTTGGCCTTGATCCGTTTCCGGGAGCGCGGGCCTGACTGCCGCGCTCCCGGCCTATTCTCCCGTATCGAGGAGGCCGCCCCATGCCCTCAGATGAAAAAGCCGTGATCAGGCCCTTGGGAGGAATGGAATACGTCTATTGGCTCATGGACATGGCGGCCAGGGCCAATTTCGTTTTCGTGGCCAAAATAGGCGGACGGATTCCCTTCCAGGTATTGAAGGCCGCAGCGGATGTGGTGCGCAAGGCGAGCCCGCTCCTTGATGCCGCCATTCTGCCCAGTGACGAGCACGGCGCGGTTTTCGTAAAAGCCACGGGCCACGTGTCGGTGACCGAATCGAACGTCGCGGAGGAAGACTTCACATCCTCGGTCGAGGATGAACACCACCTTCGCTTCGATACCGAAACCGGCCCGCTTTTCAGGGTGAAATCCGTAACATGCGGAGGCGTCCAGAACCTTGTCTTCACCTTTCATCATTCCGTAGCGGACGGCATATCCGGCTCCCGAATGGTTCTCCGCTTTCTGGAGGCGGCTGAATCCATAATGCTCAACAAAAGGCCGTCCGTTTCCAGCGTCGCCGACTTCGGCCCTGCGGAAAAACTCTTTCCCAGGGAAAACACGGGGGCGGGCGGATTCCTGAGGGCAATGGGCTGGATGGCCCGGATGAATCTGAATAAAAACGTCCTGAGGAAATACGCGACCCTTCCGGTTGACGTTCCGGCCCCTCCGCATGAGCGAAGGGAGCGCTTCATATTCACGATCATGGAAAAAGACGCCGTGGGCGCCCTGATTGAAAGGGCGAAATCCGAAAACACATCGCTCAACGCCGTGCTTTGCGCGGCCCAGTTGAAGGCGATTTCAGGCGAATTTACTGACGGCTTGGCCAGGGGAATCGGGCACCTGTCCCTGGTTGACTTAAGGAACAGGATGTCCCCCCCGGTTCCGGGAAAGGCCATGAACGTCTTTATCTCAACCGTGGAATCGTTTCACAGGGTATCGCCGGAAACCGGCCTGTGGGAGCTTGCCCGGCAGGTTCAGGAGGGGATATCCGGAGAACTCGACAGGGGCAGCCACTTCGAGCGATTTCCCTTGCTGGCCCGCCTGATCAAGGCCACGAAACGCATTACGCCCAACACTTACGAAGGCTCGGTAAGCCTTCTGAAGCAGGGCCAGATGACCCGCCCCCATGTTTCGGTGGTGAGCAACATCGGGCGGATAGAAGCCGACAAGGGCTTTTCGTCCTTTGAACTCACGGACCTCTTCTTCGCCATAGCCTTTTCGGGAACCGCCCTTTTCGGCTCCGCCATAAATTCATGGCAGGGCCGCCTTCACCAGAGCTTTGTCTACGCCGAGCCCTGCATCAGCGCCCACCGCGCTCAGGCAATGGCGTGCCGCGTCTGCGACATGCTTATGCAATCCTGATTTTAAAACCTACGGGTGAATTTGACCGGCTTACGTATCGACGCAGCGGCTGATTAAGAAGCCTTTCCTCACCCGTCCTTCCAGGTCCTCTTTTTTCGTCCCCTGTTGCCGGATTTTTCCCGCCTGTCGCCCGTCAGGTCAGGATGGAAGCTGCCCCAAAGCGGCGGTTCCGTCGGCGCGGGTTTTTTCTTTTCCGGCTTTTTCTCCTTTTTTTCGACCATCTTCTGAAGGCTTGGGCCGGTGAACGAGCCTTGGGTGATGAAAGCGGCAAGATACAGATTTTCCCCGAAACGCAGGAAGGACGCGCCCCTTTCCCCGGCCATTTTCGTGTTGACGGTAAGAAGCACCTCAGCCCCCCGGCGCTTTCCCCATAAAAGGGCCTTCTCCTTTTCGGGTGAAAGCAAAAGATAGGGCCCGCGCCCCGGCTTGATCCCTTCGTCCACGGCCACAGGATAGCCCTTTTCCCGCACGCAAAGATAAAGGAGCTTCGGAGGATCAACTTCGGGCGACGGAGGGGAAAACCGCCGGACGGCGGCCCGGACGCGCGCGCCGTCAATTTCGATTTCCATTTTTTCCGAAGCAACGGAAGCCGCCTGAAGGTCGCGCTCCCGCACTCCCTTCAATCCATCCTCCTGGGAAAGCGCCGCGAAAAGGTCCTTGAAATCAACCCATCCCCGGTCATCCGGCATGAGCCCGAATTCGTCGGGCCGCTCCCCAAGAACGTAGAGAAGGAATTTCAGAAGCCTCTTCAATTCCAGCGCTCCCTGCATAGCCCCCCCTGTCTTTCATGGGTCAGGTATTGGTGAAAATCTTGACCGCCAGAGCTTTCGTTGCTAATTATCAATTTCGAGCCGATTTTCCCAATTTCCGAAAAATTTCACAAGGAGAAACACGCATGAACACGAGCCGCTCCCAGGCCCTTTTCGAGCAGGCGGGCCGCCTTATTCCAGGAGGCGTCAACAGCCCGGTGCGGGCCGCGAAATCCGTGGGCGGCCTTCCCCGTTTTCTGGCAAGGGGCAAGGGCTCGAAGGTAATAGACGCTGACGGCAACGAGTTCATAGACTACGTGTGCTCGTGGGGCCCGCTGATCCTTGGCCACGCGCCCCTTGCGGTGAACGAGGCCATCTTGGAGGCCCTTCGGGACGGCACATCCTTCGGAGCCCCCACCGAGCGCGAAATCGTCATGGCCGAACTCATCGCAAAGGCTGTGCCTTCAATGGAGATGGTGCGCATGGTGAACTCCGGCACCGAGGCCGTGATGAGCGCTGTGCGCCTTGCGCGCGGTTTCACGGGCCGGGATTTCATAATCAAATTTGACGGCTGCTACCACGGCCATTCGGATGGCCTCCTGGTTGCGGCGGGTTCGGGCCTGGCGACCCTTGGGATTCCCGACAGCCCGGGCGTTCCTGCGGCCATCGCGGGTCTGACCCTAAGCCTTCCCTACAACGATTTGGACGCCGTGACAGAGGCCATGAACCGCGTGGGCGAAAAGGTGGCCGCCATACTGGTGGAGCCCATAGCCGGAAACATGGGGGTGGTGCTCCCGGAACCGGGCTGGCTCGCCCATCTGCGTTCCCTTTGCGACAAGTTCGGAAGCATCCTGGTTTTCGACGAGGTGATTTCAGGCTTTCGCGCGGGAATTTCCGGGGCTCAGGGGCTTTTCGGCATAAGGCCCGATCTCACCTGCCTTGGAAAAATCATCGGCGGCGGGCTTCCTGTTGGGGCCTACGGCGGACGGCGGGATGTTATGGAAAAAATCGCCCCCGAAGGCCCCGTGTATCAGGCCGGGACCCTTTCGGGAAACCCCGTGGCAATGGCCGCCGGAATCGCAGCCATAAAAGAGTTGATGAAGGATGGCGGCGCGGTTTACGCAAAAATCGAGGAAACAGGCGCTCTTCTTGAGGAGGGCCTTAAAAGGGCAGTTGAAATGTCCGGGATAAATGCCTGTATCAACCGGGCAGGCTCGGTGTTGACGCTATTTTTCACCGAAGGGCCGGTCAAAAATTACATTGATGCCAAAAAGAGCGACACGGCCCTTTTCGGCAGGTTTTTCCGGGAAATGGCCCTTGAGGGGATATATCTTCCGCCCTCCCAGTTCGAGGCATGGTTTGTTTCAGCCGCCCACACCAAAGAGGACGTGGAAAAAACCGTGATGGCCGTGGAAAAATCCCTTCTGCGAATCAGGGGCTGATTTCAGGGGTTCAAACACAAACACCCTGCAGCAGGCGGAATATTGCCGGTTGCAGGGTGTCATTGTTTTTTAGGCAGGCAGGCGGCTTTTAAAGCAAAGGCATCATGGTATCCGCAAGCTGAATGGATGTCTTTCTGAGGTTGATGGACAGAAGCCTTGCAATTCCCTTTAGTATTGTGATTCCTATATGGGAGTGCCCGGTCAAAAGATGATGGAAGTCCGGGCTTGAAAGCGTGAGAAGAGTTGCGGGCGAAGTGGCGATCACCGTGGCCGAGCGCGGAAAATTGTCTATCACCGCCATCTCCCCCAGGGAATCGCCCCGCGAGAGCCTGGTTATTATGGCGCGCTCACCGCTTGCGGCGTCCTTTATCACCGAAAGTTCGCCGTCCACCACGAAGCACATGTAGTTGCCCTTTTCGCCTTCCTCGAAAACCATCTCCCCTTCCCCCACCTCCAGAAAATGCATGTGGGCGGCCACGACCTTCAGGTCTTCGTCGGAAAGGCTCTCGAAAAGGCCGATTCCGGCGATGGAATCCAGTATAACCGAAATGCTTCTGGCCGATTTTGCTTCGGGGGTGGGCATGGCGACCTCCATTTTGCTGTATGAAGGAGTTCTGCGGGGCCGGTTGGCGCTCCGCATTTTCCACTAAAAATTCCTCATTGTCATTGGCTTTTAGCATTACATGCCTGCGTTGCCAAGAAAAAACCCGATTTTGACAGGATGCCGGTTTTTAGGGATTCTTTGAAAAACCTCAAAAAACCCCTTGACAGGAAAAATTTCCTGCGATATTTTGTTAACACTATGAACGAAATCGCCGAAATAAGGGGCGTAACGCCCGATCAGTACCAGGTGGCCAAGCTCCAGGCCCTCATTACCGAAATGGTGAGGTGCTGCGAAGACCGCAGAATCTACGAGCACGACCGCTTCGGGCTCCCCTGGGCCGAGGCCCGCTGTCTGGCCCTCTTTCTGGGTGAGCGCTACCTTACGGTCAAGACCCTTGCCGAAAAGATGGACGTGGCCAAGAGCCGGATCACCAAGATCATAGACCACCTGGAAGAAAAAGGCATGGTGAAAAGGCTCCCCGACCCCGGCGACGCCCGCGTCACCCTGATCGGCCTAACCCAGAAGGGGTCGGAAAAAATGAACGAGATCGGGGAGTTTCACAGGGAAATCCACGGACGGGTCCTTTACAGGATAAACCCGGACGAACGCCACGAAATGCTGAGCCAGCTCGAAAAGCTGAGAAACGCCATGGAGTCGGTGAAGGCCACCCTGCGCTGAAAAACAAGGGCTGGCATCACCGGCCTTTTTTTTGCCGTAATCGTTAACACTAATAACCAAATGGAGGAAGTCATGGAAGAAAATCAGGCCAACCCGGACGAGCTTCAGAAAAAGTTCGCGGAATTTTCCGAACAACTCGATGAGGTAAAGGGCAAGGTCACCGAAAACAAGCTCTCGATGGTGGTGTTTTCGGGCGACCTGGACAAGCTGCTGGCCGCTTTCATCATAGGAACCGGGGCGGTTGCCATGGGCATGGAAGTCGTCATGTTCTTCACCTTCTGGGCCACACCTGCCCTCA
This sequence comes from Deltaproteobacteria bacterium, assembly GCA_016235345.1. Lineage (NCBI taxonomy): Bacteria > Pseudomonadati > Myxococcota > Myxococcia > Deltaproteobacteria bacterium. The sequence continues at coordinate 17,039 of JACRLG010000015.1, read as the reverse complement.
GGGATCCCAAAAAGCAGCCGGGCCAAAAGGACATGATGGGAACCATGTTCGGGGCCATGCTCCCCAAGGGCGCGGAAAAGGTGAAGCTTTCCAAAATGAACATGGGCGGCATGGGCACGGCCATGATGAAGTCCCTGATGACCAAGAAGAACGTGGCGTCCCTGCCTCAGATGATCGAAATGGCGGGCGACCTTGGGGTAAAAATCTACCTTTGCGAAATGAGCATGGACCTCATGGGCTTTTCAATGAAGGAGATGATCGATTACCCGGACCTTACCGCCTGCGGCGTGGCCACCTTTCTGGCCGAGGCGGGAAACAGCCGTATTCAGCTTTTCATTTAAAAAGTAACGGAGCCGAAGGTTCTGTTCGGAAGACATCCAAAACCGCAAATAAATAAGGAGAACGTCATGAGCGAAGAAATGAAAGCCGACAAGGTGATGGACCTGAAGGGCCTTCCCTGCCCCATGCCGGTGGTGAAAATCAGCAAGGGCATAAAGGAAGTGGCGGTTGGACAGGTGGTTGAGGCGGTCACCTCCGATCCCGGCGCGCGGGCGGATTTTCCCGCCTGGGCCAAATCCTCCGGCAACGAGATTTTGAAAGCCGAGCAGGACGGCAAGATCACCCGGTTCTGGATCAAGAGGAACAAGTGATTCTTGAAAATCGGGCCGGGCCGTTCGCAAGGACGGCCCCAAGCCGGAAAGGAGCCGCCCTGTGGATAAGATTTCCTATTTCATCCTGATCCCAATGGTTTACGCGGCCTTCGCCGTTCTGGTGCTGGGCGTGGCCGTGCAACTCGCGCTTCTCCTGCGGACAAAGCAGGAGCCCGTTGCACCCATCTACCCTTTAAGCCGGTTCAGAATCGCCGGGGCCCTTTACGACACCTTTCTCATGCCCCAGGTAAGGAGGCACGCCAAGGTTCTATGGGTGTTCCTCATGGCCTTTCACGTCTGCCTTCTTCTGCTTCTGGTCGGGCATCTTGAGCTTGTCGCAGACATTCCCCTCATTCAGATCGTACCCCACCAGATTTTTCTCGGAAACGGATTCGTGGGCCTTATTCTGGCCATCTGCCTGCTCTATTTCCTTTTCCGCCGTTTCGCCTCCCCTGTGCGCGACCTTTCGGTGCCTGAGGACTACTACCTTCTCATCCTTCTTTTCCTCACGGTGATCTTCGGAGCGGAAATGGACTGGGCCCGAAACTGGTACGGCTACGGCGAGCTTAACGTTGACCACTACCGCCAGTACCTTTGGAGCGTCGTGACCCTAAAGCCCGAACTCCCCTACGAGGTCACGGTCACCGGACATCGCTTCATGCTGGTGCTTCACGTGTTCTTCGCAAACCTCTTTCTTATGGTCCTGCCTTTTTCCAAGATAATGCATGCTTTTCTGGCCCTGCCCGTGAACAGGCTGAGGAGGGGATAACAAATGGACGACACCACCCGCGACGAGCTGTTAAAACTTTTCGAGTCCAAACTTGCCCGCGCAGCCAAGCTGTACCTTAACACCTGTTCCCGCTGCGGAGTCTGCGTTTCCGCCTGCCACGTTTACGCTTCCATGCCCCAGGCGAAATACATCGCGGCTTACCGGGCCGAAATCGTGCGTCGCATCTACAAAAAATTTTTCACCGTAAAGGGCCGGTTCTGGAAGAGCCTGGGCGAATCGAAAGACCTAAACGAGATGGCCTTGCAGGAACTCTACGAGGCCGCCTACTCCTGCACCGGTTGCCGCCGCTGCATGGTCTTCTGCCCGTTCGGCATAGACACCCAGCTTCTTATGTCCATCGCAAAACTCCTTCTTGTCGGGGCGCACGCCGAGCCGGAAATACTTACCATGCTGGCCGACACCTCGGTGATGAAGGGCGAGTCCCTGGATATTTTCCGGGAAGGCTTTCTTGAAAGCGTGAAGGAACTGGAGGCCGAAGTCCTTGAAAAATGGAGGGGCGAGGCCGGTCAGATTCCCATTCCGGTTGATAAGGTTGGCTCAGACCTCCTCTACGTGGCGCTTGCAGGAGCCCATTCCATCGTTCCCACAGCGGCGGTTTTCAACGCGGCCAAGGAAAACTGGACCCTCTCCTTTTTCGAGGCCGTGAATTTCGGCGCTTTCGTGGGCGATCCCATAAAAACCAGGCAGATTCTGGACCGCATCGTAAACGAGGCCAAGAGGCTTAAAGTAAAGGAAGTGGTTATCTGCGAATGCGGCACGGCTTTTCGGGTGATGAAGCAGATGACCAAGGGCGAGCCTTTCAAGGTGAGCTCCATAACCGAGGTCCACGCCCGCTACATCAGGGAGGGCCGTATAAAGGTCAGGAAGGGCCTTTTCCCGGAACTGGCCACCTATCACGACCCATGCCAGATAGCCAGAAACGGCGGGGTTTTCAACGAGCCACGCGAAATTATCTGTGCGCTTACGGATAATTTCGCGGAAATGTCCCCGGACCCGGTTATGAACTGGTGCTGCGGCGGCGGCGGCGGACTCGTGGCCCTGGGCGAGGAGACCCTTGATTTCCGAATGAAATCAGCAAGGGTCAAGGCTGACCAGGTTAAAGAGAGCAAGGCGAAGATTCTGGTGACCGCCTGCGAAAACTGCCACACCCAGCTTTCCGATCTTAACGAACACTACCAGATGAACGTTGACGTGAAGTTTCTTACGTCCATGGTGGCCGACGCCCTTGTGGGTGCCCCCTGATCCGCGTCGTCCGAAAATTCGCCGCCCTCTAAAGCGGCTTAACGAATAATAGGAGGAGAAATGAAAAGAGGAACCCGTTACACCCTGCTGGCCCTTTGCGCGGCCTTAACCCTTGCCTCGCCCGCATTCGCCACCAACGGCGACAACCTGATGGCCATCGGCCCCATCGCCCGTTCCATGGGAGGCGTGGGCATAGCCGACCCCCAGGACGCCATAAGCGCGGTATTCTCGAACCCCGCCGCCATGTGCTTCGGAGACTGGTGCCCCTCAACCGGAATGGACTTTGCCGCAACCCTTTTCATGCCGGAAGTCTCGACGGAAATCACCCGCCCCGGACAGGTGATCCGCTCGGAAAGCGATGACTCCGTATACGCGATACCCGCCATAGGGCTTTCGGTGCCTCTTTCCAAGAATGCGCCTGAATGGCGTTTCGGCCTTGCGGCCTACGGGGTGTCCGGCCTTGGAGTCAACTACAAGAAGACCGACCTGGAAAGCGCAACCCTCATGCCCGGCGCTCCCCTTGTGGCGGCCACTTACACCGAGCTTCAGATAATGAAGTTCGCCCCGGCGATCTCCTACCAGGTATCGGACAAGTGGTCCCTTGGCCTTGCCCTTAACGCGGACTACGCCACCCTGGACCTCGGAAGCGGAGGCGCTGCAGGCTACGGCTTCGGCGCTCAACTGGGCGCAATTTTTCGCCCCACCGACAAGCTGAGCTTCGGGCTCACCTACACCACGCCCCAGACCGTAACCCACGATGCCGTTACGGATTTCGACGGGGACGGAAAGTGGGATGACCTGAAACTCCAGGCCCCACAGCAGGCGGGCTTTGGAGCGGCTGTCAGCCTTTTCGAGAACAAGGTTCTTCTGGAAGCGGACGTGAAGTGGATAAACTGGGCGAATGCTGACGGCTACGAGGATTTCGACTGGAACGATCAGACCGTTCTGGGCCTGGGGCTTCAGGTGAAACCCACCAGGGCCCTGGCCCTGAGGCTTGGGTACAACTACAGCGAGAATCCCCTTGAGGAGCATGAAAATTTCAACGGCGTTTTCGGCCAGACAACGCTCATTCAGGGCAAAGAGGTTCCCACCTATTATTACGAAACCTTCCGGCTGGTGGGCTTTCCTGCAATAACCAAGCACCACCTCACCTTTGGAGCGGGCTATGCCTTCACGGAACGCTTCACCGTAAACCTTGCCTACACCCACGGGTTTGAGGAAACCATGACGGAAAAGGGCGTGGACATGACCGGCCAGCCCGTGACCCTGGCCTCCACCCTTACCGAGCAGAGCTTCGACTTCGGCCTTTCCTGGAAATTCTGATGCATACTCCCCCCTCCCCGCCGGTTCGGGGGGAGGGGGGAGCCGCCTTCCCTCTCAATTTATGATTCGATGTCCATCCGCAGAAAGGGCCGCAGCCCCGGCCAGAACGGAAAGATCCAAATCCCACTCGGCCTTTAAGGCCGCGTCGGCTATGAGCTTTCTTATGGAGTGGATCATTTCGGGTTTCAGAGCAAGCGTGATCCCAACACCCGCCTCGTTGTTCAAAACAACCACCTTCTGATCCGGCCCCATGCTTTTAAGCTGAATCTTCGAGACCAGAATGGGCGCTTCACCCAAAGGCAGGGCCATAGGGGCGGGCGTGAAGGGAGTGGTGAAGTCGGCCTTCGAGATGGCCTCTTCCTCCTTCCACTGCTTCACCATTTCGCGGGCTTCCGGGTCCACCCTTGGGTCGGTGGCGGTGTCGGCCTCCAGCACCTTTTCAAGGCCGTCCCACAAAAGGCGCACAAGCCGCCGGGTGAGCCAGAAGCGGTACTCGGCGCTTCCATCTTCGGTCTTTCCGGTGATCCTCAAAATAAGTCGGTCCTCAACCGGGCTGAACCCGATGTTCATCTGCTGAAGGCTCATAAAATTTCCGTCATGAGGTAAATGTTAGCGTTGTGCCGCTCATGTTGACCAGAAACTTTTCGCCGAATTTTCTTTCAAATGCAAGCCCCGCGTTGCGTCCGGTGCAGTGGGTGGGGACCACGAAATCGGGAGAAAGTCCCGCAAGGGCCGCCACGGTGGGATCAATGGTTTGGGCAAAGGCGGAGCCGGATAGGTGGAACCCGCCGATAACCGCGTGAACCTTGTCAACGCCGCTAAGCTTCATGGCATGCTTCACCGTGTTCACTATCCCCGAATGGGCGCAGCCTGAAAGCACCACGAGGCCCTTTCCCGCCACGTTCACGGCAAGGGCGGTGTCGTCCACAAGGGGGTCCCAGAGGTATTCACCGTCGTCCGCCGTGTAAAAGGCGTTGGGCATGCCCTTTTCAAACCCGGTGACCCTCTCTATTTCACCCAGAAAGAGGATTTGGCCGTCGGCAAGCACGGTCGGCTCTCCGGTTTTTACCGGGGTAAAACCGGCCTCTTTCACGTCGGTTTCCGAAATCACCGGCATGGTGATTTTAAGCCCCGGAAAGGGCTCAAAGAAGCGGGCCTTCCTGAAGGCCGCCGGATGCACGTAAAGATCGAGCTTTTTCCCGACGGACGCGCCCACGGCCTTCATGCCGCCGAAGTGGTCAACGTGCCCGTGCGAGAGAACTGCGGCTTCCGCCTGGGACAGGTCGAGCCCCATGGCTTCGGCGTTCCTGGCCGAAGCGTCCGGGGAAAGCCCGAAATCCATGATTATGCTGTGCGTCGCGCCATCGGCGGTTACGCGCAACATGGCTGAAAAACCGTGCTCGGCAAGGATGGAGTTTGAAAACACCATGTCCTTCACCGGCATGGCGCGGGTGACGTGTTCGTTGTTATCCATCGAAACAAGGTCGACGTAGTTGTCGGCAAGGGTTATGATTTCCACTTTTTCCACGGGCTTCAACTCTGACATGGCTTTTTCTCCATTATGGGTTGACCGGTTTCTGCAACCGGTCGAACAACTGGCTTATATCGTCGGCAAAAAGAGCCATAGCTTTTCCCCGGTGGCTGACTGAGTTTTTTTCCTCCCGGCTCAACAGGGCGAAAGAACGTTCAAATGGCTGATAGTAAAAAACCGGGTCGTATCCGAAGCCGTTTTCCCCCTCCGGCGATTCCAGGATAAGGCCTTCCACCCTGCCCTCCCAAGTATGCACGGATCCGTCCGGCAGGGCCAGGGCCGCCACGCACATGAAGGCCGCCCTTCTGTCGGCCACATCCTTCAGAGCCTCCAGAAGCCTCTCGCATCGATCTGCGTCGGTCAGGCCCTCCCCGCCGTAACGGGCCGAGAGAACGCCGGGCGCGCCTAGAAGGGCCTCCACGCAAAGGCCGGAATCGTCGGCAAGCGACGCGACGCCAAGATGCCTCATGGTGGCCAGGGCCTTTTTGACGGCGTTCTCGCGGAAGGTTTCGCCGTCTTCCACGGGTTCGGGAAAAGGCGGATAATCGGAAAGGCCCTTGACGGTTATGGGAACCTTTTCCAGAAGCCTTCTCAACTCCTTTATTTTTCCGGCGTTTCTTGTGGCCAGAACCAGAACCGGTTTTCCGGGCATGTGGGAATTCCTTTTGCTTAAGGGCTGATTTTCTGATTGTTCTTTACAGACAAAGCCCCCGTCGTATAAGAAAACCACCATGAAAAATCAACGAAAAGCCAATCGGTTCGCATAAACGGTAACAAAAAATAAGGGAAAAAGCCATGCATAAACTCTTGGAAAATTCACCAGGGAAAAAGGTCTTCTACCTCGGAAACGAGGCCATCGCGCGCGGGGCCCTGGAAGCCGGGGTGGCCTGCGCCACCACCTATCCCGGAACGCCGTCCTCGGAAATCAGCCTTTCTCTTTTCCAGGTTTCCAAAGAGACCGACCTCTACTTCGAGTACTCGGTGAACGAGAAGGTGGCCCTGGAAGTGGCCGCAGCCGCCGCCAATACGGGGGTCCGCAGCTTCTGCATGATGAAGCACGTGGGGATGAACGTGGCCGCCGACGTACTCATGACCCTCTCCTACATCGGGGTCAAGGCCGGGCTGGTTATTCTCACCGCCGACGACCCCTTCATGTTCTCCAGCCAGAACGAGCAGGACAACCGCTATTACGGCAAGCTCGCGGGCCTTCCCATACTTGAGCCCTCCACTCCCCAGGAGGCCAAGGACATGATGATTTCCGGCATGGAGATGTCCGAAAAACTTGGCGTGCCGGTAATTTTGCGCACAACGACCCGCGTGAACCACTCCACCGCCCAAGTCACCCTTGGCGAAATAGGCCCGATCAACATAAAGGGCAGCTTCACCAAGAATCCCTTCATGATGGTGGCCATTCCAGCAGTTTCCCGAAGGCTCCACACCCGGCTGCTTGCGCGTCTCGCCGAGGCCGAAAAACTGGCCGACGACAGCCCCGCCAATTTCATCGAGGGCGGCGGCCCCTTGGGGATAGTGGTGAACGGCGTAAGCTACAACTACGTGAAGGACGCCATAGCCGAGCTTGGAATAGCTGAAAAAGTCTCCGTCTTCCGCATGGGCTTTTCAAACCCCGCGCCCAAGGGGAAAATCGCTGCCTTTCTTAAGGGCAAGGAAAAAATCCTTGTGGCGGAAGAGGGCGAGCCCTTCATGGAGGAAATGATAAAGGCCGTGGCCCAGGAAAACGGCGTAATCATCCCCATAAAAGGCAAGGCCGAGGGGCTTTTTTCGCGAGAGGGCGAGTTCGACCCGGCCCTGGTGCGAGGCGTGATGGCCAGGTTCTTCGGCGTGGCGGACACCCCGCCCGCACGCATAGACCAGGCTGGCATCCCGGAAATCCCGGCCCGTCCGCCCAACCTCTGCGCGGGCTGCCCCCACCGGGCCACCTTCTACGAGGTGCATCAGGCCGCAGGCGACCGGTCCACCATCTTCCCCACGGACATCGGCTGCTACACCCTGGGCGTGCTGCCACCCCTTTCGGCTGCTGATTTCCTTATCTGCATGGGCTCGTCAGCAGGCACATCAGCGGGTTTTTCAAAGTTCACCAAAGATAAGACCATAGCCTTTATCGGCGATTCCACCTTTTTCCATTCCGGCATCGCAGGGCTTGTTAACGCTGTTTTCAACAACCACAACTTCACCCTGGTTATAGTGGACAACGGCACCACCGCCATGACCGGCCACCAGCCCCATCCGGGCGTGGACATGGTGGAAATGGGATTTTCAGGCTACAACCGGGTCTCCATAGAAAACGTGGTGCGAGGCCTTGGGGTGCAAACCGTCGTCGTAACCGACCCCTACAAGGTGAAGAAAAGCATAGAGGCCATAAAGGAAGCCCTGGACGCCCCCGGCATCTCGGTGGTCATAAGCCGCCAGATATGCCCCCTGTACGCAAGAAGCGTCAAGCGCCCCAGGCGCGGCCCCTTCACCGTAACCGATAAGTGCAAGAACCACCGCACCTGCGTTGATAAACTGGGGTGCCCGGCCATGTATGTTGAGGCCGGAAAGGTGAGAATCAATGCGGAGCAGTGCACGGGATGCGCCGTGTGCGCCCAGGTCTGCCCGGAAAACGCTATTGTTCCTTTCAAGGGCTAGCGGCTGTCCAAAAACGCGAACTGCTGTGTCAGGCTTCGCGGGCGGCGTGCTCACGTGCGAAAAGCACGCTCCGCCGCCGCCCGCTCGCCTTCCTTGCATTTCATCGTTTTTGATCAGCCTTTTGCCGATCCTAAAAAAACAGGAAGCTCCGAAGTTTCCTGAATCCAATATAATTTGAATGCAACATTCAATTTTGGCGGCTTTAGCAAGACGCCGGAAAAGGATCAAAAATGAAACCCGTTAGACTCATTATGGTCGCCGTGGGTGGCCAGGGAAACCTTCTGGCGGCGAGGGTGCTGGGGGAGGCCGCGCTTTCCGAAAACATACCCGTGCGCATGAGCGAAATCCACGGCATGGCCCAGCGTGGCGGAGTGGTGGAAAGCGCCATGATCTTCGGCGATGCCGCAAGCCCCATCATTTCGGACGGCTGCGCGGACGTGCTCCTGGGCTTCGAGCCCGCCGAGACTTTGCGGGCCGTAAACCGCGCCAACCCGGACACGGTGGTCATAACAAACACGGCCAAACTTCCGCCCTTCACGGCGGCAATCGGCAAGGGCGTTTACCCTGAAATCGAGACCATCATCTCGCTTTTGAAGGAAAAAACCAAAAAGGTGGTGGCCTTCGACGCCCTGGAACTGGCGAAAAAAGCGGAGAACCCCCTTGCCGTCAACATGGTGCTTTTAGGCGCGCTCATCGCAACCGGAACCATTCCCGTGTCGGCGGATGCGGTAAGAAAAGCAATCGCGGCGGAGACGAAAAAGGCGTTCGTGGCGTCCAACCACGCGGCCTTCGATCTTGGTTTCGGCGAGGCGAAATAGGATATGCCGCTTCGCATATTCGACAGCCACTGCCACGTTGACGACCCGTCTTACGATAAAGACCGCGACCAGGTGATGGACAACGCCCGCGAGGCTGGCGTGGTGGCTGTGTTGGCCGCCGGGATCACCGTTGACACCTGCCGCAAGGCGGTCGCCATGCTTGGACGTTACAGCGGGCTTTTCGCGTCAGTCGGGGTGCATCCCCACGACGCCAAGTCCCTTACGGACGAGGGGATGTCGGAGCTTGTGGCCCTGTCACGGAACCCCAAGGTGAAAGCCTGGGGCGAGATCGGCCTCGACTTCAACCGCATGTTCTCTCCAAAGGGCGACCAGGAAAAATGGTTCGCCCGCCAGCTCGACACGGCGGAAAAGCTGGGTCTTCCCGTGATTCTCCACGAGAGGGATTCACAAGGACGGCTCCTTGAAATCCTTTCGGCTCATCCCGTAAGCCGAAAAGGGGTGGTCCACTGCTTTTCGGGCACCGAAAGCGAGCTTTTCAAGTACCTCGACATGGGTTATTATATTGGAATAACCGGGGTGCTTACACACAAGGAGCGGGGGGAGGAACTGCGGCGGCTTGCCGTAAAAATTCCCAGAAACAGAATTTTGGTGGAAACCGACGCGCCATATCTCACCCCCTGGCCCAGGCGCAACAAGGTGCGGCGCAACGAACCGGCCTTTGTGGCGGACGTTCTTTCAAGGCTTGCCGAAGTTCTGGGTTGCGAGTTGGAACCGATAGCGGAAACCGTTTTTCAAAACACCCTGGCTGTTTTCGGAATAACGGAAGAGGAAATTTTCACTTGACCGAAAACGAGGCTGGCAAACTCGCGCGTTTCCTGTACGAGGCGGGACATCTTAAAAACCTTCCGCGTTCGGGCTGGCTTGTGGCGGGAATAAAAAACCCCGAAAGCGTGGCCGACCACAGTTTCCGGGTGGCGGTGATGGCCGCCCTTCTGGCCAAACTGGAAGGCGCTGACGTGGGCCGGGCGGTTACGCTTGCTGTTTTTCACGATTTGGCCGAAACCCGCACCGGCGACCTTCACAAGATGGCTCAGAAGTACCTTGACGGAAAAGACGGAGCCGAAAAGGCTGGAAACGGGCAGGCGGAAAGCCTTCCGCCACCGTTGAACGCCTTTTTGAAGGACGCCGCCTCTGAAATTCACGAAAAGACAAGCCCCGAAGCCGCCATAGTGGCCGATGCCGACAGGCTGGACTGCCTGTTTCAGGCCCTGGAGTACGGGGCCTGCGGATTTCCCACATCCGAGTGGGTGGAAAACTCGAAAAACAGCCTTGCAACGGAATCCGCCCGCGCCATAGCCAAGGCTGCCCTTGAGCAAGACCCGTTTAAATGGTGGGAGGGGCTTACCGTTACCTGACTCAACCCGATTTTTTTTGCCCTTCCCTGCTTTCTTTCTGAAAGGATTCCCGCCATGCCTACCGGAGCCTGCGGTGTAAATTGCGATGTGTGCGGCTTGAACATCGCCGGGGTCTGCTCGTCCTGCGGCCCCGGAACCAGCCACGAGGCAAGGCTAAAGATGGAAGGCCAGCGCCGTATACTTGGCGCGGCCTGCCCCATACTGGAATGCGCGGCCACCAACCGCGTGGCCCACTGCATTTCAGGCTGCGAATACTTCCCCTGTGAAAATTTCGAGAGCGGCCCCTATCCCTTTTCCCAGGGATTTCTCACCATGCAGAGAAGGCGGCGCAGGGAAAAGCCCCTGGACTCATCGCCCAGCGGGTCCCAAATCTCGGTGCCGCTCCAGTTTTGGGAGGAATTGAAGGAAAGAAAGATCAACGCCATCTGCGAAAACGCAGCCACGCGGCATTTCGCCAAATCGCGCACCAACCCATACGAGGGAATCCTGGTTGACGTTCTTTCCGACACGATTTTGATTGACCTGGAAAACAGGTGCCTTAGGCGCTACTCGGAAGGATTCTGGAAAAAGGCCGAACACCCGCTTCTGGAACTCATGACCCTGATATATCTTCTCCACGCAGGCCCCGCCAGCCCGACCGGGCGCATAGTGGGGCCCACCGAGCTTAAGGAGGGCCATTTTTTCCGGGGGCCGCACGAGCTTCCCACAGATAAGATTTCAGCCCGGTTCGGAAACGATATGGAAGGTTTCAAAAAAGCCGCAGAAAGCCTTGGGGGCGAGGCCGTGGCAATGGCCGACGCCGCGTTCCGCCTGAATCCCTTTCCCAAGATACCGCTTTTCTTTCTTTTATGGGAGGGAGACGACGAGTTTCCGGCAAGGGCTTCCATTCTTTTCGACTCGTCGGTGGAGCTTCACGTCCAAGCCGACGCCGCCTGGGGCATGGCCTCCCTTGCCACCAAGGCCCTTGTAAGAAAGGCCGTCACCGGCCAGGACCCGTTTTGAATGAAAGTGTGTCAGGCTCAATCCATTTGAGGGGCCCATCCCGGCATTCACCCCGGCCATGATTTTTCACGCGATCGGGGGATGAGGCCAGGGGAGGAAACATTTTTTCCTCCCCCGGCCCTTGATTTGAATCAGTGAAAATAGAATGCGTTCATGTGGCCCATCCGCATTATATTGGTAATATGCCGCATGGCCGTTATACGCAAAACCGCTTCCCCGGGTAACGGGACGTCGCTGTCGTTGGAATACCCCATTTCATCCTCAAGAATCACCCGCCGGATGTCCGACTGTTTCCTGTCCGCCTTCTGCCTGGAGGCCGTCAAGGGAAACAGGGAATCCGGCTTGGGAATCCTGAATTTCTGATTTTGCTCCAAAAGCTTCCACAGTCTGGCAACGTCTCTCACGCTGTCAATTCCGGCGCCTGAATGGTTCATGGCGGGGTCCATCTCCATCAGCCTGAAAGCTATTGCCTCAACTTCCTTTTGCGGGGGAAAAACCTCGTCTCTTATCTCGAACATTTCTTTCCAGGCATCCAGGTAGAGGTTATCCGCTTCCCCGGCTTTCCTGAAATAGGAGTAAGCCTGGGCGTACTTTCCCTCTTCCTTTCGTAAAAGGCCCAGAAGGAAATATACCTGGGGCTTGGGCGTCGATGCTTTTTCCAGCCTCGTCAGGACCTCTTCCGCCGCCACCCTGCTTTGCTTCTTCTCGAACGCGCCCTCGCAGCCGAAACAGAAGCTGGCCATCCTTCCGAATTGATCCGGCATCTTCTCAAAAGCCTTGAGGTAATGCTTGCGGGCCTCAACATGCCGACCCAGCGAATAAAGGCGTTCGGCGATGCGCCATTGAATGCAGTATGCATCGGGAAACATGGCTTCGGCTTTTTCGTATTGAGCAAGGCTTCTGGTGTAAAGGCCAACCTCCTTGAATTCATCCCCCTTTTCTGCAAGGCGGACAGACGCCACCACCTTGCGCAAAAAGTCGGCTTCATCCTTTTTGCCCCGGGCATCCAGGATATCCGCCAAAACAACGTAGCTGAAAATGCGGCGGCCTGCCTTCTGTTCTCCGTCCGTGGGGTCCACTTCCAAAGATTTTCTGGCTGCCTGTTCGGCTTCTTCGAGAAGGCCTTGTTTTTTCAGGGCAAACGCTTTCCAGATCAGGGGCCTTTCCTGAAACTGGTCACGCTGGTAAAGGGCGTCCAGCCACGGGACCAGTTCTTTTCCGCCGATATCGGCCAAAATCGAATAGGCCCCGTCATCCTCGGGATTCAACTGGATATGGTATTTCAGGATTGCCTGGGCTTCCTCGTCCCGATTCAGTTCATGGAGGGCCTTGGCCGCGAAAACAGGCAACTGCCTCCCGCCGCCACAGTTGCCGGAGCCCAAATACGCCGAAATATCCCCGGCGTTCCACCAGGGGGCCTTTTCAAGAAGCGTCAAAACGTCCTGATAACGCCCGGTTTTTACATATATTTCAGCCAATTTCGCAAGAACGCCGGGAAAAAAGGAGTCGTTGTCCAGGTTGCATTCATTGGAGTTCGCCTTGATCAGCCTGGCGACGATTTGCATGTTGGTCAAAAGCACCTTTTCCGCTTGGGCGTAATCACCTGATTCGATCAGAAAATCAACCGATTCCGACGAATCAAAACCGCCTTCCAATAAAGAAAGAAAGCTTTCCTGTTTCAGATTCGCCGCGATCCTGCCGAAGGCTTCAATGCCTTCCCGGACCAGCGAAGGGTCGTCAAGGGCTTTGCCGATTTCCCTTATTTTGACTGCCTGGTTGTAACGCAGCCGCTCGATTTCCATGACGGAATCGGGCGACTCCCTTGATACGTCATGGCCCAGAATCTGCCGGATGACGGAAATGCCTTCTTCGATCCGGTCCATCGCTAGATAGGCGGAGGCGAGCTGTTCTTCAATGATAACCCTTTTTTGCAAATCGAGTGAAGGAGCGGCCAGCGTCTTGGCGGCCTCCGCTATGGCCTGATCGCCTTTTCCGATGACGCATGCGGCGTCAAGGTATGAATCCCACACCGGGGCCGTGGGGAGCTTCTTAAGCAGCGCTCCGTAGTAGCCAAATAGCTTTTCCGGCGAGTCCACAAGCCTGACGATGTTGCGATCCAAAATATTTTCGAGGGAATCAGGGCGGTCGGCATGCAATTTAACCGTGTAATTCACCGCTTCCTGGATTTTGTTCCCGATAATGAGGCTCGATATGTAAACGCTTTGTGCGTTGTCATAATCGGAATCGTCCTGGCGCCCGATATGACTCCGCATCATTTCCCGGACCAGTTCGGGCGATCCCTCAACTGCAATTTCCTGCTCCTTTGCTTCGGAACGCCTGGGAAACCTTTGTTTCATGGCGAGAAACAGGGGAACATCGCCAATGGATTTGACAAGAGCCCATTGGGGCCTGTCAATGGTCTTGATTTGCTCGAGAACGATTTTTCCGGCGAGTTTCCTGGTCTCCTCGCCCTCGCTGACTTCAATCACGACTCCTTTGATTTTTAACGCTTCACGGATGATTGACGCCGCTTTTTCCCGCGTGGTGAGGCTCAAGAGATCGGGCAAATTAAGGGTTTCGTCGCTTGCACCATTTGCCCTCTGGAGTTTTATGATCCTTTCGAGTGAGCTTATTACCTGGGACGGACTCAAATCTGCAACGCTCGCGAAAAGCTCTTCAAACGCCATTTTTATCTGCAATTTTTCCTGGCTGCCGGAAGAAAGGTCTGATTTGATGAATTCCCTGCCCGCCATTTTAAGACCTTCAATGTCTCCGGCAAGGTAACACGTGAGCATCCTCAATCCGACATCCTTATATTTGTTCGGGCTTTTGCCCCGGCTTTCCACTAACTTTTTCAAGTGGCTCCATGAATCGGGGCCGGGCATGGCTTCAAAAAGGGAATTAAGGCCGATGATTTTGAAATTCTCGGGGAGCCTCGATACAAAAAGCGCAAGGACATCTCCCTGAAGGGGCTCGGCGTCAAAATACCTGTCCATCAAAGAGAGCCAGGTTTCGGCGGCTTGTTCTGGCGTCATGCTTTTGCCGGTTTTCCTGAATTCCTCCACGTCATGTTGCAGGGCGATGTATTCCACAATTCTTGGGTCCAGGGCCTGCTCCACCACCGGCGGGGTGCTCATGGCTTCGGTTATTTCAGCGATCATCCTGTCGGCCCCCATCATATCCGTGGCTGAAGCCAGAGCCCAGGATGGAGAAAAGAAAAGGCCCAGGAATGAAAATAGGCAAACTGCCCTGGTGACTGAAAAGGTCCTGCCGGAAATTCGCATCTGTTCCTCCTTAAAATGAAAAGAAACCCGAATTCATGACCCCTTATTGTCTTTTCGGCTTGGGCGGGCATCTGTTCTATGAAATTTTGATCATTCGTCCCTCCTTGCGGGATTCTCCGCTCGAAATGAGTTTAAAGACCTGTTTGATTTTGGCGAAGGGGCTTCTTAATCATGTGGATACGCCCAAAAGGGCCTACGCCGCATCTGAGCCGCTTATGCCCATAAAAAGGGCTGTGGCCGCAAAGGCGAACCCGGAACCTGTTCACGGCGCCTCGATCATCCCGGAAAGTTCGTTTATCGGAAGTTCTTCGGTGCAAAGCGGGACTGGGGGTTGAAAACCGGCTTTTCAATCTCCAAACGAAAATTTCAGGCCGGGTATGGAGTTTCACTGACCGGTTTACCGGTCATGGGAAAGGTCATACCAAAAATTTCCCCGGGAATAAAGAAATAATTGCAGATTCGGTCCGAAGGGTTAATTTACAGTCGGATGGATTATGCTCACAGGGCCGGGCCTGCGGCCTAGCCTCCTTTTCGGCCAAGGCTCTGATAAAGAAGGCCATAACCGGCCAGGACCCTTTCTGACCAACGCGCCGGGTTTTATCCTCTAAGCCGGTTGCGTTCCATTTTTTAATGCAGTATACTATAAAATAAGTATCTGCAAAAATTCGATATACCGGGTTACAAAAGGACGAAGGCAATTCCGAAAGCAAGGTGATCCGTCATGCCGAATAAATTCACAGCGGTAACAAAGAAAGATGGCGACTGGTGGATCGGGTGGATCGAGGAGGTCCCCGGCGTAAATTGCCAGGAACAAACGCGCGAAAAACTTCTTGAAAGCCTTCGCGCCACGCTTGCCGAAGCCATTGAAATGAACCGGGAAGAGGCCATTTTTGCAGCGGCGTCCGACTATACCGAAGAAATCGTCACCTTGTGAAGAGAACGGAGCTTATCAAACATTTGCATCAGTTTGGGTGCGTCCTCATCCGCGAAGGCGGGAGCCATTCATGGTGGGGCAACACAGAGCAAAACCGGCGCTCCTCCGTCCCCCGGCACACGGAGATAAGCGACACCCTTGCACGCAAGATATGCAAGGATTTAGGAATTCCCTTTGTAAAAGCATACCGGTAAAGATGATTTCATAAGCAACAGGCCGCATGTGTTTAGGGTGGCAAAATTTTGATGGATTTAATGGACTGGACGGAGCACAAGATATGGAAGAAGACAAACAAATAATAGATGCAGTTAAAGCCCTTGGGCTCGGAGAAGTGGTCCCCGAGGTCTACCGAGATATGTTACAGCCTGCTGCACGGCAAATTGGAGACGGTCTTGCCACAATTGCAAAAGCAGTGAAGATATCGCTTGCCCCTCTGGAAGCCGGAATATGGGGATATGAGCAAATCAAAGAATGGCTTTCTATCAGAGTTACGCGTATCCTTGCTGATAGAAAAACAAAGGATATCGTTAAGCCTCCTTTATCTATTGCAGGCCCGCTGGTTTTTCAATTGATTTTTGTTAAGGATGAACCAGAGCTTAGAGAGATGTATGCTTCATTGCTATCATCGGCAATGGATTTGAACAATACTTCGGCCCACCCATCGTTTGTATCGATAATCCAACAATTAACGCCAGATGAAGCAAAGGTTCTCAAGTATATAAATACGATTGACAAACAATGGCCATTCTTAAGCGAAAGTTCAATACTATCTATAGAGTTAAAGTTTAAGGCATGGTGTGAGAAGGCAAATGTAGTACTTCTAAATCGCGCTGAAGCTTATTTGGATAACCTTGTTCGCCTGCGTATTTTTTCACTTGTTACCGGCAGTAATGCTGAATATCAACCAGCATACTCTTCCCATTACGCTGATGAGCCGGAATCTATTTCCAACGAAGAATATGCGATATTAGAATTATCTGCTTTCGGCCGACTATTTCTTGACGCATGCATTGAAAATGATAAGGCCAGCAACGCTGATTCAGTCTGATCGGGTGGTTCTTGCACGAAGCGTAAAATTCACCCATATTTGGCTATGTATTGTCTAAAATTTTTCCACCCGGTTCAGGTTTCAAGCGAGCCGATGAAATCCCTTATCCGCCCTATTCCCTTTTCCCGGCAGAAAATTTTTTGGATGGACCTTCCCCCGTGAGGATATTTACGAACACGGTTGTCAATACCGCCAAGGCCTCGAAATCAATCAACAGGGTGGCGTTTCGATCGCACAACAGGGTGGCCCATGCGGGAGGTAGCGTCAAGAATTTTTCGCACATTTGAAAATTGCATCGACCCTCAAGCTGGCCGGTTGACATTTCCAGGTTGAGGTTTTGACCTCCTTTGAGTAAAAGGCAAATACCCGCTCGGAGGATAGGGCAACGCTGGGGA
>JACRLG010000014.1 GCA_016235345.1 Deltaproteobacteria bacterium | reverse complement strand
TGTATTATCTCATCAATCCGGTTTGCAAGCAAGATTTTATGGCGGATTTCAACGCTGGAACAGAGGGGAATAATTTTTATCGGCTGGCAGTAACAAATTATCGTAATAGCATAAAACCAGGCGGCCAATAGACGTGTCGGCATCGAAACAACAGCCTGACCATGCCACTATATTTATCGATTAAGGCGATGTGACGGGGACAGGTTTCCCCCGTCACACCGCCTTAAAGGTCACTTCTCGCCAAGCTTGTTGGCTATGGTCTTGCCGTAGGCCTGGGCCGCCTGGACGCCGCCGCCGAGGTCGGCTGATTTGAGGCGCAAAGAGTCGCTCACCATGCGCATGGAAAAGATGTTCCGCATGGTGTCGTAGATGCGCTGGGGGGCCTCGCCGCTCCAGCCGAAGGCCCCGAAAGCGCCGCCCACCTTGTTTTCCAGGCCCGCTTTTTCCGCCAGGAAAAGAACGGTCTTCATGGACGCCATCATGTCGCCGTGATAGGTGGGCGAACCGAAGGCATAGGCGTCGTAGCCTGCGAGGTCGTCTTCCTTTTTGACGTCGGCCACGTTTTTGATATCCGCGTCAAATCCACCGAAACGGATGCCTTCGGCGATCAGTTCGGCGATCTTTTGTGTCGATCCGGTGCGGGTTGCATAAACCACGAGTGCTTTCATTTAAACAAGGCCCTCCCTTTTTCTGTCAGGTCAACGCGCCTGTGCCGCCATTTTTTTGCAGCAGGCCCGGAATCAGACTTCGCACTTCACTTCCGCCGTCGAGCCCGGCCCAGCAAGGGGCCTGAAGCACTTCCTGGTGGCCCCGCACACCGGGCATTTCCAGGTTTCGGGCAGTTCCTCGAATTTCGTTCCGGCGGGGACCTTGCCCTTCCTGTCGCCCTTGTCCGGGTTGTAGATGTATCCGCAGTTTACGGTCTGGCACTGGTACATCTCGTCGGGTGAGGCCATAGTTTCCTCCCTGTAAGCTCTTTGAAAAATGACGCGACACAGCGATTCGCGTTTTTAAGCAGGCTGTCAATCAACTTTGGAGAAATTCGCAGCCTTGGCCTTGCATACCGGGCAGTTGTCGGGCGGCTCGTTCTCGCAGGTGTAGCCGCAGATTCCGCAAACGTAGTACTCAGTGTCTGCCTTGGTGAAGGACTCGTCGGCAAGCATTTCAAGGGCTTTTTCGTAAAGCCCGGCGTGGATTTTCTCCACCTCGTTGGCGAAACTGAAGGAGCGAAGGGCGACCTTGTCGCCGTCCTGCTGAGCCTCTGCAATCATTCCCGGATACATGTTCTTGAACTCGTGGGTTTCGCCCTCAACCGCCTCCTTAAGGTTGTCGGCGGTGGACCCTATGCCGCCAAGGGCCGCGAGATGGGCGTGGGCGTGGACGGTCTCGGCTGCTGCTGCGGCCCTGAAAAGCCGTGCGACCCTTTGGTAGCCCTCTTTCTCGGCCTTGGCTGCGAAGGCCAGATACTTGCGGTTGGCCTGGGATTCACCTGCAAAGGCTTCCTTCAGATTTTCACTGGTCTTGCTCATGGAAAAATCTCCTTTCAAAAGTTTGTGGTTGATCGGTTTTCCAGGTATTTGCCCCGAAATTTTCCTTTTGGAATGATCTAGGCAGAGCTGTTTTCAAAAGCGATTCAGAAATAGTTATTATTCCTAAATTTGTCAAGAAATTTTTTGCAGCTGTCGTTTGAAAATTCCTATGGAAATATTCCTATGGAAATATCTTGACACCAGCCTTTCACAGTCAGAAACTGAAAAATGGTATGACAGAAAATTATATCCCGGTTTTTCGATTATGTCACTGAAAGGAAAAAGGCCATGATGGATCATCTTTTAACAACGGAGCAGATAAAGATACGCAACGAGGCCAGGGACCTCGTAAAATGGGTCCCCCGCCAGATGATACTGGACATGGACGCCAACAAGATCGACTTTCCTAGGGAGTTTTTGCAGGAGGCCGCAAGAAGGAACCTTCTGGGCGTGCGCTACCCCAAAAAATGGGGCGGCAGGGACATGGACTGGGTGACTTCCGCCACTTTGATGGAGGAGGTGGGCACCCTGGGCTACATCTTCGCCTGCGTGTTCGGCGTGGGGGCCGAGCTGGTGTGCGACGCCATCATGCTGCACGGCTCCGATTTTTTAAAGGAAAAATACGTGGCCCCGCTTCTTAGGGGCGAGCTTTTCGCGGCTGAGTGCTTAACCGAGCCCAGGGGCGGATCGGACTTTTTCGGCACCACCACAACTGCCGTGGACAGGGGCGACCATTTTGTGGTGAACGGCCAGAAGCGTTTCATAGTGGGTGCGGCAGGCGCGGACTATTTCCTTGTTTACGCCAAGACCGACCCGGGCGCCCAGCCCCACAAGAGCCTCACCTGCCTTATAGTTGACCGGAGCGTTGGCGTTGACACGGGCTATTTATACGATCTCATGGGCTGCCGGGGCGGCGGGGCAGGGCGGCTTGTTTTCAAGGACGTCAAGGTCCCCAAGGAAAACGTCGTGGGCCAGGTCAACGGCGCTTACGCGGTCTTCAACACCATGATGATCCCCGAACGCCTGGGCACCGCAGCCATGACCATAGGCGCGGCGCGCCCGGCGCTTGATGTGGCCACGGCCTACACCACCCGCAGAAAGGCTTTCGGCCAGCCCGTGGCCACCTTCCAGGGGGTGAGCTTCAAGGTCGCGGAAAGCGTGATGCTGTTGGACGCCTGCCGGTCCATGATCTACACCACGGCCCTTGCTGTTGACCGAGGCAGCGACGCCCGCCTGATCCGGCGGCTCGTGTCCGAATCGAAGAAGTTCGTGACGGAGAGCTGCCAGAAGGTGGCGGAAAATTCCATGCAGGTTATGGGCGGCATCGGCTACACCACCATTTACCCGGTGGAGCGCATCGTGCGCGATCTTCGCCTCGCATCCATCTGGACCGGCACTAACGAGATAATGAGCAACATCACGGCCCACGAGTGGTACAAGGAATTTTTCACGAAACGGGCTGCGAGCCTTGCCAGGGATCATGAAAACGACGCAGCGGGAAGCGAAGTTCCCGACGAAAAAATTTACGAGTAGGCGTTTTCGCCTTTTTACGGTTCCCTTGGCATTTTTATAAAGGAGACGGAAAAATGGGCTTTGCCTTCAGCGCAGACGAAATTTTCGCCCTTGCCGAAAAAATCGAGAAAAACGGGGCGGAGTTTTACCGCAGGGCGGCGGCAAACGCCGCATGTTCCGACGCAAGGCACCTTTTGCTGGACATCGCCGGCATGGAAGACGGGCACCAGGGCCTTTTTGCCCGTATGAGGCGGGAACTTGCCGAAACCCAGCGCTTTTCCGACACCTTTGACCCGGAAGGCGAAACTGCCCATTATCTTGCGGGCCTCGCCAACTCGCGGGTTTTTTCCGATCCGGAAGACCCCCTTCCGGTGGAATCGAATTCCTGCTCCCATGATCTTTTGAGAAAAATTCTTGAATTCGCAATGGGCCGGGAAAAAGACTCCATCGCCTTTTACAGGGCCATGAAGGAGCTTGTGGAAACGGACGAGGGAAAGTGCAGGATAGACGACATCATAAGGGAAGAGGAGAGCCACATCAGGATGCTCAAGAACGAGATTTCGCTTCTGGATCAGCAGTAGAAGCGGAAGGCCCGCTATTTGAATAAGCTGAAAAAGCCTGTCCAGGTTTCACGAATCCCGGACAGGCTTTTTTTGTCAAAAGTGAAATGACTCCTGCCTCCACTACTTGAAAATCCCCCCGAAGACCTTTTTAAGAATGTCGGTGGTCCGGGCCATCGGGTCCTGGCGGATTTTCTTTTCCTCCTGGGCCATGACGAGGAAAAGCCCGTCCAGGGCCTTGTCCGTTACGTACTGGTTCAGGTCCGGCGTCATAAGTCCCAAAAAGGGCATGTACCCCGAAGCCTTCGACATCATGGCAGAATAAAAGGCTGTCACCTGCGCCTGGTTCATGGCTTCGCCCACCAGGGGCATTATTTCAGCTTTAAGGTTTTCCCTTGTGGTGCTCTCGAAGTATCGGGTGGCCGCGTCTTCAGGCCCCTTGACCAGGCTTGCGGCCTGTTCCAGGGTCATGGCGGCAACCGCCTTGCCGAAGATGTCGATGGTCTTGGGCACGGCCTTTTCCGCTGCACGGTTCATGCTTTCTATGAACCGGTCGGCAAGGGCCGCCTGCCCAAGGTTGCGCAGCATGTCATCAACCGGTTTCAACTGAGCCGGCATGGGAATGCGAACAAGCTGGTTAGCGAAATAGCCGTTTTCCTTTCCAAGGCTTGCCACGGCCCCTTTTGCCGCCTGAAGGAGTGCGTCCTTAACGCCACGGCTGAGATCCGCCACGGCGGGGCTTTTGGAGGCAGGGGCAACCTGGGTGGTGGGAGTGGCCGCCGAAGGGGACTTGGCCGTAAGTGACGCCTTGGGGCTTGTGGCCGGGGTGGCCTTGGGCGCAACCGTGGCCTTTTTGACGGCGGTTGCCGGCTTCTTGGCTTTTGCGGTCTTTTTGGACGCAGCGGTGCCTGTCTTTTTCACGGGCTGGGTTGTAGTGGCCGCCAGCAAAACGGAATCTGTCCCACTGGCGTCGCCGGAAAAGGCAGGACCGGCGTTTCCGGCCAGGAAGCATGAAAGCGCCACGCAAACGGAAAGGCGAATCAACTTTTCAGGTTTCATCTGTGCTTCCCCGCCGAATCGGCAATATTTGAGGAGCAAAATTGAATGGTGACTACAAAAGGCGTTCCACGGCCAATTCGTCGCAGTCGGGAAACTTGACGCATTTTACGCAATCGCTCCAGATTTTCAAGGGCAGGTTGTTCTTTTCGGTCTGCCTGAAACCGTGCTTCTCGAAAAAGTACGGCCTGTAGGTAAGGGCGAAGAGCCGCTTTATTCCAAGCTCTCCTGCTTCTTTTAGGGAGAAGGAAAGAAGCCTCGATCCTATGCCCCGGTTCCACAGTTCCCGCTTAACGGCCAGGGAACGGACTTCCGCCAACTCCTCCCAGCACACCGAAAGGGCCAGGCATCCGTCAAGCTCTCCGGTTTTCTGGTCGATGTGAACGGAAAAGTCCCGCAGGTGATCGTAAATCTCCGAAAGAGGGCGTCCCAGGAGCTCGCCGTCCTTGGCGAAATCCTGCAAAAGCGCGTGAATCGGCCTTACGTCATGAATTGTAGCCTTGCGTATCATATTGGCGCTCCAGCCGGTCAGACAAGCTGCCCGG
This sequence comes from Deltaproteobacteria bacterium, assembly GCA_016235345.1. Lineage (NCBI taxonomy): Bacteria > Pseudomonadati > Myxococcota > Myxococcia > Deltaproteobacteria bacterium. The sequence goes on along the minus strand of JACRLG010000014.1, from coordinate 89,245 downwards.
AAAAATAAGCGGTAAGGGCGAAAAGCGCGAAATTGCCTCCCGCGTGCAATAAAACCGGCGCGACAAGGCTTTTTTCCCGCTCGTAGGCAAGAGCGAACAATACCCCCCCAGCGCCCTGGAAAAAGGGCGCGGCCCCGCCTGAGGCCATATAATGGGGTGCTATGAAAAGCGCCGTGGATAAAATCAGGGCGAAAAAGAGCCCGAAACGGCGCAGATACCCGTAGATCATGCCCCGGAAGAAGATTTCCTCGGATAAACCCGCCACAATGGAACCGATAAATATGTAGCTTGCCAGATGAACCCGTCCATCGACATTCAGCGCCTGGCGGAACATGAAAAAGGGGTCGACGCCCGCCCTGTGTACGATCAACATGCACAGGGCGACAAAGGCCCCGAAGCCGAAGCACCACTTCACTCCCCCGTAAAGGCCGGGAATCAGGTCTTTTCGGGAAAGGCCAAGGGTGTCCCATCCGCAGCCGAAAAAACGGGCCGCCCATATTATCCCCAAAACCTGCGTCAGCCGCAAGGCGGCCAGAAGCCACAACCGGTCCAGCGGTGACAGTCGCCACGGCCACATTTCAAAGGCGGCCTGCAAGAGCGCCACAAGGCCGACGGCCAAAAGGAGGGCTTTGCCGTTGGGGCCATTTATTGCGCCTGTTGATGCCATCCAAGGCTCCTTGCCGCGCTGTAGCTGTAGGTTTCAAGATACCAGTGATTGGATGTGCGCAAAATGTCCAAAAGTGTGTCGGTGGCGTAGGACGCCCCTATCCTGGAAAGGGAAAGCACGGCATGGCACCTTACGTAGGGATGCGGATCGTTGAGGAGCCCTGCCAGCATCTGCCCGGTTTCCGGGCATCCTCCAGAAGCCAGGGCCTCGGCGGCCCATCGGCGTTCCACAATGGCGCTGCTTTTGAGTATTTTGTCGAAACCGGCAAGATTGCACACCGGTATTCCCTTTTCGGAGGCCTGCCTTAGCCCGGTGAGGCGCTCGGAGCGCGAGCCCGAAGCGATAAGCTCCCTTATGTCCCTGTCGCGGGCCTTGCTGGCGGAACTTAAGGGGAAAAGCAGAAGAAGGCCCAGGACGACTCCCAACAATCCCGTGGCGAAGGAGGCGGGAGCGGGAGCGAGCATAAGCCCGACAAGGGCGCTGACAAAGCCGAAACACAAGGAGTAAAGCACCAGGGGAAAGCCGAAAAGAAGGCCGAAACCCATGAAGGTCCGGCTTGCCGCCATGTTGTCCAGTTTTTTGGAAAATTCCGAAAGATGCCTGTCGGGCTTTTGCACAAATGCCTGAAGGCCGATTTCATCGATGATTTTTCCGCCGCCGGACAGGGTTACGACGCTGCCTTTAACGTTTAAGGAAAGATCCACCGGGCCTTCGGATTTTACCGGCAGATAATCGTTTTTTATGAGCGCCCTGTAGATTGGGGCCAGGGTCGCTGGTTGAGCCTGGCCGGTGATTCTTGCGGACTTTATCAGGCGCGCGGCCAGAGGCTTTATGGGCTCGGTGGGATAGAGGGTGTAACGGTAGTAAAAATCGACAAAGGCGATTCCGGGGCCTCCTGAAAGAAGAACGTCGTCGCGCAGATGGTCGAAAAGATCGTCGTCCTTGTGGCCGCCCCAGGCAAGGCTCAGGATGACCAGGGGGACTATGAAAAACGTCGACATGAGAAGGGAGGGCGAAGAACCTGAGTATCTGGCAACAAGCGCTGATATGAGTATTACGGTTGCAGGAACGCTAAGGGCTATCAGTGTGGGAAAAAGGACGAATCCGTCCTTGTTGAGAAAAACGGCTATCAAAAGGAATATGCCGGAAAAAAGCGCAGCAGCCACCTTTTTTGGGGCCCTGGGGAAAAAACGGAACCAAAAACGGAAAAGGAAAAACGACAGCACACAAAGACCCGCCCCAAGCGTGAAGGTGAAAAAAAGCCCGCCGTAAAACGCCGTGGCGAAGGTCTTCAGAAGAGGGGCGGTGACGGGGTTGGGGACGGTGACGTAGCCGCTTTTTGCAAGAAGCGCCATCTTCTCGTAAAGCCCGGAATTGGCCGCGTAAACCCAAAGGGTCGAAAACACGTGGCATACAAGCATCCCGGCCAGAATCGGCGCTGGAAACATGAGGTCCGATAAAAACCTTTTCCTTGTCACGTTGGCTCCTCCCCTTAAGTCAGCCGGAATTGAAATCGGATGAGCATCACTTTGAAAAAGGCAGGCTGTTAAGAAAAAAATCCGGGGCGCATTTTTCGTTAATGAAAAATACGCCCCGGAGCAATCAGGCAGGTTTAATGAAAAATGATGGCAATCAATGCTCGGCTGCCGTTTTCTTCACCTCGATTGCTATTTTGTAAAGGACCGTCACCACCAAAGCCCCAATGGCGTAAACGCCAAGGGAAATGCCAAGCTCCGGCAGGGTGGGGACGTATTCCACAACGTGCTCCAACGGGTTGGGGATGAAACCCGCAACCACCAGGCCAAGGCCCTTGTCGATCCAGGTGGCGGCGACGAGGGCCACGAGAGCGACGGGAAGGAGCTTGTCGTTCTTGCGGAACCTGGGCGGAACGAGAATCACGAGGCAGAAGACTGCAAGAATGGAGCTTGCCCACATCCAGGGGACAAGCGCGCCGTGACCTTCCAGGCCCTTGTAAAGGTACACGAAGGCGTGCATGTGGCCGGGAATCTGGCTGTAAAAGGCGGTGAAGAATTCAAGGCCAAGGAAAAACACGTTGGCCAGCATGGCGTAGGTGATGATGACGGAAAGGCTTCTGACGGCTTCGTCCTTCACCTCGAACTCTGCGGCCTTGCGTAAAAAGAGGATGATAAGAAGGAGAATCGCGGGACCGGCGCAGAAGGCCGAGGAAAGAAAGCGGGCTGCCATGATGGCGGTGAGCCAGAAATGGCGTCCGGGAAGACCGGCGTACAAAAAGGCCGTGACCGTGTGGATGGAAATGGCGAAGGGGATGGAGACGTAAATGAGCACCTTCACCCACTTGGCCACGGTGTCGCCCTTGGTGTCGGCCTGGAGTATGCTCCAGCCGATGACCAGATTCAGGATAAGGTAGCCGTTCAAGACCAGCATGTCCCAAAAAAGGACCGAGTTGGGCGTGGGATAGAGAATGATGTTGAGCATCCGCATGGGCTGGCCCAAATCCACCACCACGAAAAGGCCGCACATGACGATGGCGCCCACGGCCATGAATTCGCCAAGAATGGTGATCTTGCCGAAAACCTTGTGGTCGTGGAGATAGTAGGGCATGACCAGCATGACGCCCGATGCCGCCACGCCCACGAGATAGGTGAGCTGCGCGATGTAGAATCCCCAGGAGACGTCGCGGGAAAGTCCCGTAACGCCCAGGCCCTGGGTGAACTGATAGAGGTAGCACCCGAACCCGACGCCGATGACGCCCAAAAGGCCCGCGAGCCACATGTAGTAAGTCCTGCTTCCGCTTAAGGCTTTATCCAGCATGGCTTCCTCGCGTTAGGTAAGGTAGTAAACCTGGGGCTGGGTGCCCAGCTCCGGGCGACGGCGGATGTTGAATTTCTCGGCCAGAACCTTGCGCACTTCCGACTTGGGATCGTCGAGGTCTCCGAAAATCATCTCTCCGCCCTTGCAGGCTTCCACGCAGGCGGGCTTCTGGCCCCTGGCAAGGCGTTCCGCGCAGAAGTTGCACTTTTCCACCACGCCCTTGGTGCGGGTGGGGTAGTCGGAGGTGATTTCGGTGAGGCTCTTCCTTGGGTCAAGGAAATTGAAGGAGCGCGATCCGTAAGGGCAGGCCGCCATGCAGAAGCGGCATCCGATGCAGCGGTGATAGTCCATCATCACTATGCCGTCGGCGCGCTTGAAGGTGGCCTTGGTGGGGCAGACGCGCACGCAGGCCGGATTCTCGCAGTTGTTGCAAAGAACGAGAACCTTGTTTTCCCTGGTCTTGTCGGGGATGTGCTCGTTCATCTGCTCCGGGAAAACGTGCTCGTACTCGTCATCCCATATCCAGGTGAGGGCGTGCCTGGAATCCTTCATCACCGGGATGTTGTGCTCCCTGCGGCAGGCTTCCATGACCGCGTTGCGGGAAGCCTGGGTGAATTTTTTGGTGTCCACAACCATGGCCCAGCGGCCCGCCGTAAGAGCCTTTTCCGTGGGAACAGCGCCTTCGGGGGTGCGTCTTGCGAGGTCCATGGCCATGGATTTGCCGGAGGGCTTCAGAACAAGCCCGGCGGCTGCGGCGATAGTCGCTACTTTAATAAAATCCCGTTTGGTCTTGTCCATGGTCAGGCTTTCTCCTTGGCCGCTAAATCCTTGGGCTCTAAATGGCAGTTCCAGCAGTAAGGCGCGACGCTCACGTAGTTGTGGCATCTGTCGCAGAACTCGGCCTTGTTGGAGTGGCATTCCATGCAGGTCTTGGTGAGGCTCATTTCCCGCATCACACCATCGGTGCCCGGAGCCACGCGGTTGTTGTCGCGGACCACCGTGTCGCGCCATTCGTTAAGAACCTGCATGTGGCCCGCCTTCATGAAATCGGTGGGCCTTACGCACTGCTTTACGGCCATCTTGGCGATGACCGGGGTATCGGTCAGGATTTCCGGAACCGGAGCGGCCTTTCCCATGTTGAACCAGAAGGGAAAGGTGAAAAGGCCCACGAACACGGCGAGACCAAGAAGAATTATCTTTCCGTCGTAAAGTTTCATTATTCTTCCTCCTCCATGCCCGCCAGGGGTTCGCCGCGCAGGTCGGTGGTGCGCTCGTTTTCACCGTCAAGAATCAAGGCGTTGGCCACGAGCTCGTGTACACCGGTGACCCTCATGCCCGGCACCCAGTAATCGAGGGCCGTGGGGAGGGCCGCCCGGTCGATGGCGCATACGGTTGCAAGGGTGTTTACGCCGTGGGTCTCGTGAACGTGCTTGAAGGCGTTGGCCCTGGGAAGCCCGCCGCGAAGGCGAAGCTCCATGTTTTCGCCGGCGTTTAAGCCCGAACCGGAGCCGCAGCAGAAGGTGTGCTCGCGTATGGTCTTTTCGGGCATTTCGAAAAAGTGGTTGCAGACGCCCTTGATAACTTCGCGGGGTTCTTCCAGAAGTCCCATGCCGCGAGAGGGGTTGCAGGAATCGTGGAAGGACAGAATCTGGTGGTCGTTCCTGGATTTATCGATCTTCAACTTGTTGTGGCGAAGAAGGTCGGCGGTGAACTCGGTGATGTGCACCATCTTGGTGGACGCCGCGTTCTGGAAAACCGTGCCGGTGATGGGGCTTTTCGGCAATTCCAGGTGGTCGGCTGGGCCGTTCATGGTGTCCATGTACTGGTGGATGACGCGCCACATGTGGCCGCACTCGCCGCCCAGAATCCACTTGGTTCCAAGGCGCTTGCTTTCGGCGTACATCTTGGCGTTCAGGCGCTTCATCATCTCGTGGCTGGTGAAAAGGCCGAAGTTTCCGCCCTCGGAAGCGTAGGTGCTCCAGGTGATGTCAAGGCCCTGGCTCTCAAGATAGTGAAAGAGGATGAGGTAACCCATGGCCGTGTAGGTGCCGGGGTCCGCGAAAACGTCGCCGGAGGGCGTCACGAAAAGGATTTCCGCGCCCTTGCGGTTGAAGCTGGGGTTGACCCGAACGCCCGTGACATCCTCGATTTCGTCGCAGAAGAAATCGATCATGTCTTTAAAGGCGTGGGGCTGGATGCCCAGATGGTTGCCGGTGCGGAAGCAGTTGGCGGCAGGGGTGGCGATCCAGTCGATGTTGAGTCCTATGAGGTTTAAAAGCTCGCGTCCGATTATGGTGATTTCGGCGGTGTCTATGCCGTAGGGGCAGTACACCGAGCATCTCCGGCACTCCGAGCACTGAAAGAAGTAGTACCACCACTCCTTGAGCACGTCGTAAGTGAGGGGGCGCGCGCCCACCATGCGGCCAAGGAGCTTTCCGGCCAGGGTGTAGTCCTTGCGGTAGACCGAGCGGAGAAGCTCGGCGCGAAGAACGGGCATGTTCTTGGGATCGCCGGTGCCGATGAAGAAGTGGCACTTGTCGGCGCAGGCTCCGCAGCGCACGCAGCAGTCCATGAAGATACGAAGGGAGCGGAAACGGGTGAGGCGGTCACGAAGGCCGTCGGAGATGATCTCCACCCAGTTTTCCGGGAGCTTCCAGTCCTCTTCCATGGGCGCCCATTTGCGGCCATAGGGCATGCTGAGGTAGTCAAGGCTCTTGGGATTGGCCGGATGGCAAAACATGCCCTTCCTGATGACCGTAGGCGTGTCCATCCACGGTGTTTTCGGTGGTGAATGAACTATCGTCGAAAGTTCTTCGATGTTCGGAATGTCGTCAGCCATTGCTTCTCCTTATAATTCAGGGCCATCGCCCGAATAATGGTTTCGCTGTAAAAATGGTCTTGCGCAGCCGCCCTCAGTCTTCCAGGGGTTTTTCCACGGGAAGACCGGCTTCCACCATGTGCGCCCGGAACTCGTCCTCGTACTCATGGTAGTCATGGGTCTTGACGGGGTAGTTCCAGGGGTTGACGTGTCGCACTTCCCTTGTGTTGCACGTAAGGTTTCTGGTGGGGGACATGAAGACTCCGCCCATGTGCATGAGCTTGGAAAAGGGGAAGTAGGCCAGAAGGGTTGAGACCAGGAAAAGATGCACGAAGAAAATCATTCCGACTGTATCGGGAACGGTGGGCCGGAAGGTCACAAGGCCCATGGTCAGTTCCTTGATGCCCACAACATCGGTCTTGGTGACGTAGCGCATCAGGATGCCGGTGACCGCGATGGACAGAATAAGGAAAAGCGGAAAAAAATCGTTGGGAAGCGAAATGTAGCGCACCGTGGGAATCATGAGGCGGCGCAGAAGAAGATAGGTGGCCGCGCCCGCCAGGATGAAACCGGAAACCATCACCGTGGGAAGCCCGATCTGCAAGAAGCCGTCAAGGGTTTCAAGCATCTTGATGGGGAAGGGCACCGGCTCCAGGAAAAACCGGAAATGCCTTATGAACACGGTGAGGAAGGTGTAATGAAAGGCCAGGGCCGCTATCCAGAGCCACAGGGTGGGGCCGTAGAAAATTTTCGGGCCCTGCTTCATGCTCATGTTGGTGTTGCGGAAAAGCGACCGGAAGCACAGGATTTCAAGGGCCATGCGGGCGATGACGCCTTTTTTGGTCCAGGGGCTTTCAAGGTAGCTCGCCTTGATCCACGGAAGGCTCTTCTGCTGGCCGCAGGTGGTGGGAATGGCGAAGGGCACGGGGGTCTTTCCCCAGCCCAGCACCTTGGCCACAACGCCCAGCAGGAAGACCGCCACGGCAGCGTACGGAATGGCTATCCCGAACACTGGCCGCAGCACCGGCACTATCGCGCCCAATGCTCCCAGGGCGATGATGGCCAAGACCGCCACCGCAGAAATGGTGATGGAATCCTTAACGTTCATTCAGTGACCTCGCTCCTTTTTTAAGATGACCGAAAAATACCGCTATCTGCTTGTAAGACCTGGCGGTCTCATGGGTTCATTTGCCGCAACAGCCGGCGTCTTTGGACGGGCCGGGTTCAAGGCCCTCTATTTCACACAGAAGCTTTGCCCTTTTCATGGCCTTGTAAGAGAGATTCTTTACCTCGTTGACCCTGATTTCGAAGATTTTTTCCCTGCACCTGGAATAAATCTCGAATCCGATCAGGCCCAGGCTGTCTATGCGCCGGTCGAGCGAGTGCCAGTCGGTTTCCTCGGTGAACTTTTTGAGGTCCTTTGAAAGGACCTCGCGCACCACGTCCTTCAAATCGAATATGAACCTCAAGGCCTTGGCCGCCGAGAAGTCCTGCACGGCCCTTATGTGCATGATGTCGTCAAGAAAGTTCATGGCTTCGGATTCGGCCACATGGTCAGTGGGGGCCAGCATGACCCTTATCACCTGGTCAAGCCCCTGTTTTATGCGTACGCCCACAGGGTTGGCGAACTGGTCGTTCTGCTTTGTCAGAAAACCCGATGAGTCCGCAGGATATCCTGCAAAAACAGACTCCTGCCAGCGGGCGAGAATGTCGGCCCGCCTTTTTTCAAGCAATTCCCAAAAAGTCATTCATCAAATCCCTTAAAAAAAGCATACGGGTTCCCTTTTACGCAGGTCGTGCGTCGATAAACCAAGTGTCTGATTTAAATGAAAAATCAAACTTTTTTCGGGAAAAGCCCGTTAGGGCGCGACGATAGTTTATAGATGCGGGCCTGTCAAGAAAAACATGGCTTTCAAGCCTTGGAGAACACTGATGGATCAGGATGCGGGGCCTTGGCAGAGCAGCCTGGGCCTTTGATGCGCGGCGGATTTTTTTGCGAGCCGGTCAGTTTGCGGGCATTTTAAATATAATAATTTGATAATATGTATATTATTGATAATATCTGAAGTATTGAATTAGATATTGGCAAGGTTTTTTAAAAGGCCAGCCGGGAGGAATATCAATTCTTTCCCGGCCAGCCTGTCGGAAAGAGGACCTATTCCGAATGAGCCTTCAAGTGGGTGTAGGTCTGGCTGATGCCGAATTCCTTGTAATAGGAGATGGCCGCAGCCACGCCGGTTTCAAGGGGGGTGGTGACCCGCCAGCCAAAGTCGCGCTCGGTCTTGGAGGGATCAAGCAGGATGGTGTAGGCATCGTCTGCCCCGCGCGGCCTTTGCTCCACGTCCTTTTCCAGAGTTATTCCAAGGGCCTTGATGGTGGCGTCGAAAAGCTCCTTGATGGAAAAATCGCTTCCGCTGCTTATGTGGTAGGCCCCTCGTTCGCCCTTGCCGTCCACCGCGCCCATCACGCAGTCAACGAGGTCGTTTACAAAGATGAAATCCCTGCGGGTGTCCATGACAAAGCAGGCCTTGCCGGTGGTAAGGCGCTGGAAAAAGGTGGGAAGCGGCCCGGAAAGGTTCCTTGGGCCGTAGGCGTTGGCGAGCCTGAAGGAGATGTAGTCCATGCCGGAAAGCGCGATGTAGTACTCGCCTGCTGTTTTCGAGATGGCGTAGCTGGAATCGCCGGGCATTATGGGGTGCGTGAGGGTTATGGGCTGCTCGATAGGCTTTATGCCGTAGCACAGGGCCGTCTGGAAATATATCAGCCGCTTTACTCCCGACGCCTTGGCCTCCTGGGTTATGATGGCGGTTCCTGTGGCGTTGGTGCGGGAATCCTCCTCCCAGTTTTCCGGGTCCTTGTAGGAGGCCGCCGCGTGGACCACCACGTCGGGCGAAAAGGACGAGAAGGCGTCATGCACGAGTGCGCGATCGGCGATGCTCCCTTCCACAACAGTCAAGCCCTTCTGGGGAGTCAGGTTGTCCCTTCTGCCGGTTGCGTAGTTGTCTATCACGAGCACCTGGTCCCCACGGGCAAGAAGGCGGTCGGAAAGATGGGAGCCTATGAAGCCTGCTCCGCCGGTAATTATTGTTTTCATTGTCAAAAACTCCTTTTGTTGATTATGTGGTCAAAGTGATGAAGGCTGATTTAGCAGCCTTTTAGCCCATGATTGGCGTGAGTAAGATTGATTGCGCACAAGTTCATTCCTCTTCGGCCATGCTTTTGTATTCGCCTGATTTGTCGTGGAAAAGCTGCTGCCAAAGCTCCAGGCAAAGAAGCCCCCATACCTTGCGGGTGAATTTTCCCTCTTTGGACAAAAGCCCCGCGATGTTGAAGGAGGGGTTCAGATAGTCCCTGTGCCTTGCGTTTTGGCCGTGAAAGGCGTCTTCGACAAAGTCGCGCAGCTCGCCTCGCATCCATTGCGACAGGGGAACCGGAAAGCCCATCTTGTCCTTGCGGTTCAGAACCGACGACGGAAGATCGCTTGCGAAGGCGGTTTTAAGGAGGTGCTTCAACTCCCCACCCTGAAACTTGGAGTCAGCCGGTATGGTTGCCGCGAACTCCACCAGGGGGTGATCCAGGATGGGCACGCGTGATTCCAGGCCGTGGGCCATGCTCATGCGGTCCTCCACCTGCAAAAGCGCTGGCAGGAGGGTCTTGAAGTCAAAATGGGTCATGGAGTCGAAATAGCTGGATTTGGGCACATTGGGCCCCCAGAAGATTTCACGGAAGGTTTCCAGGGCCGAGTACGGTTCCAGCGCCTGCCAGTTGATCTCGTCGGCCATGCCGTTGGCCCGGTTGATGAGCCTGAAATAGCGCTTGTCCCTGTCGTCGAAAAGGCCCTCGGACCAGAATTCCTGCAAAAGGGGCTTGTAGGCGCGCAGGCTTTCCAGGTTGGGAATTATGGACTCGTAGGTCACCACGAAGTTGCCGCTTTTCATGGTGCCGTCTATGGCCCCTTTGATGCACTGCTCGAAATAGGAGATGAGGTAGCGCGCGTAACCGCCGAATATCTCGTCCCCGCCCTGGCCGCCCAGAACCACCTTCAGGTGCTCGGAGGCGAGCTTTGAGGTGAGGAACTGGGGAAACGAGCCGGGGCCCGCCACCGGGTGGTCCAGGTGATAGATCACCCTTTTGATGTTGGCCGAAAAATCCGCGCCGATGAATTCCCGCTCGAAAAGGGTGAGGCCCGCATGATCTGAAACCGCGCGGGCGTGGATCGACTCATCGTAATCGGGGCCGGAAAACTTGCCGTGAAAGGCCGGAAACACGCCGTCCTTTTTGACCTGCCGGGCCAGGCAGGAAATGATGCCTGAATCGAGGCCCCCCGAAAGATAGGCCCCCACAGGCACATCGCTTCTCAAATGCATGGCCACCGAGTCCAGCAGAAGCTCGCGTACCTTTTCGGAAAAATAGCGCCTGGTGTGGTCCCAGTCCAGCTCATAGACAACTTCCCAGTACTTCAAGGTACTGGCGCGATAGCCCGGTTTCACCGAAAGGGTGTGGGCCGGGGCAAGGGATTTCACGCCGGAAAAAAGGGTTTTGTCCCCAAGGGTGAACTGGAAGGCGAGATAGTCCTTTAGCCCCGCCATGTCGGTGGCGATTTCGTTTACAAAGGGCAGGAGGGCCTTGATTTCAGAGGCGAAGAAAAAGCCCCTGGGCGTTTCGGTGTAATAGAATGGCTTTATGCCGAAACGGTCCCGGGCGCAGAAAAGGCGGTTTTGGGCAGGGTCCCAGATGGCGAAGGCGAACATGCCCCTTAAGCGCGAAACGCAGGCCTCTCCCCATTTGCGGTATGCCTGAAGAATGACTTCGGTGTCGCTGGTGGTGGAAAAATTTTCCTCACCCAGTTCACGCTTGAGTTCCAGATAGTTGTAGATTTCCCCGTTATAGGAAATTGTGGTTCCGTCCGGCAGGGTCATGGGCTGTCCGCCGGTGGATAAATCGATGATGGAAAGTCGCACGTGGCCCGGTCCCACCCGGCCCGATTCATGGACAAAGGTCCCGTTTCCGTCCGGCCCCCGGTGGGCCTGGAGCCGGTTCATGGTTTTGAGCCGCCGCTCCATGACCGAAGGGTCAAGGGGTTCGTTAAGAACCATACCCGCTATTCCGCACATGGCTAAACCGCCTCCCCCTTGGCAAAAAACTGCCGCAGCCACATTTTCAGATTCACCACCCGCCAGAGGGGGTATTCAACGCCGGGGCTGGAATCCCTGGCCGCCACGGCCTCGTTCAGCCTTTGAGGATCGAACCAGTCTTTTTCCCAGGGCGTGCGGTTTTCCACAAGGCCCCTCCCTTCCCGGTCAAGAAGGTCGTAGGTCAGTCCGGGGGCGGGCATGAATCCTATCTTGTCCTTCCTGGTGCGAACGGCTTCTGGAAGTATTCCCTTCATGGACTCGCGCATGATGAACTTGGTGACCGCCCCCCTTATCTTCCAGTCGTCTCCCAGGCTGAACAGAAAGTCCACCAGCCGGTGGTCCAGAAAGGGCACCCGGCTTTCTATGGAGTGGCTCATGGAGTTGTGGTCCTCGTAGCGCAGAAGCCCCGGAAGGGAAGTACGGGTGACGTGGAATTTGAGAAAATCCGTGAGGCTTTCGGGCGGCGGTCCCAGGGGGATGTCTTCCAGGTTCGCCAACATGAAGGGCTGGGAGACCACTCCGGTCATGGCCCCTGCGGGAAAGAGCCTTCGCTTTGCCATGCCGGCCAGCCGCCTTATGGGGCCTGGGGCGAAGAACACCGCAGCCTTTGAAAGGGGCAGGATTTTGGCCCCGTGCTCGGCCCGGTAGGCCCGCTCAAGGGCCATGTAGCCTAAAAGGTCCTTTTTCCCCAGCATCATGAAGGCAAGGGTGTTGAAATAGCTGTGATAGCCGCCAAGCATCTCGTCCGCGCCCTGCCCATCCAGCATCACCGTTATGCCGTTTCTCTTGGCCTCCCGGAACACCGCCCACTGCACAGCTATGCTGGTGGAGCCGAAGGGCTCGTCCTGGGTGGCGCAGATTTTGGGAATGCTTTCTATGAAATCCTCCCGCGAAAGCATTACGTAGTGCATTTTTGCCGCCGTGGCGTCCACAACCTCCTGCATGAAGGGGCGCTCGGAATAGCGCGGGTCTTCGGGGGTGTAGCCGAAGGCGGAGTGCGTGTAGGCGGGAATCCTTCCTTCGGCCCGGAGTTTTTCAGCCGCGCATACGATGGATGATGAATCGAGCCCTCCGGAAAGGCAGGTGCCAACCGGGACGTCGCTTCGGGCGTGGATGGAAACAGAGTCCAGGAAAATCTCCCGGTACATCTCTATTGCCTGCTCCGGGCTTCCCGCGAAGGGCTCGGATGGAAAATCCCAGTACCGAACCGGGGAAAGGGAAGATACTGGGCCATTGAGGTCCAGCACTGCGTAATGGGCCGCCGGAAACTGGAAGATGCCCGCAAAAAAGGTGCGATGGTCGGTGTCAACGCCGCCGTCCCACAGAAAACGCGCAACCACTGCTGAATCCGGCTCGCGGCAAAGGCCAGCCTCGGCCAGGGCTTTGATCTCGGACGCAAAATAAAAGGCTCCGTCGGAAAAGGCGTAGTAGAGAGGCTTTATGCCGAAGCGGTCCCGGCAGATAATCAGTCGGTTTTTTTCGGTATCCCAGATCACGAAGCTCCACATGCCCACGAAACGCGAGGCGCAGGAAGGTCCCCATGATTTGTACGCGGCAAGAAGAACCTCGGTGTCGCTGGTGGTTTTGAATTCGTGCCCCAGTGCGGAAAGCTCGCCCTTCAATTCCAGGTAGTTGTAGATTTCCCCGTTATAGACCGCGAATATTTTTTTTGAAGGGTCCGGCATGGGCTGGAGCCCGTCAGGGGAAAGGTCCAGGATGGAGAGCCGCCTGTGGGCGAGCCCCAAAACCGCGCCCTCGGAATCATGCGCCGAATAATCGGAGTTGAGCCATGTTCTTGATCCGTTTTCCGGGTGATGCAGAAGGTAGCCCCATCCGTCCGGTCCCCTGTGGGGCATGGAGCGCGACATGGCCTTCAGTTTCACCCCGTCAACGGGTCTTCTTGAAACGATTCCTGCTATCCCGCACATGCTTTGTTTCTCCGCCCTTTATTTTAATCTGGCCGGCCCTTGCGACCGTTAAGCAGTCGAGCCGCGACCAGCTTCTGTCCTTGTACTGGGAAAGCCGGATTTCAACCGTTTGCGGGCCTTCCCCCTTTGGCTCGTAGGTGATGAGCCAATCTCCGGCCCTTGCGCTGAAAGGCCCCGCCGCGCCTGCGAGAATCTTCCCGGTCCTGCTGGAAGCCTGCCAACTGGCCCCGCCCTGGCCCGATTTGCAGAATTTGAAATATATGTCCACGGGCCTTTTTCCGGAAAGCCCCGTCAGATTCAGGGAATAGGCGAACTTGTCCAGGTTCGCGCCCAGGTAATCCAGGTACCAGCACCGTGTGCGCCTGTGGACGGCTTCATCCCTCATGTCGGTTTCCGAGCCGTTTTCTATTCCGAAAACCACCGGTTTCCTGTCAATGCCTGAAAGGTCCAGTTCAACCGGCAGGACGAAAACCCGGCTTCCCAGTACTCCTGCGTTTTTGACGGCGGCAATGTTTTCGGGCCTGTAAACATCTCTCATCCTGGACGCATTGTGCGGGCGGGACCCGTCGGGGTAGCAATCCAGGGTCTTCGGGAAGGCCATCATGCCTTCCGCCGCAGCCTTGGGGTTCGCTGCGATTTCCTCCCATGAGAGCACGCCGCCGTCCTTGTCGGCAAAATAGCCCCCGTAGGTCGGATCGAGAAAATGATCCCTTCCGCCGTAGGTTGCCAAAACGCAGGAATGACCGAAGGCGTAGTCATAGATGTTGAAAATCTTCGCCTTTATGTTCATGCGGGCAAGAGCCCTCACAAGGATGTGAGCCCGCCAGCCGCACACGCCAAGCCTGTATTCCCAGGCGGTGAGAGGATCGCTTATGGCCTCCAGTTTCACTTTTGAGTAATCGTGCCTTGAACTGTCGCCGCACTCGTTCCGCACCGTAGCGCAGACGTGGGCGGTCATTTTGACGGCGCGTTCGTTGTCGGTTGAAGCCTCCCTGGTCACCTCATCCACCATGTCGTTGAAACGGCCCTCCCGGAGGCTGTCCACCGATTTTTGCAGGGGCGTCAACTGGAAAGACGAAGGCGCATGGGTCTGGGCCTGGCGTCCGTAGGCCGAAGATTGCGCCTCGTATTCCCGGTTGGCAAGGCGCTGTTGTGCCGACTCAATGTTTTTCAGGCGGCTCGTAAGGTCATTGAGCGCCCTTTTGTTATAGCCGATGCCCTGAAGAACGGAAACCAGAAGGAAGAAAAGAGCGCCTGCCGCGACGATTGCCATGACCAAAAAGACTCTGGCCCTTTTTTCCGTGGTTTCCATTATCCCAGAACCTTTCGGAAAATATCCGTGAGCTTTCTCATCTCGTGGTCGGCGTTCAGCACCCCCGCCGCGCCCGATGCGGCTATGCGCATGGAGCGGATGTCATCCGTGGAAAGCGAATCCAAAGCGCGGGCCACGTCGATCAGGGAAAAGGAGTCGGCCACCCGGCCCGCCCCGTATTCCCTGATTATCGAGGCCATTTCGGGGCTGGGGCCCGATACCACCGCAAGCCCGGCCACTATGGAATCGAAGAACTTGTTGGGCAGGCAGAATTTTTCGTTGAAGCTAAGGGGCTTTTTGGGAGCAAGGCTCATGTCGAAACGGGCGATGGCATGGACCACCTCGGAAGGCGGCACCGGATCGTGGAAGGTTACCCTTCCCGGCGCAATTCTACCGGCCAGGGCCTTCAATTCTTCGATATAGGCGGCGTCCTGGCCGGTGAGCATGAAGTTGAGATGAAACCGGGGCTTGGTCAGCGCCACCACCTCTATCATGTCTTCGAGCCGCCTTACCCGGACGGCCCCGCCGTGGTGGATGATGTTGATTTTATCCGGGTTCACGTCGTGGCGCTCAATGATCACGGCGTCAGGCGCGTTTCTTATCACCGTTGGATTAAGCCCGAAGACGTCCCGGTATTTCTGGGCGATGATGGGCCCCACCGTTATCATGGCGTCGGCCTTACCCGCGTATTTTTTAAGAAAATGGACTATCCGTGGAGCGCCTGTAACCCGCCATGAAAGGCCCTCGTACTCCAGGGGCGCGTATTCGTGGGCGTCGAAAACAAGTTTCGCACCGTGATGGGCCGCAGCCTGAGCGGACACGGGCAGGGTGTTCCAGTCGTTGGCCAGAATGGCGTCAAAGGGCTCCGCAAAAAGGGCTTTTCTTGCGTTTTTCACCTGGGGGAGCGACTCGTACCACGCCTCGTAAAGGGGCGGGCAGACAGGGGCGGCGTAAACGGCCCGGCTGAAGACCCTGAGCCCCAGGCCCTCCCGGTCGCGCTCCCTTATCATGCGTCCGATGTTGGCGAGCCTTTCCCTTTTGGATGAAAAAGTGGCGTAAACCGGGTCAAGCCCCACCCAGGTTATGCCCTTGTCTGCGAAACCTTCGGGTTCGCTTCCAAGCCCTAAAACCGTCAGGCGATAATTGGGTGAAAGGTACTTCACCTGGCGCAGAAGCCTTGCGTCGCGGGCGATGTTTGAAAAGGATATGATTGCGACTTTTTTTTTCATGTGAGCTTTGCTTCAACTTTGACTTAAGGATGAGTAAACGCGGCCAATGTTGTCCAGAAAGGCTTCGGGGCCGAAACGCGAGACGATGCAATTCCTTATTGCGGCGGAGTCGAAAGTCAATTTCCCCGAAATCATTTTCTTCATGGCTTCCGCAAGGGCCTTTGAATCGGCCTTGGGAACCAGGATTCCGGTTTCCGGGGTGACGACAAATTCGGGTCCGCCGCAGCGGGTGGCGATCACCGGAACCCCGCAGGCCCCTGCCTCTCCAAGAACAACCGAGAAGGTCTCCCCAAGGCTCGGAAGCACGAAGGCGTCGGCAAGGTTGAGTTCCCTCACAAGTTCGTCCCGGAGAATCATTCCCGGAAAATCAACCACGCCCGTAAGGTCGAGATTTTTCGCCTTCTCCTTCAAGCCGGGCAGGGCAGGGCCGTCACCCGCTATGGTGACAGAAAAGCCTTTGACTCCCCGGTCCAGAAGAGTCCGGGCCGCTTCCAACAGGTAATCCATTCCCTTTGCGGGATCAAGAAGGGCAACGGATAAAAACCGGAAACGCCTTTTCGGCCCCGATTTTTTTCCGGTTTCAGGGGCAAAGATATCGGTCCTGATAACGTTTCCAATAACGGTTATTGGAAGGTCCGGGAAAAATTTCCGCATCTGATCCGTTAGATCGGGGCTTACCGCCAGCACCCGGTCTGCCTTTTTGAACACCCTGCCCACCGTGCGGCTCATGGCCGGATTTTTCATCAGGCTTGAAAAAGGCCCGGTGTGCTCGGTAATGACCAGTGGGAGCCCCGCCATCCGCGCGTACCCCGTGGCCGCCCATCCTGCGGGCCATGCAACATGGGCGTGGATGATGTCCGGCCTTTTCCAGGCTTTTGCGGCTTTTTCCACGCCAAGGCCCGCCAGAACCCACAAGGGGGGCTCAAGAATTCGGAATCTGCCTTCTGCCGGAAGCAGCACCTCCTGCCGAAAAACCGTTATCCCGCCCTCGTCGGCAACCTTAACCTTCGGAAGCCCCTTGAAACCCAGAAGCCCTCTACCGCTGACCCATCTCGGAAGAAGGACCAGGACCGCCACCTCGTACCGGTGTTTCAGGGTCTCGGCCTGGTCCCGGACAAAGATGCCCGAAACAGGCGAGCCGGGGCCGGGATAGCTCTGGGTGACAACGAGGACTTTTGATTTCATGAGTTTTTCCGGTTCAAGAGCCCTGTTGCGGTCCTTTTTGCCTTGTCCGAAACGCGGAGAAAAAGCGCCGGTATTCTTGGCCTTATCCGCATCCTGTACGACACGTCAATCCATGAGAGGCGGTCCCTTATGAGCATCCATCGAAGGGCCGCCGAAATCGCAGCCCGGCCCTGAGGCGTATTCCGGTCGAACCTGCCGTATTCGTCAAAGAGCCCTGTCATTCAAGGTCTCTTTTCTGAAAAGGAGGATGCTGGAACTGTAGCCCCTGCCCATGTTTTTGAGGGTCTCGTCGGCTTTTTGAAGGGGACTGGCCAGAAGGCGGGTCCTGTCCTCGCTCTGAAAGACCCTTTTGCCAAGGGTTCGCCACAGTTTGTCCGCAGTGCGGTAGAACATGGCGTTTCCGGCCTCGATTCCGCCGTTCAAAAGAAATGAGACGGCGGGGCGGATATCCGTCAGCACAAGGCCCTCTGAGGAGGCCAGGTCCTCTATGAAGTGCCTGTGGCGCACAACACCGTTGCCCTTGTAGGTTTTGAAATCAATTACGTCAAAGGGCGAATAGCGCATGGTGAGCACCGGGTCCATTAAAAGAAAAAATCCGCCCGGAGCCACGCTTGCGGCGCAGAAAGATAGGGCGTTTGCAAAATCGGCGGCCCTCACCAGATGATGCAGGCAGTAGCAGGCCGTGACGAGATCGAACCTTTCGGCGAACTGGTCCTTTGATATTGTCTTCAGATCGGCCTGAAAGGTGACCGCCTCCGGCAATTTTTCCTTTATTCCGGCCAGTGCGCCTTCGGAGATGTCCAGGGCCGTTACGTTGATTTTGAAACCGGCCTGCGAAAGGATTTCCGAGACAAGCCTTGTCCAGTAGCCGGTTCCGGCCCCAACGTCCAGGTATTCTACGGGTTTCGATCCCAGCCCGGAAAGGCCTTTCGAGGCGATTTCCAGGCTTTCGGCGGCGCTTTTGGCTTCGCTTTGGTATTTTAACGCATTGGCGGTTTCCGAAAGGTCCGGGTGGCCCACGGCCCTTAAGGCCCCGGCGTATTTTTCGTGAATGCCCTTCCAGTAGGCGCTGTTGTCGTAGGCCATTTAAAAGCCTTTCTCAAGAAAGTGAAGTTCCAGAATTTTCAATGACGAAACGGACGAAGTTTTCATAGGAGTATTTATCGGAGGCCACAACGTCCTGGTAAGCCTTTTCGGCCATGCCAGCCCGGACCCGGTCCGAGGCCACAAGGTCCAGAACTTCGTCCGCGTTGGAAAAATCCCGCTTAAGCTCAATGTAATGGATGCCGGGCTTCAATATTCCGTTGTAGCCACCGCTCGTCAGAATCTGGCAGGTTTTCGTAGCGCAGGCTTCCAGGTGGCGGGGGGAAATGGCCGAAAGCCCGAAGGTGCCGTCCAGGCCCGGAAAGCAGGCCGCCTCTATTTCTTCGAAGGCTGCGTCCGGATGCTCCTTCACGTAGCGCAGGTTGCGCTCGTGTATGCTGCCGTCCCGGTCCAGGATGCTGGTTCCGCCCTCGACCCCTATGGTGTACTTGCAGGAAAGCAGAAACCTGTACCAATCGTCGCCTAAAATGGTGTCCGCGTTGCTGGTTGAGATATCGACTTTGATGCCCTTTTGGGGGGCGCGGGCGAGGAAAAGGTCTGCTATGTCCTGCTTCAAAAATCCGTGCCGACCGAACCATGCATAAGGTTTTCCTGCGGTGCGGTAGCCGATGCCGATGTTTCGGGGAACGCCCTTTTTCCCGAATCGGGCGATTGTGGAAAGCACCCGCCGGGAAAGATAGCCCGTCAGCACGCGATGGAATTTCACCCTGTCCCGGTCGACCGTGTTATAGATATTGGGCCATTCCGATTCCGGGGCCACTGAAAATACCGTTGAAAGGCCCATTTGGTTCACGAAATCGCACAGGATGTCCGTTGAAATGAACTCGTCCTGGGGAAGGCCGATTTTCGGAGCGTCAAGGGCTTTTAGGAGCGACACCTTTTCCGCCAGGCGCAAAAAGCCCTCCCTGTTCCAGCGGGTGCACAGAAAAAGCGTGTCGAAGATAACCAGATCGAAGGGGATTTTCCACACGAGCTTCGGAACGGGCATGAAGGCCACGTTTACGTAATAACAGTTGTGGCCGGAATATTCCCGGAAGCAGTAGAGGTGCTCACGGGTGGTGGGGCGAAGACGCGGGGTGGCGCAGAAATAGACCACCAGGATGTTTTTTTTCCCGCCGTTTGCCATGAAATCAGTACGCCTCCAACACGCCGTCCGCCTTGCGTCTAAAAGTCATTTGCACGTTTTATGGCCGGAGAAAAACCGGGTTAATCCCTTGCTGACGCTTTTGAAACGACAACCTGGGACGCCTTGTTTTCCATCCGGTTAAGACTGGTTGAAAGCCTTTTGCCCAGCTCCGTCAGTGGTTTTTCGTACAAACGGAAAATCATGTACGCAATTCCAAGGGTAAAAAGCATTACAGCCCAATAATTTACGCCGTGAATCAGAAAAAAGATCAGAAGCGGGGCGTGCAAGGCATAAATGCTGTATCCGGCAACCCCCACTCTGCTTCCTGCGGCATACCATCCATGATCCGAATGATCTATGCGAAAAATCAATATCCCGAAAAGGACTGCCAGCAAAATTTTCCTGAATTCAGTCAAAAATCCCATGAATACGCCGGAGCCGACATTGCCTGAAACAAAAAACAGGGTAAGCATCAGCCATATTGTGAAAATGCCGGCAACGAATTTTCGCGGAATTGGATTATCGCGGACAAACAGAGCGCCTATCCACCAATATAGCGCAAAAGAGAAAAGCGAGCCGTTGTTCCACCAGTTCATAAGAAGCGGCTGTTTTGCAACAAATGTGAGGGCGATAAGGAAAATTGCCGCAATTATGCCAAGAGCAATTTTCTGACGCCCCCCATTACGCAGATAAACTATTACGAGAGCGTATAAAACATAGAGCCATATTTCAACCATCACGGTCACCAGCGGGGCGTTTCCCTGAAATGAGCCCATGTGAAGCGGCGCATAAAAAACCGAAATGCCCGTCAGCTTGGATAGAATGCCCGGCCATGCAATATTGGTCGTAGCTGTTAGGGAGGATGCAATTGCGGCATTTTCATTGGAGCTTCCAATGTAACACGCGACGCCAACCACCACAGCCAGAACGTAGACCGGCCATATCCTGAAAAAGCGCCGTATGGAATAGCCTGGAATGCTGAATGGCACACCGCTTCTCGCCCCGTTTCGATGAATGCAGTAGCCGGACAGAACTATGAAACCCAAAACCGCAGGATGAAGTTCTCCGTTGTTTTGGAAAATCTTAATCAGCAAACGAAGGCCTTTTTCCCAGAAATTTTCAAGGGTTCTTCCTCTCACAACAGCCGCCCATGGAACAAGGTGAGAAATCAAAACCCACATCGCAAAAACACCGCGCAGAAAATCTATGCCGTCTGATCTTTTCCGAATATACGGCGCATTTAACAAGCCACTCATTATTACATGTATCCCGGTATGGTGAAATCAGCGCCAAATTTTTACTTACAGCTAAATCCGTTGGGTGATCCAGGCAAAGCGAGGACGAAGGACCCCGCCGTACATGTCCATGTAGTCGCCCCGGAGCTTGCCGTCGTCCAGGGCCTCGAAGGAGAGGCAGTGGTCGGCCCGGAAGCCCTCCCCGTAATAGAGGCCCGATCCTATGATGGTGACGTGGTAGCGCCCGTTGTTGAAAAGGTCCCCGTACAGGGTGCAGCGGCTTACGTAGTTACCCGGCGAAAGGGGCTTTCCGTGGAAATTTTGTTCGGAATTGCTCAATGACGCGAAGATTTCCGAGCCCCGGTCGTCGAACACCACAACCGAAAACTGGGCGCGGGCCCCGTCCTTTAAAACCGTGAAGCCGATTTCAACCGTGCATGGCTCGCTTATGTTGATCTCGCCAACAGGGGTATCGCCCTTATCCAGAAGCCTTACCGAGGTTATTTCCGCCTTGCCGTTTCCGGGCCGGTCGCCCGGCTCCCAGCGCGCCTGCCCGCCGCTTTCGAGGGTCTGTGAAAGGTAGCGGGAAACCACCTGCTGGGCGGGTCCGTCGTCGATCACGGTTCCTTTATCCAGCCAGATTCCCCTTTTGCAGAGTTGGCCTATGGCGCTCATGTTGTGGGATACGAAAATTACGGTGCGTCCGGTTTTCGCGATGGAGCCGATTTTTCCCATGCATTTTTTCTGGAAAGCCACGTCACCCACCGCAAGGACTTCGTCAACCAGCAGGATTTCCGGGTCGAGATGCGCGGCCACCGCGAAGGCAAGGCGCACGGTCATGCCGCTGGAGTAGTGCTTTATTGGCGTGTCCAGGAATTTTTCAACTTCCGAAAAAGCCACTATCTCGTCAAACTTGGCGGCTATCTCGGCCTTCGTCATACCCAGGATGACGCCGTTCAGAAATATGTTTTCACGGCCCGTCAGTTCGGGGTGAAAGCCGGTGCCAACTTCCAGAAGGCAGCCCACCCGGCCCCGCAAGCGCAGGGTTCCCTCTGTTGGGGCGGTGATGCGGGCGATGAGCTTTAAAAGGGTGCTCTTTCCGGCTCCGTTTTTGCCGATTATGCCGACAACGTCTCCCTGGGCGATTTCAAGATTGATGTTTCGCGCCGCCCACAGAATTTCAGAAAGATCAGCGGCCCCGCCTGCCCGGCCCCGCAAAAGGTTGGTGGCTTTGCGAAAGGGTGCCTTCACGGACTCGGCCAGGGAGTCGCGCAGGGTGCGGTACGTTGGCTGGGCGCGGCCTATGAGGTAGCGCTTTCCCAGGTTCTCGGTTTTTATGGCATAGGGGATAGTCATATCACACCACGTCCGCGAAACTTTTTTCCATTTTGCGGAAATAAAGAAGGCCCGATAATAGGAGCAGGGCCGCCATGCCCGCCGATACGACTGTCTCAGCCCCGAATGGCGTACCCCGCCCAAGAAGTGCGTACCGGAAACCTTCCACCACGCTGGTCATGGGATTTATGGCATAGATCATCCTGAACCGCTCCGGCACCACACTTGCAGGGTAGGCGATGGGTGTGAGATACATCCAGGCCTGGATGGAAAAGGGCACCACGTGGCGTATGTCCCGGAACTGTACATTCAAGGCCGAAAGCCAGAGCCCGGTTCCGAGGCAGGTGGCGAAGGCCAGGATGAGCGGAATGACTATCAGGGCCGCGTTGAACGACGGAGCCGCGCCGTACCAGATCATCATTACGACAAGCACCGAAAAAGCGAGAACAAGGTCGGCGCTTCCCACCAGCATGGCCGAGACCGGCACAACGAGGCGCGGAAAGTAGACCTTCTTTAAAAGGTTGCTCTCGTTTACGAGGCTTTGGGACGCGTGATTCAGTCCATTTGCGAAAAAGGTCCAGGGAACCAGCCCGCAGAAGGCGAAAAGAGGGTAGGGCAGGTTGTCGGAAGGGATTTTGGCCACACGGGAAAATATCACGAAAAAAACCAGCATAGTGAATACCGGCTGCAAAATGGCCCAGCTTGCGCCAAGAACCGTCTGCTTGTAGCGAACCTTTATGTCGCGGGCGGCCAGAAAATAGACCAGCCCCCTAAACGCCCAGAGTTCTTTCAGGCCAAGGGAGAGCACGTCGCGGTCGGGTGTCACCACCACTTCCTGGGACTGGTTTCCGCCTGTTTCGGAAAAATTGTTCAGGGCCGTTTCCATTATGGAAAATCCTTGGCGTCGGGCCTTGCGAAAAAAGACGGGGCATTGAGCCCGGCCAGAAATTTAACCATGTTGTCGGCAGCCAGGCCCTCTCCGTATGGCAGGGAGGAAAAATCAGGCGATTTTTCCAGCATGGCAAGCGCGGCATCTTGGATTTTTTGGCAGGAGGTTCCTGCCAGAAGGTTCGCGCCCAACTCGCAAAGCTCCACCCACTCGGTTTCACTGCGGAGTGTCACGCATGGCTTTTTGTAGAAAAACGCCTCTTTCTGAAGCCCGCCGGAATCGGTAAGCACCAGCTTGCAGCCCGTAAGAAGGCTAAGCATGGAAAGATACCCAAGAGGCTTGATTATCCGGATTTCCGGGTAGAAAGACTCAGGCTCGATACCGGCGTCCTTGAGTTTCGCCCTGGTGCGCGGGTGAAGAGGCATTACGACCGGTGTTGTTTTGCCGATTGCCGCAAGCCCCGCGAAAATTCCCTTAAGCCTTTCCGGATCATCGGTGTTGTCGGCCCTGTGAACCGTGGCCAGGGCAAAGGGAATGTCGGCGATGTCCGCTATCATGGGCTCGTCTTTTACGGCTTCTTCAAGGGGCGGGGCGTATCGGGAATAGAAAAGGGCTGCGTCCAGCATAACGTCGCCGCTGTTTATCACCCGCACGCCCCCCGGCTGGAAGGGCTGGTCAACTATTCCCTCTATCACGAGGTTTTCCACGGCGGCGCGGGTGGGACACATCAGGATGTTCGCAACGTGGTCGGTAACCACCCGGTTGATCTCCTCCGGCATTCTGCGGTTGAAGCTTCTGAGGCCCGCCTCCACATGGACCACGGGAACGTGGAGTTTCACCGCCGCAAGAGCCCCGGCAAGGGTGGTGTTGGTGTCCCCGTAGATCAGTACGAAATCCGGCTTCTCGCGTAAAATCAATTCCTCGATCTTTTCCAGCATCTGGCCGGTCATGGCCCCGTGGGAAAGGGAATGAATGTCCAGAAAGTAATCGGGGCGGGGGATTTTCATTTCCTCGAAGAATACGTCGCTCATGTTGCGGTCGAAATGCTGGCCCGTGTGAACGATGATTTCCATTATCCCGTCAAATTCTCCGGTGCTCTGATTATGCTTGGCGATTGCGCGGGAGACCGCCGCAGCCTTCACGAACTGGGGACGGGCCCCGATTACGGTCATGAGCTTCATGCGATTTTCGCCCCTATTTGACGCTTTTGCCCTTGATCGGACCGAGGTCGTAGTGTCTGCCGCAGCCGGAGCAGTCGCCCTTTTGATCCAGGGACACCCCGCACTCGCACACCCAGCCGATTTGTTTAGCAGGGTTGCCGACCACCAGGGCATGGTCAGGCACATCGCGGTTGACAACGCTGCCCGCCCCAACAAGGGCGTAGCTGCCTATGGTGACTCCGCACACGATGGTGGAGTTGGCCCCAAGGGTCGCGCCCTTTTTCACCAGGGTGGGCCTAAGCTCCTCCATGCGGCGGATGAAGGCGCGGGGGTTGTAAACATTGGTGAATACCATGCTGGGGCCGCAGAACACGCCGTCCTCAAGGGTTACGCCCTTATAAACCGACACGTTGTTCTGGATTTTGCAGCCGTTTCCTATGGTGACGTCCGGCCCCGCCACCACGTTCTGGCCGATGTTGGTGCCGTCCCCAACAACCGTTCCCGAAAGAACGTGGGAAAAATGCCAGACCTTCACGTTTTTGCCAAGAGTTACGCCCTTGTCCACCAGTGCGGTTTCGTGGACGAAGAAATCTGGCTTGGCGGCTTCGGGTTTCGCCTCCGGGGCCTTCTCGAAGGAGACTGCGCAGCCCGCGTTGTTGAGGGATTTCTGGGCTGCGTTCAAAACCGTGAGCACCGCAAGTCCCTCGCGCCCGTCGGTTAAGGGCGTTTTGTGTTCCGCCATGCACGAGAGAAAATGCGCGCACTCGGCCTTCAAGGGCTCGCCTTCGGGAGCTTCCACGAAGCTCGACTCGGCCTTTTCGGGAACCGGGACGTTGCCCTCCCAGTGGATGGTGTGGGGGTAGAGGGTGAGCTTTTCCTTCCAGGGCTTCGTGTCGTCGAAAACCGCCATCTTCTGGTCGCCCACCACCACGAGCTTCTGCTCTTTAAATGGATGGAGCCAGGAGACGAAAACGTGGGCGCGAAGGCCGGAGGGAAACTCCATGTGGGTGGTGGTGACGTCCGCTATCTTCTGGTGAAGGTAGTTTCCGCCCGTGGCCATTACGTTTACCGGAAACTCGCCGGCAAGGGACAGTATCATGGAGATGTCGTGGGGGGCGAAACTCCAGAGTATGTTTTCCTCGCGCCGGATTTTTCCAAGGTTAAGGCGGTTGGAGTAGATGTAGTTGATGCGCCCAAGCTCGCCAGCCCGGACCATATTCTTCAAGGTCACGAAAACCGGGTGATACTGAAGAAGGTGCCCCACCATGAGGACGAGGTTCTTTTCGGCGGCAAGAGCGATGAGTTCGCGCGCCTCGGCTTCGTCCAGGGTGAGGGGCTTTTCGGCGTAAACGTGCTTTCCGGCAAGAAGGGCCTCGCGGGCCAGGGTGAAGTGGGTCTCCGCTGGGGTTGAAATCACCACGCCGTCAACGTCGGGCCTTGAAAGGGCCTCGTTCACGGCAAGGCAGATGGAAACGTCGGGATACTTTTCCGAAAAGCCCTTGGAAAGCGCCTCGTTTTTCTCGCATACCACCTTCAAGGCCCCAAGGGCTGCGAAGTTGCGGACCAGGTTTTTCCCCCAGTATCCCGCGCCGATGACGGCCACACCCGGTGTCGCCATGAGAATTTTCCCTTTCGATGAATTCGGTTTCAGACAGGATCAACCACGAGTATTTTTTCGACCGGAACGCCCACAGCCTCAAGCGTTGCCGATGCCTGCGCACCGGCTCCGGGGTCCGTAACGATTATCCGGTCAAAGCGCGTGCTTAAAAGGAACGCCGGATCGGCCACGACAAGGCCCAGAAAATGCTTTCCCGCCTTTTCGGGGTCCGCCACAGCCACCAGGGAGAGTTTGGATTCGACAAGGGATACCGAGGCTATCTCGGAAAGCTCGTTCGCCCCGTAGAACGCCACGCTTTTTACGCCTTGGGCGGCAAGCTCCGAGAAAAGCGCCGAAAAGCGCTCCCTGGCCCTTTTGTAGAACTGGATTGAATACTGGATGTATTCGCATGTGAGCCGGGTTTTCTCGGCCATGCCTTTGGGGGTTAAAATATATTTCACGCGGTTTCGGGGGATGGTTGTGACCTTGAAATATCCCTTCTGAACAAGCCGTTTGACGAACGCGTTCACGAGACCCAGGGAGATGTCCAGGCTTCTGGCTACGTCCCTCTGGCTTGGCGCGTGGGGGCCTTCCAGTTCCTCAAGAATTTTCAGCGTGCGCAAATCTTCAAAATTCATGGCGTATGATTCCATCCGTTCATTTCTTGAACGTTCAAATGTTGAACGATGAAACCGGTTTTGTCAAGTATTTTGATGGGAAAGTGTTGATGGGAAAGCCGAAAGGAAGGGGAATGCGATTTGGAGGAAGGCGAAAGGGTGAGGCAAAAACGACACAGGGGTGACCCCCGGGCCGGGGCACCCCTGTGCAGGTGGAGTTTCCGGCGCAACGCACCGTAACTCGTCCTGATCATGAAAGCGCCAACGCAGCCTTTGGGATGTTGGGGGCCAGGGCCGAACGTAAAGCAAACTATTACGATGATCAGGATGGCGGGACATTATGTGAAGCCAAACCTGAAATCAATCGGTATAAAGTGGGAATTTGCAGTAGTTCCAAATGGATGTTTCAGTACCAGATGATGCGGGGCTTTTTCGTGAAAGACTTAGCATATGGTGGTAACCATAAGATAAGGCATGTTTTTCCCTATAAACAAAAACGGATATGGAATGATAAGCAGTCTCAGCCGGGTTTGCCCCTGTCCGCCAGGTAATCTCCGAAAGCTGGCCGGACCACGTCCAGGGACTCGGATATGGAAAAGGGCAGGAGCTTGGCGTAGGTGTCCAGGATTATAACTGCGTTCACCGCCGGGTCGGTGGCCATGGCGGCCCGAAGGCGCTTGGACATTGAAATGTTCACCGTCTCCATGGCCCCGTAATGTTCTTCCAGGCCCGCAAGTGAAAGGTCGGGAGCCTGGCCGTCCCTTGCCTTGAAGTACTGTGCCAGAAGATACATGGAGGTGGCCCTGTAGAGGGTCTCGGCCTCGCCTGCCAAAGGGAGGTGAAACCTTGCCATGGGCTTCAAAAAGGCCGCGTGCGGGCACCCGGCGGTGGCCATGATGAGACCCATCATGGAGCTTAAGCCCCTTTGCAGGGTTGTCTGGGCAGTGACCTTGCGCTCCCTGGAAGTGACCTCCAGGAGTACCGGGTCATAAGACCTTCGCCCGTCAAAACCAGCAAGCACTTCGGAAAGGGCCGCCGCGACCGGGCAGGTGGCGGTGGAAAGAGGGCAGTGGGGACATTTGTGAAAGGAAAGTTCGGCCCACTTCGGGGCGACCCTGGGAAGCGGCCCGACAAGGTTCATTGTTTCGGCGTGGAAGGAAAGGGGGAAAATTTCCGTCTTTCCATCGTCGAAGCTGAAGATGTAAGTTATGGCGATGGGTTCCTGCACCGTCATTTTTCCCGCGTGGTTTAAAATTGGCCATCATGATAACGCCTGATTGACTTGGTGCGGGCCAAGCGTTATATAAGGATACACGGGGGGTGAGTCCTGGGCAAGGAAATTTGTTTCCTGGCAGGGCTGACGGACGGGCCTTCGTATTGAAATTCCCTTCCTGTTGACGAGTCCGCAAAAAGCCTAACGAGGTTGCCATAAAGCCCTTGCGGCTTATCAGCCCGTTAAAAAAGGCTGGGCCTTTGGCCTTCTGCCTTTTTGCAGGACCGTCATTTTCTCCATTCGATTTTTTCAAAGAGTTTCACTGATAATGAAAAAGCCCGGTCAACCGGGTCCAATATACCCATACCCTTCGATTGCGACTTGTCATGAACTTTGTTGAAAACCGGTTCAGGGAAAAGATGGCCGCCGAACTTGGCGGGGAAGGGCAGTTGTCGTCCCTGCCCCGGCCCGTGATCCATCTTGGGCCTGACGGACACATAAGGGCCGTCAACCGCGCCTTTCTGACCGAAAGCGGATACGAGCCGCACGAGGTTGTCGGAAACAGCATTCTTTTTTTCGTCCATCCCGACTCCCAGGGGCAGGTGGCGGACGCCTTTTCCAAATGCCTTTTGGGGGACGACTCCTTCTGCACCGTGGACGCGATCAGAAAAAACGGGGAAATCGGCCGTTACAACGCCGTCAATACGCCGGTCTGGGACGGCGACGGCCAGGTCAAGTCCATTTTCGTCGTTTCATGGGCCGCGCTGATGGAAGAGGGAAGGAGCCTTGAGTCAAACGGCGCGTGTAATCTGTCCTTGCGTGGCGGCAGGGAAAGAAGGCAGGCGGTGAACCTGAACGAGTGCATCAGGCAGGTTGCCGGGATATCCGGGGGCGACGAGATCGTTCTTTCGCTTTCGCCGCGCATTCCCCATACAATGGCCGACCTGGGCTCGGCGGTCAGGATGGCCCAGGCCCTCATGGGGCCCTCGGAAGGCAGCCAGGCCCTCATGCGCCTTGCAACCCGGCGAAGCAAGGGGACCATAGTGGTTTCGGCGGTTTACGGGGGGGAAGGCTCCATTCCGGCCAAGGCTTCGTGGATTTCGGAAATAAGAAAGGCTGCGGCGGAAATTCCCGGAAGCTTCCATGTACAGGCTGCCCCGGACGGCGGCTCTGAAATCACCATCATGATTCCGGTCCTTTTGCCTGAAAAATTCGGGGATGAATAAAATCCCGGAAACGACATTTGATTGAATCGCCGAAGGTTTTTAAAAGCGCCCATAAAAAATATGAGAATTTCAGGATAACTGTGATGAATACTAACAATCAGATTAAATTTTTTTTAATGATGGCAACTATTAGCGGTTTTGTTTCATTAGTTATTTTTATTGAGATATGTCATATTCTTATAATAAATATTGAACAGCAACAATTATCATTTTTACCAAATCCTACCATATTTTGTATAATGTATTTTCGTAAATGGCAACTTTTATTATTTATAATTTCGTTGTTAAATATAATTTTACTAAATAAATATGGAATAACAAAACATATTTTGATAGCATCATTTATCACCATAATATTTTTTTATGTTTGCTATTTTATTTTTGGAATTGCACTGATTATGCCATTTATTCCAATGTAATAGAATAGATGTATCTTTCACTATCGGATCACGGATAGCGTTACCTGCAATTACATCAATCAATCCGAGATTTTGCCGTTTTTCCTCTAAAATGCTGGCCATGACGTCAACCAGAACAGGATGGGCCGACTTGGCATTCTGTTGTCGTGTCTTGGTGCGGGTTGGTTGGTATCGCATGCACGATATAAAAAGCCTCTTGAATTAAATGTAACGGGACGTAAACAGCTTGACTTTTCAACTTTCACCAGTATTTTCCGGTCTCAGATATGCTCCAGCCTTGGTTGGTCCCCGCAACTCGACAGACCTGATGATTTTCAATCTTTTTTGAATTAAGCAATAATTTCTGATATGGTCCCTTTTCCGGTTTTGGGTCCCGGAAGGGTTGAAACGCCATTGAAAAAACCAGAGGGCGAAAAGTGGAACTTTCAAACAAAAAACTGAAATTCATCAAGCGTAACGCGGGGTCCATGACCCCCAAGGACATTGCCAGGGCGCTGGATTTGAGCGAGAAGGAAGTAGTAAAGGCTTTAAGAAGCCTTGAAATTGCGGTCGCTTCCGGCGGCCAAAGCCCAACCGACAACCGTATGGCTTATCTTTCCCTGGCCTTCGGCGTTTTCATGGCCCTGACCCCCTTCATAATCGGCACGGATATCTATGATTTCGCAAATCTGCCGCAAGGGGCATGGATACAGTGCGGGCTGATTCTTTTTTTGGGAGTCATGGCGGCCCTGGGCCTTTCCTCGGGCAAATTTTTCTTAAGGCTCACACCTTTTTTCTGGCCCTTCCTGCTTTTTGTGTCATGGGCGCTGATCTCGGTTTCCTGGTCCCCCAACAAGTTCGACGCGATTCAGACCTGGTACGCATGGGCTGCTTCCGGTGCGGCCCTGGTGCTCACCGCGTCCGTCTTAAAGGACAATGAAAGGCATCCCTACCTTTTCCTGGTCTTTTTTTTCGTGTCCGGGGTGCTTGTATGCCTCCTGGGTGTTCTTCAGTATTTAAGGATCGCCGACGTTTTTTTCGGCCTTGATCGGGTACCCCAGGTGGTGATTCCCGCAGCAACCTTCGCCAACAAGAACATGGCGGCCCATTACGCGGTTCTCACTATTCCCCTTGGTTTTGGTATCTTCCTTCGGGACAGGCGTCCTGTGGTCTTCTGGCCGGTGGCCGTAGCCCTTGCCTTCATGAACGTCTTTTTGATCTACACCAAGACCCGCGCCGCCTGGATAGCCGTTTTCATCGAGGCGGTCTTCCTGGCCTGCTATCTTCTGCCGCCCCTGGTCACGAGGATCATGGCAAACGGCGTGAAGGGCTCGGTCAATCCCATGAAGGCAGTGGCCGCAGTGGCGTCCTTCCTGGTTTTCGCGGTCATGATAAACGTGTCCCAATACGGCTTTGACTGGCAGATGGACGACATCTCCCACCGGGTGGGAATAACCGTCGGAGAGGCTCTCAAAAAGTTCGGGACGGAAAAGGCCCCGGAGCCAGCCGCTCCAGCCGTAACGGCAGACCCCCTTGCCGCAGCCTCCGGCGCGGCCCCGGCTCCCACGGCCACCCCCATGCGCTCCAACCTGGACCCCTCCCAGGAGCTTCGGTGGGCCATATACAAAAACACCATCCCCATGATCCTGGATCACTTCTGGTTCGGAGTGGGGCTGGCAAACCATAAGATCGTCTATCCCCTCTACATAAGAAAAAGCAGCGTTGATAAGATTTTCTCCGAGGACCAGCAGCTTAACAACGTCCACAACGACTTTCTCCAGGCCTTCGCGGAACTCGGCATAGTGGGCGTGATATTCCTCCTGTGGTTCGGTTTTGCGGTGGTCGGGGTTTTCCGGCGTCTCATGAAAGCCACCCAGGTTACGCATGATGACCGGGTGATGATACTTTCCGCCTTCGCGGCCCTTATCGGAATATGCGTCAACGCCCAGTTCTGCTTTCCCTTTCAGAGGGCGGTTCCGGTTTTCGTTTTCATGGCCTACCTTGGAATTCTGTCCGCCTGGCTGGAAAGGTTGCCGCATGAGGAGGCGGAGGCCGCGCCCGCGCAAAAATTCGGGAAAGCCGCCGCCTTTTTTGGCCGCCTGACCTCGCCCCGCACGATATCCTTGTCGCGTGAAGCGGCCATTGCCGCATGTGTGGTGCTGTTTCCGGCCTTCATCTTCTGGAGTTGGCAGAACGCGCGCTGGATCAAGGCCGACGAGGCCTATCTCAAGGTGACCGGGGCCGAGCAGGCCGGGGACTGGGAGGGCCTTCTGCACTGGGCGGACGTGGCCCTGAAATACCATCCTCAGAGGGTCCGGATTTACTCCTACAAGGGGCGGGCCTACATCGAGACAAGCAGGTTCGAGGAGGGCATAGAATCCCTCAAAAGGGTGATCGCCGAAAACCCCAACCACATGAACGCGCTTTTGAACATCGGCGTGGCCTACGGAAGCCTTGGGCGCTACAACGAGGCCCTTGAGGTCTACAACCGCGTGCTCGCCATAAAGCCCGACTACGACAAGGCCTACAACAACATAGGAAACGTGCTCATGCGCCAGGGCAAGCACGCCGAGGCCCTGAAATCCTTCCAGCTCGCGGCTGTCTACAACCCGGACAGCCCCCTCATTCATTTCAACGTTGCCAAGATGGCCGAGCAGACCAATAATTTCCGCCTTGCCAGGGCTTCCCTCGAAAAGGCCCTGGCTTTAAAGCCCGACTGGGCCGTGGCCCACAAGGAGCTTGGGCTCATACTGGCCAAGTATCTGAACGAGCCGCAGAAAGGCGCGTGGCACATCCAGAAAGCCATTCAGCTCGATCCCAACATGGTTCCCCAAAACGCCGCCAGGGGAATTCCCGGAGCCATGGCCGCCCCCATCCGCCCCTCAGGGCCGCCCGCGCCCTCACAGTTTCCCCAGGGAGCGCCGCAACCGATACGATGAAACCGCCAGAACAGGTTCTGCGCCCCCTGGCGCCATTTCGGCCCGAAACCGGCCCAAGGCGGTGCCGGTCCTGCGGGGCGGTGATCGAAAAGAGCAGGCGGCGTTACTGCGACATGGACTGCCGCCGCCGCCTTATGGACAAGCTCACGGTAACAGCCTGCCTTTTAAGGGCAATGAACACTCGCTGCGCGTCCTTCTCCTTCACGGGCACGACACTTGTCTTGAACGTCGTGGTGTGGGGCCAGGACCGGGTTTTCACCTACTTCTGGCAAAGGACGCCGGGGCTTGACCCGGCCACCGACCTTATCTCCATGAACGAGCACCTTGGCCGGGCCTGGTGGAAGGAGCACGACAAACGCCGGTGCAGGGTCCACGCGGCCCAGGTGGTGCTTGAGCGGGCGGAGTTCCAGTCGAAAAACCTTGCCGGAGTCCTTCCGATAAGGAAGAGTTCCCCAAGGGTGGGATCGAGGCTCCTCACCGTGCTGTGCATAGACAGGGACGCCCTTTCAGGCCCGGACCCGCTTTCCGCAGTGAAGACGGCCTTTAGAAAGCAGGCCTTGAAGCACCACCCGGACGCCGACGGCGACGCCGCAACCTTCCGCCGGGTTTACGATGCCTACACCGAGCTTCTGGAATGGGTGAAAAACCCGGTCCACACCCGCCGTTCGGGCATCCCCGGCAAGTGGAGCTTCAACGGCGAGAAATGGCGCACCCCGCTTGCTTCGCATGATCGCAGGTAGCCGGGCAGAGCTTGATAAAAATCGATGTTGGCCGTTTTGACGGGCCGCAATATATGGCATTGTTCCCGTTTCAAAACGGGCCGTTGCCGAAAGGCCCGTCTGCCTTCCATGTCTTAAGCATTCAAAAGGGAATAGGATGAAGGCTGTTGTTCAGGACAAGTACGGCCCGCCAGCCGAGGTTCTGCGCATCCGGGAGATCGACAGGCCGGTCGCGGGGGATGGCGAGGTCTTGGTGCGGGTTCGCGCCGCTTCGGTAAATCCTGACGTGTGGCACGCGGTGACCGGCAGGCCCTGGGTCCTTCGCCTCATGGGCGGAGGGGTGCTTCGGCCCAAAAATCCGGTCCCGGGAATCGACATGGCCGGGGTTGTGGAGTCTGTGGGTAAAGGTGTCGACCGGTTCGGGTTGGGCGACGAGATTTTTGGCGAGACCAGCATGGAGTTCCAGTGGAAAAACGGCGGAGCCTATGCCGAGTACGTGTCCGTTCCCCAGGACGCCCTGGCGAAAAAGCCTGAAGGCATAACCTTTGAACAGGCCGCATCCGTTCCGACTTCCGGCTACATCGCCTTTTTGAACCTCCTTATGGGCGGGCCGGTCCGGCCGGGGCAGAGCGTCTTGGTCAACGGTGCGGGCGGCGGCGTGGGCTCCATTGCCCTGCAACTTGCCAAGGCTTGGGGAGCGCGGGTGACCGGGGTGGATAAGGGCGAAAAACTTTCGATGATCCGCTCTCTCGGCGCAGACCGCGTCATTGATTACAACAGGGAGGACTTCACCCAAAGCGGTGAG
The DNA here is from genome assembly GCA_016235345.1 of Deltaproteobacteria bacterium. Classification (NCBI taxonomy): domain Bacteria; kingdom Pseudomonadati; phylum Myxococcota; class Myxococcia; species Deltaproteobacteria bacterium. The sequence continues at coordinate 55,815 of JACRLG010000014.1, read as the reverse complement.
CGCTTCGACATCATATTAGACGTGGCCTCCAACCTGACGCTTAAAGCCTGCAAACGCGCTCTGAAACCCGCCGGGAAATACATCTTCATAGGCCACGATCATTACGGCAAGGCGACCGGCCGTGTTTTTGGAAGCGTGCCAAGGGCCTTCAAACTCCTTTTCCTTTCGCGGTTCGACCGCCACCTGCCGGACTTTCGCGCTCCCATGCCCGGCAAGGGGGAGGCGATGGCCCATCTTGCGAAGCTCCTTGAAGAAGGAAAGCTCACCCCCGTCATCGACCGCACCTTTACCCTTGACCGGGTCCCGGAAGCCTTGCTCCATCTGCAAGAAGGCCGCGCCATGGGAAAAATCGTCATCACGCCGTAACCTTGGGGCGTTCCGTTTAGCTGCGGAAGTACATCTATTTTTAGCTTTTACATAAAATTGAGGGGGAACTTATCCCCCTGGGAGCGCGGGCGTCCCGCCCGCATTGTATTGTAAAAGCGGGCGGGACGCCCGCGCTCCCAGGAAGAATTCCCCTGCTGTAAATATAGTTCATGTCCACATTTATGAATAAACCCTTAAACTGGGGCTGGAACTATTATGTGTAAATACGAAGACAAGTCAGACTCATTCAATTTTGAGAAAACTTTTTGCCTGCAAAACCTCAAGGTCTGGCGGAATGAAGCGCTAAATCTTTTCTACAGCGCGGAGGTACTCTATCATTTTGAACAGCGCAAGATGGTAAATATTTTTCATTCCGACGAACAACTGACTGCACTCTTCTCTGATGACTTGGTAAAACGGGGTTGCTTTAATTTCCGTGTCCAAAGGATGCTATGGGCTTATGGTTTTGAGAACCTGCTGAAGTGTATAATCCTTGCTGAATTCAAACTTTCCAATCCATACGCAACTGAAGTGCCAAAAAATATCATTGGACATTGTCTGGTGAAATTGGCGAAGGATGCGCATTTTACATTATCAGATCAGGAAGAATTCTATTGCGGGATTCTTGAAAAGTGCTCCGTATGGGCTGGGCGCTACCCGCTACCGCTCAGTGCAGGCCAAATGTATAAAAAGCGGGAGGCCCTGTCTAGCAGGGAAGCCTTGCATGAAAGAGCACAAAACCAGATTGAAAGGTGGATTAAAGGGGAAATTCCCAGAACGTTTACTGAAGCGGATGTTATTCATGCTCAAATTGGCTATGAAGAATATTCAACCTGCAAGAACTTGAAGGAGAGACTGATTGCAAAGGTAGCAGACTTGCTTGACAATGAAGATTCAAACCAAAATTAGCCCCCCCTCCCGTTCGCCCTCCGGTTGTTATGCCTTTTGCAACATATTGACTTCCCCTGAAAAAATCGATTCTTGCACATCAACTGTTTCATGGACTTTTTCGATATTTGTGCTAAGATTTATAGTCATACAATTTTTTACCGGACTGTTTTCAAATAATTAACCTTAAAGAAGGGGGCAGGTCATGGCCAAGGGATACATGGGCAAGGTTTTAGTGGTGAATCTAACCACCGGCGAGATCAAAGACGAGATCATTCCAGACGAGGTTTACGAAAACTACCTTTCCGGCATGGGCCTTGGCGCTTACATGCTTTATAAGAACATCCCGGCGGGCGCGGATCCGCTTGGCCCGGACAACATGCTGGGCATCGTCTCCGGGCTTCTTACGGGCACCGGAAGCCTTTTCACGGGCCGCTGGATGGTGGTTGGCAAAAGCCCGCTCACGGGCGGATGGGGCGACGCCAACTGCGGCGGAGATTTTTCACCGGCCATAAAGCGGAGCGGCTACGACGGCTTCTTCTTCACCGGCATCAGCAAAAAGCCAGTGTATCTCGAAGTCTCCGGCGGCAAGGCGGCCTTGAAGGACGCCTCCGACCTCTGGGGCAAGGACACTGTTGAGACCGAGGAAGCCCTTCAGTCCAGGGCAACCGGCAACAAGAAGCCCAAGGTGGCCTGCATCGGCCCTGCTGGCGAGAAGCTCTCGCTCATCGCGGGGGTTTCCAACGACGGCGGACGCATGGCGGCCCGCTCCGGCCTGGGTGCCGTGATGGGCTCCAAGAAATTGAAGGCCGTGGTGGTTTCCGGCACTGCCAAGATCGAGGCGGCTGACAAGGAAAAAATGAAGGCCCTTTCCGCCGCCACCAACAAGTGGGTGCAGTTTCAGCCGCCCTTTCTGCCGGGAACCGCAACCTTCCCGGTGGGCGCTCTCCTTCGCATCCTTCCCACCGGCATGGCCCAGGACGGAATGCTCTACAAGGTCATGCTCAAAAAATGGGGCACCGTGGCCATGAACCAGGTGTCCATCGAAATGGGCGACAGCCCAATCAAGAACTGGAAGGGCTCCAACAAGGATTTCGGGGCGCTCAAATCCTTTTCGGTCAACCCGGACGTGTTCACGGCCCGCGAGACGAAAAAGTACCACTGCTTTTCCTGCCCCTTGGGCTGCGGCGGAATTTGCTCCATGACGGGCAAATTCACCCATACCCACAAGCCCGAATACGAAACCGTGCTGGCCCTTGGCGGCCTTCTCATGAACGAGGACGCGGAAAGCATCTTCTATCTGAACGAGGTTTTGAACCGCGCGGGCATGGACACCATCTCCTGCGGCGGGGCTGTGGCATTCGCCATAGAATGCTTCGAGCGGGGCATCATAAACGAAAAGGACACCGACGGCCTCGTCCTGGGCTGGGGCAAGACCGAAGCCATAAAGTCCCTGGTGGAGATGATGGTGAAGCGCGAGGGCATAGGCGACCTTCTGGCCGACGGCTCAGCCGCCGCAGCCCGGAAGCTGGGCAAATGCTCCGATGACTACGCCGTCTGCGCTGGCGGCCAGGAGCTTCCCATGCATGATTCCAGGAACGATCCGGGGTTCGGCCTTGCCTATGTTGCCGAACCCGCGCCGGGCAAGCACACCATAGGTTCCTACCTCTATTATGAGATGTTCCAGCTCTGGAAGGTGATAAAGGGCCTCCCCAAGCCCTGGCTCTTCTACCCCAAGAGCTTAAAGTACCGGAGCGGCAAGGATCAGGCCGTGATGAGCAAGATGTGCTCCAGCTACATGAACGTGATCAACGGGGCGGGCGGCTGCCTTTTCGGCTCCTTTATCGGGGCCAAACGCATCCGCTTCTTTGACTGGCTGAACGCGGCCACGGGCTGGAACAAGACCCCGGAGGAATACATAGAAATAGGCGAGCGCATCCAGACCATACGCCAGGCCTTCAACGTGCGTCACAAGGTGATGCCTGCCGATGTCAAAATCAACAACCGCGCTCTCGGACGCCCGCCCCAGACTGAAGGGGCCAACGCTGGGCGCAGTGTTCCCCTGGAGACCCTTGCGTCAAACTACTGGGCCGAGTTCGGATGGGACGACCGCACGGGCATACCCACGGCGGGGACCCTCGCTCGTCTCGGCATAGAGGCCCCTTAACCGTCCGTCCAAGAGGCCGTCCACAAGCGCGATCCCACTGTGTTGCGCCACGCGGGCGGCGTGCTCACGTGCATGAAGCACGCTCCGCCGCCACCCGCTTGCGCGCCTTGTGGCTCATCGCTTGTGATCGGCCTGTGTCCGATTTTTGACGTATTGCCAAAACTCCGTGAAAAATGGTAGTCAGCCGGGGGGGAACATCCCTCCGGCTGATTTTTTTTGCGCCTGTTCCAATTTTTGGCCCTGAAAGGGGATCATGACCGCCCAACCGCGCTCCATAAGCCCATTCAAAAGAGTGACGGGCCTTGTGCTGATTCTCGCGGGGGCGGGCCTTTTTCTGCTTGCGCTTTCGGGCCGGAATCTCAGCCTCAGAAATCCCGAAATTTATGACTTGAACAAGGGCACGCCCTTTGGCGTGAGCCTGACCTATAAAGAATTTCTGAAACGCTTACCGAGAAGGGCAGGGGAGGGCGACGAAAATTACGCGGTCCAACTGAATCGCCTCGTGAATCAGGCAATGGCCCATTACTGGGACGGGCCGGACCCGGAAAAGTTCAACATCGTGCTCTCCGCAAGGGAAAACTGGCTCATTTGGCTCGATCAGTCTGACGAGACCGACCCAAGATACGAGTTCAAAGACCCGTACAAGGCCGTGGAAAGGGGCGTCGGGTTCTGCTCCCAGGAATCCCTCGCTCTCTATGGCTTCCTGAAAATGGCGGGAATCGAAGCCCAGGTCATAAAGCTCGGGGGCCACGTGGTGGTGAGGGCAAGGGTTAACCCATCGAAATGGCTGGTGCTGGACCCCGATTACGGGGTCGGAATTCCTTACGACATTTCCGAGATCGAAAAAAAACCGGAAATCATCGCACCATATTATAAAAAGGCTGGTTTCGGGGACGGCGAGATAAGCCGCCTGAAAGATGTTTACGGACCGGATAAGAATGAGGTATGGGATTTCGATATCGCTACCCGGTGGCGAGACTGGCTATTCAACCATGACGCCAGAAAGTATGTCGAGGAGCAAAGGCGGTATTGTCTGATCTGGGCCATTCCCGCATTCTTGGCGGCCCTGGGGCTTTTCATGCAGACCGGTGTGTGTGTTCTGGAGGCTGGCTGCGAAAGGCGGGAAACGGCTTTTGAAATTGCGGCGAAATCCATAAAAACCAAAGTCAAACGGAAGCGAAATGCAAAATTTTGAAGGCTCGAAGGTGCTGGTGGTGGGCGGCGCGGGTTTCGTGGGGGCGAACCTCGTGAAGGCCCTTTTGAACAGCGAGGCAAGCTGCGTTTTGGTGGTGGACAACCTCCTTTCCTCAGAACCGGAAAACCTGCCTTTAGACGACAGGCTCACCCTGGTCACCGGCTCCATCACCGATGACTCCATTCTTGGCGGCCTTTCCGACGAGTGGGACTACGTGTTCCATCTGGCCACCTATCACGGAAACCAGAGCTCCATGGCCGACCCCCTGGCCGACCACGAGAACAACACCTTAACCACCTTGAAACTCTGCGAGCGGGTGAAGAATTTCAAGCGGATCAAGAAATTCGTCTATTCCTCGGCAGGCTGCACTGTGGCGGAAAAGACCTTCGAGGCGGCCTCGGCCACCCAGGAGGACGCCCCGGTCTCGCTCTACCTCGACAGCCCCTACCAGATATCGAAAGTGATCGGCGAGTTTTATTGCAATTATTATCACGCCCGCCACGGGCTCCCGGCTGTCAAGGCGCGTTTCCAGAACGTGTACGGGCCGGGCGAGGTGCTGGGCGCTGGAAAATGGCGGGGCACCCCGGCCACGGTGTGGCGCAACGTCACCCCCACCTTCATTTACAGGGCCATCAGGCAATGGCCCCTCACCCTTGAAAACGAGGGTATCGCCACCAGGGATTTCATCTACGTGGACGACATCGTGGAGGGCCTTTTGCTCTGCGCCTTGAAGGGCGAGCCAACTGGTGTCTATAACCTTGCCAGCGGGGTGGAAACCTCCATTCGGGAGCTTGCGGAAACCATCAACCTGATGGCGAAAAATCCGACGCCGCCTGTTCTTCTGCCCAAGAGGGACTGGGACCGGAGCGGCAAGCGCTTCGGCTCAACCCGGAAGGCAAGTGAAACCCTCGGTTTTTCAGCCAAAATAAGCCTTGCCGACGGCCTTTCGAAAACCATCGCCTGGACCCTTCAAAATCTTAAATTCATCGAAACCTGCATGGAGCGCCACAAGGCGAACATGCCGGGCGGAGTCATGGGGCCATGAGCGAAAAAAGGGTCCTGGTGCTCTCCTTTTCCCACCTTGACCGGGACCCCCGCGTCCACCGTCAGCTTTCGTGGCTTTCGGGCAAATACCGGGTGACTGCGGCTGGTTTTTCGCCGCCCACGGTAAAGGGAGTGGACTTTATCAGGCTTCCCAACCTTGCAAGAAGCCGGGCCGGGCGGGTGCTCTCCGCAGTAAAGCTCAAGGCCCGCATGTACGAGTCCTTTTACTGGACGCATCCCCTTGTGATGGCGGCCCTTGAAGACCTGGAAGGCCTTCCGGCGGACCTCGTCATCGGCAACGACGCCTGGATGCTGCCCATTGCCGCCCGCCTCGCAAAAACCGGCGGGGCAGCTTTTTTTTACGACGCCCACGAATTCAGCCCCCGCGAGTACGACGACAAGTTTTCGTTCCGCTTCTTCTGGGCCGGTTTCTGGGATTACATCTGCCGCGCTTACCTTCCGCGCGCCCAGGCAATGACCACGGTGTGCCGGGGTTTGGCCAAGGAATACGAGAAAAATTACGGCGTGAAATGCGGGATCATCACCAACGCCCCTTTTTTCGCCGATCTTTCACCGTCGAAACCCGTTGACGGGCGCGTCCGTATGGTCCACCACGGCTCGGCTGACAAGGAGCGCAGGCTTCACAACATGATCAGCCTGATTGGCCTTCTGGATGAAAGATTCAGCCTGGATTTTTTTCTCGTGGGCATGGAAAGCGATTACGGGGCTGAACTTCGCAAGATGGCCCGCAATAATCCCCGCATCTCGTTTTTGCCCCCGGTCCCCTTGGAAAAGATCGTTTCAACCATAAACCCTTACGACGTGGGTCTTTATTTGTTGTATCCGGCGGGCTTTAATGCGAAAATGGCCCTGCCCAACAAGGTGTTCGAGTTCATCCAGGCGCGACTTGCCCTTGCGGTGTGGCCAGCGCCGGAGATGGGCGGGCTTGTTGAGGAGCACCGGAACGGCGTGGTCTCCGGCGATTTTTCGGTTGAATCAATGGCGACGGCCCTAAACGGGCTGTCAGCCGAAGACATAGCAACCTTCAAAAGCCGTTCCCACGAAGCGGCCCCCCTGGTTGCCGGCGAAAGGAACCAGGAACTGTTCCTTTCCACGATCCGAAAACTTCTTGGGTGAGTCCGCCACTTAGATGAAGGTCGCCTACGCCAACGTAATCGAAGATCCCGCCAAGCTAAGCGGCGTCACCCGAAAGGTGGCGGCCCAGTACGCGGCCTGCCGCAAGGCTGAGATCGACCTTCACTTCCACCTGTTTTCCTACCATGAAAACGAGGGCCTGCCGGAAGGCGTCTTTTTCCATCTTCTCGATCTTCCAAAGGGCAAGGCCGGAAAACTCGCACGCCAGGGCAGATGCATAGCGGACACCCTCTCGGGTTACGACGTAGTGATCCTTCGCTCCCTGGCCCGCACGCCCCTTTACTGGCTGGCGTTCAGAAACCGAAGGTTCGCCCTTGTGACCGAGCATCACACCAAGCTCTTCGACGAACTCTGGGGGGCCGGAAGAAAACTGGCCTGGGCCGTATCAAAGGCAAGCTCCCGCATGTGCATGGACCTAAGCGAGGGGATGGTGTGCATGACGGGCGAAATCGCGGAAGATGAAATCGCCCACGGTTATCCGAAAACCCGCCCGGTCTTCGTGATACCCAACGGCATTACGGTGGACGAGGTGAAACAGACCGGATTTGCGCCCTTTGACGGCCAGGTTGTGAACGTGGCCTTCATAGCCAGCACCCTCCAACCCTGGCACGGCCTGGATCGCCTGGCCGCCGGGCTCTCCCATTACGAGGGCGCGGTCCGGGTCAACCTGCACGTTATCGGAGACATCCCGCCCGAAAGCGTGAATCTCGTCAATCCTCGCGTAGGCTTGCGGTTTCATGGAGTTCTCACCGGGAAAGCCCTGGACAGGGTCATGGGCCGCATGAGCCTTGGGGTAAGCACCCTGGCTCTTTTCCGCAAGAACATGAACGAGGCCTGTTCGTTAAAGACCCGTGAATACATGGCTCGTGGGCTTCCCTTTGTTTATGCCTACGACGACCCGGACCTGCCGAACGATTCCCCCTTTTGCAGAAAACTCGAAAACGCGGATACACCGGTTTTCGCCGAAAGCCTTATAGCCTTCGCCGCCGACATGGCCGAAAAGGCATCGCGCACGGACATTTCGGGAGCCATGCGGGGCTTTGCCGAAACGCGCATGGACTGGGCTCCCAAAATGCGCCGCTACATGGAGGCTGCTTCCGAAATTGCTGCAAACCGCCTTGCCGGCAGTGTAAAAGCATGATGACAAGGGTCCTGAACCTCATCACCTCCCTTGACGTCGGGGGGGCTGAAATGATGCTCTTAAAGGTCGTTTCCGGCCTTGACCGCTCACGCTTCGACACCCGCGTGGTGAGCCTCCTGCCCGCAGGCGAGGTGGGCCGCATGATGGAAGACGCCGGAATACCCGTCGAAAGCCTGGAACTTCAGCGGGGCAGGGCTGCCATTTCCGGCCTTGGGCGGTTTCTCAGAATCTGCCGCGAGTTTCGGCCACACGTCATGATGACCTGGCTCTATCACGCCGACCTTCTTGGCGCTCTTTCCAGGCCCTTTTTCCCAAAAACCGCCCTGGCCTGGAACCTTCGGTGCGCCAACATGGATTTTTCCCGCTACGCGCCGCTCACCGGGCGGGTGGTTAAAGCCAACGCGCTTTTCTCCTTCATCCCAAGCGTGGTGGTGGCCAATTCCAGCGCGGGCCTTCTCATGCACCGTCAACTGGGCTATCGGCCAAGACGTACCGAAATCATCGAAAACGGCTTTGACACATCTCTTTTCAGGCCTGACGTTGAAGCACGAAAACTCGCCCGCGCCGCGTGGGGCATCTCTGACGACGCCCCGGTTGTCGGGCTTTTCGCAAGGTTCGACCCAATGAAGGGGCACGGGGATTTTTTCCGGGCGGCGGGAATTCTTTCTCGAAAAATGCCGGCGGTCCACTTCGTGCTCTGCGGCCAGGGGGTTACCCCGGAAAACCCGGAAGTATCCGCCCGAATCCGGGAAAACGGGCTTGACCGCGCCTGCGTGCTCCTGGGGCCGCGCTCCGACATGCCGGGCCTCTATCCTGGGCTGGACCTTCTGTGCTCGCCTTCGTTGGGGGAGGGCTTTCCCAACGTGGTGGGCGAGGCCATGAGTTCAGGCGTGCCGTGCGTTGTAACCGACGTCGGGGACTGCCGGGAGGTGGTCGGGGACACCGGCTTCACGGTCCCGCCCGGATCCCCGGAGGAAATGGCCGATAGCCTTTCGCGCCTGCTTGAAATGCCCGAAGAATCGCGCCTCCTTTTGGGGCAGGCGGCCCGGAAACGCATCGAAACAAGGTATTCCATCGCAAGTGTTGTTGACCGATATGAAAAATTGTACGCATCGCTTGCGGCAGGGTCGGCTCGTTAATTCGTTGACGCGCCCCAATTTATGGAATAAGTCCCCCTTCACTTCAAAACACTTCCTCATCCCCGGCAAGCGAAGAATTTAATGAACATACTGGGTATCTCCTGTTTTTATCACGATTCGGCGGCGGCCCTTGTAAGCGACGGCAAAATAATCGCCGCCGCCCAGGAGGAGCGCTTTACCCGCAAAAAGCACGACCCCGGTTTTCCGGTGAACGCGGTGAAATATTGCCTGGCAGAGGGCGGGATAAACGTAAGCGAACTCAATTACGTGGTCTTTTACGATAAGCCTTTTCTCACCTTCGAGCGGCTTTTGATGACCTACCTGGAAACCGCGCCAAGGGGACTTCGCTCATTTCTGAAGGCAATGACGGTCTGGCTTTCCCGCAACCTCCACGTGAAAAAGGAGATCAAAAGGGAAATCGGCTACGAGGGGGTCGTGCTCTACACCGAGCATCACGAGAGCCACGCGGCCTCGGCCTTTTACCCCTCGCCCTTTGAATCTGCGGCCATACTCACGGTGGACGGAGTGGGAGAGTGGGCCACGGCAAGCTACGGGACGGGTGTCGGGAAAGACATCAACCTTCTTGCCGAGCTTCATTTTCCCGACTCGGTGGGCCTTCTGTATTCCGCGTTCACCTATTTCACAGGGTTCAAGATCAACTCCGGCGAATACAAGCTCATGGGCCTGGCTCCCTACGGCGAGCCGGTATACAAAGACCTGATTCTTCGGAACCTGGTGGACGTAAAGCCGGATGGCTCCATGCGCCTGAATCTTGACTACTTCGATTTTCCTGGCGGGCTCACCATGACCAACGCCCGTTTTGACGCCCTGTTCGGCGGCCCTCCCCGAAAACCCGAATCGCCCATCACGAAAAGGGAGATGGACATAGCCGCCAGCATCCAGGCGGTCACCGAGGAGATCATCTCAAAGATGGCCGTTCACGTGCACAGGGAAACCGGGCAAAAAAATCTGTGCATGGCAGGCGGCGTGGCCTTAAACTGCGTGGCCAACGGAAAAATACTGAAAAACGGGCCGTTCGAGAAAATCTGGATACAGCCAGCGGCGGGCGACGCAGGAGGGGCCCTGGGCGCGGCCCTTTCGGTGTGGCACCGCTATCTTGGCAAGGACCGGCCCGGCCCCTTCGGGCGCGACCGCCAGCAGGCGTCAAGGCTTGGGCCATCATTCGGCGCAGGCCGCATCGAGGAGTTTCTTTCCCTCAACAAGTATCCTTACGTGGCGCTTTCGCCTGAAAACAGGGCGCGGGCCATAGCGGAAAAAATCGCCGAAGGAAAGATAGTTGGGCATTTTTGCGGGCGCATGGAGTTTGGCCCGCGAGCCCTTGGCGGGCGCAGTATTTTGGGAGACCCAAGGAGCCCGGACACCCAGCGGGTGATGAATCTCAAGATCAAATACAGGGAGAGTTTCCGGCCCTTTGCGCCCTCCGTCATGGCGGAGCGCACCGGCGATTACTTCGACCTTTCCTGCGAAAGCCCTTACATGCTCCTGGTGGCCAGGGTGAAAGACGAGCTGTGCATTCCGTGCTCGGGCGGCCCAAGCGAAAATATGCTGGAGCGGGTCAACGAGAAGCGCTCCAGCATTCCCGCAGTAACGCATCTTGACTACTCGGCCAGGGTCCAGTCCGTGAACGCCGATGACTCCCCCGAATACCATGCGGTGTTGAAAGCCTTCGAGGATATCACCGGCTGCGCGGTTCTTGTGAATACGAGTTTCAACGTGCGGGGCGAGCCCATAGTGTGCACGCCCGAAGACGCCTACCGCTGCTTCATGAGAACCGAAATGGACGTTCTGGTGCTTGAAAACGCCATGCTCTTCAAGGAGGATCAACCGGAATGGGCCGAGAAAGGCGACTGGCGAAATGAATTTTCACCCGACTGAACCTAAAGACATCCGAAAATTCGGAGCCATCGGGCTTGTTTTCTTCGGTGCGCTGGCGGGCGTTGCCCTTTGGCGGGACCGGCCCGTGATGCTTGGCGTTTTCGGCGGCCTCCTGTTCCTCATGCTCCTTTTCATCGGAGCGCCCTCCATAATGAGGCCCGTTTACCTGGGGTGGTTGAAAGTCGCCGGGGCCATGAACGTGGCCGTCAACACCATAATCCTGTCTTCGGTCTTTTTTTTGGCGGTGGTTCCCATTGGCCTTCTCCGGCGGCTGTTAAAGCCGGAAGAGCGCGTTCTTAACATGCGGGGAAGCCCTGATGCCGAAACCTACTGGGTGCGCCGGAGCGAGCCAGCCCAGAGCAGGAAACAGTTTTTAAAACGTTACTGATGATGTGAGGAAACCATGGAAGATAAAGACAAGGACCAAAACCTGCCCGACGAGACCAACTTGAGCCTTGCTGCGGAATTCTGGGAATTCGTCAAGCACCGCAAGCGCTACTGGCTTTTGCCCATAGTGATAGTTTTACTCACCCTGAGCCTTCTTATAGTCTTTACCCAGGGCAGCGCGGTGGCTCCTTTTATCTACACCCTTTTCTGATGCCCGAAAAAAGGGCCGACTGCAGACTTTCTCCCAGGCGGCCCTTAGCAGCCTGTCTAAAAAAGCGAACTGCTGTGCCAGGCTTCACGGCGCGGTCCGCCACGTACGAACATCCTGATTTAGCCAAAGAACTCTGCGATTTCTTGGGCGGGTACGCTTGCTCCCGCGCCGTTCGCCAACCTTAGCATTTCATCGCCAATATGCAGACTGGTATCCAGGCTGCATATCCAGCCTTTTTAACAGGCTGTTAGGCTTCAGAATCCGTCCCTCCGGTCACGCGCTTTCCGCCCCGGAGTCCCTGGCGTCGCGCTCCTCGATAAGGGACACGAACACGTCTTCCAGGGAGGGCGTGATCCTTTCCACGGCTTCCACTTTAAACCCCGCCGTAGCGAGACCGCCCGCCAGGGATTTCGCCGTTACCTTATCCCCGGCAGCCACCACGTGAAGGCCCCTGCCGAAAAGGGCTACCTCCCGCACTCCGTCCATGTTTTCAGCCACCGAAATAGCGTCCTGGGGGCGGTCGGTGCGCACGTCGTAAATGTCGCCCGCCGTGAAGCGGCCCTTCAGCGTTTCCGGGGAGCCCAAGGCCACCAGTTCCCCCCTGTAGATGAAGCCCAGCCGGTCGCAGTATTCGGCCTCGTCCATGTAATGGGTGGTGACGAAGATGGTGACCCCCTTTCCCGCCAGATCGTAGATCAAATCCCAGAACCTTCGCCTGGAAACCGGGTCCACGCCGCTTGTTGGCTCGTCCAGGAAAATGATGGGCGGCTCGTGGATCACGGCGCAGCCAAGGGCCAGGCGCTGTTTCCAGCCGCCCGAAAGAATGGAGGTGAGGCTTTTCCGGTGGCGCGAAAGACCGGCCATTTCTATCACCCATTCCTTGCGCTCCGCTTTTTTAGCCTTGGGAATGCGGTAGATGCCGGAGTAGAAATCTATGTTCTCCTCAACGGTGAGGTCCTCGTACAGGCTGAATTTCTGGCTCATGTAGCCGATGTGGTTCTTGATTTTCTCGGCCTCGGAAAAAACGTCGAACCCAGCAACCGTCCCTGTGCCGGTGGTTGGGGCCAGTATGCCGCAGAGCATTTTTATGGTGGTGGATTTTCCCGCCCCGTTGGGGCCCAGAAACCCAAAGATTTCGCCCTTTTGAACCGAAAAGCTCACCTTGTTCACTGCCACGAAATCACCGAAGCGCTTTTCAAGGCCGTCCACGGTGACGGCGAAATCGTTTGAGGGACTTTCCATGTCAGGCCTCATCCATTTTCGCCAGAACCGAAACAAATACGTCCTCAAGCCCCGGTTCGATTTTCTTCATGGAGACAATCTCCATGCCCTCGCCGTTTAAGAGGCTTTTCACCTGCCGACTGTCATCTGAAAGGCTTTTTGTCACCAGATGGACCCTGTCCCCGAAAAGGCTCACCGAGTTATGGCTGAATTTTTCCCGCATGAGGGCGGCGGCCCTGCGCGGCACTGCGGCGGTGACTTCAAGTATTTCGCCCTCCATGAGGCCCTTTACTTCAGCCGGGGTGCCGGTGGCCAGAAGTCGGCCCCGGTGGATGAGGCCAACCCGGTTGGCCCGTTCGGCCTCGTCGAGATAGGCGGTTGAGACGAAAACCGTGACGCCCTCCTTTAAAAGCTGGTAGAGGATTCGCCAGAAATCCCGGCGGCTAACAGGGTCGACGCCGTTGGTGGGCTCATCGAGAAGAAGCACCCTTGGGGAGTGTATGAGGGCGCAGGCAAGGCCCAGTTTTTGCTTCATTCCGCCCGAAAGGTTTCCGGCCAGCCGGTCCTTGAAGGGAGTAAGGTTGGAGAAGCCAAGGAGGCGCTCCATGCGCTCCTTTCTCACCTTTTTGGAAACGCCTTGGATGTCCGCGTAAAAAACCAGGTTTTCCCGCACGGTGAGGTCAGGGTAAAGGCCGAAGCGCTGGCTCATGTACCCGATTGATTCCTTGACTTTTTCGGCTTCGGTAACGGTGTCATGCCCGTTGACCCATGCATGGCCTGAATCGGGGTCCATGATGGACGCCAAAAGCCTCATGGTGGTGGTCTTGCCCGCACCGTCCGGCCCTACCAGGGCGTAGATTTCCCCCGGCTCAACCGATAGCGAAAGCCCGTCCACGGCCTTCACGTTTCCGAAGCTCTTTTTCAGGTTTTCCGAATTAAGTGCAAAGGCCGTCATAAGAGAGCGTCCGGGTGAAGGCGGGATTCAGAGCAGCCGGTCATTCTTCCTTGCCGGTGAGTATCTCGGCGTCGGCTGGCATTCCGGGCTTCAACTCCATTTTCGGGTTATCGAGGGTGATTTTAACCCTATAGACCAGTTTCACGCGTTCCTTTTGGGTCTGCACGTTCTTCGGGGTGAACTCGGCCTCGGAGGCGATGAAGGAAATCCTGCCCTGGTAGACCTTGCCCGGATAGGTGTCCGCAGTGACTTTCACCTTCTGGCCCACCTTCACGCGGCCTAAGTCGGTTTCCGCTATGTAGGCGCGAAGATAGACCTTTTCCAGGCCGGCCACCGTGACCACCGGGGTTCCCGCTGAAAGATACTCGCCCGGCTCGGCGTTTTCAGACAGGATGACGCCCGAAAGAGGGGATAAAAGGGTGGCGTACGAAAGCCGCGTTTTGGAAAGCGCAACAGCCGCCTCGGCCTGTTCCACCCTGGCGGAAGCCTGGGCTATGGTTTCCTTGCGCGGGCCGTTTTCCGCGAGCCGCAAGCCCTCTCGCGTTTCGGACACCGCCGCGCGGGCCTGGCCAACCTGATCCTTGCGCGCGCCCTCCTGGGCCAGTTTCAGTGACTGACGGGCCACGTTCAAGGCTTCCTCAGCCTGGACCCAGGCGGATTTTGCCTGATCGTAGTCGCGCTGGGCCACTATCCGGCTTTCGGCAAGGCTTTTTACCCGGTCGTGTTCCTTTTTGGCGTAGGTTTCGGCGGCCTGGGCCTGATCAACCCTTGCCCTTGCAGCGGCTATCTCCTGGGGGCGCGACCCGGCTTCGAGATCGGCCAGGGCAGCTTCCGAGCGTTTCACAGCGGCCCGCGCGCGCGCGATCTCCTCCGGCCTCGTTCCCGCAGTCAACTCGGCCAGGGCGGCCTGGGCGAGCTTTAGGGAGGCCGATTGAGCCGCAAGGTCCTGTTGAAGGTCGGAATCATCCAGAAGCGCCACCACGTCGCCTTTGGCAATGGATGCCCCTTCGGAGGCCGGGCGCTCCGAAAGGCGGCCCGGAATCTTGAACCCAAGCTCTACCTGGATGACCTCTATGTTGCCGGAAACCAGCACGGCGCCGGGAGTGATTTTTTCCCCGCCCAGGGAGCGGTAGAGGAGAAAACCGGCGATGAGGACCAAGGGGATGAGGGGGAGCAGCTTCTTCTTTTTCATGAACTTGAGCCTTTTGAGCCATCCGTTTGGGGCCTGACCGATATTCCGGCAAGATAGATGGGCAGAGCTTCTTCAACGTGGGCCAGCATGTCGTAGGCCCCATCGCTGGCCTTCCACAGGGCCGCAGCGGGCGCGTCGATTCCCAGGAGCAGGAGGGACGCGGCCCTGGGAGAGACGTCCGGGCGGATGAGCCCCCCGGCCTGCCCCTCTCTGATGATGGTTTCGATGTCTTCCAGGTAGGCTGTGAATACCTTGTGGAATCTCGCCTTGCGCTTGGGCTGCTCGCCGAAAATGATTTCAGCGGCCACTATGGCCGGAAGCCCCTGGTTTTCGGTGAGGAATTTCGCGTGCCGCCTGATGATTTCGCACAACCTGCCCAGGGGATCGGGATACTGATTGCGCGAATCGGTGACTATGTCTTTGAAGAAAGTGTTAAGAAGGTCCAGAATGGCGTCCAGAATGGCATCCTTGCTGGCGAAGTGCCGGTACACGGCGGATGGCACTATGCCAACCTTTTCGGCCACTGCTGCGATGGAAAGGCTTTCCAGCCCGTCCCTTCCCAGAAGGTCCAGGGCCGCGCGGGCGATCTGCCCCTTTCGTTTCAGCGTGTCCAGCTTTCGTGCGCGCATGGCGGCTCCCGAAAAAAGAATAGTGATTCACAATACACTATAATCCCGGCCTGCTCCACTAAAAAAATTTTCCGGGTATTTATTCGGGCGGAACAGTCCTGGCGGAAGGGGGCAGGGATTTTTTCCGGCCAAGGGAAAACCAGGCGATGAAGCCCAAAACCGGTATGGCTGATATCAGTATCCACAGGGCCTTCATGTAGGGCTCGGCAAAGTCCCGGCGGGCGGCGTCCAGAATGGAAACAAAGGTAAGCATGACAAATACGACTGCCAGGCCAAGGATTATAAGGGTTGCGTTCATTTTCATTTCTGTGTTGGGGTGACGGCGAATGACGCCGTTTGCGTTCAGTTTGAACGGGCGGACGCGGCCACTTCGGCTGCCAGGGCTTCTGCTTTTTGTACGAGGGCGGGGTCCCGGCCTTCGTATTGAAGCCGCCCCTGGACAAGGCGCAGGGCCTCCGGCTTGTCCCTTATGTGGATAAAAAGGGAAAACCGTTTTTCGGGAAACGACAGGCTGTAGACCCTTCCGTTGGTGAGGGGGTCTGAACGGTCGGATGAGGAAAAAATGAGGTTCAAGCCCGACACGCAGAAAAGCCCGGCTCCGTTGGCGGCTTCCCCGGCTTCATACACCCGGCCAAGGGCCTTGTCGTTTTCATAGAGATGCACGCCGGAAACCCCTCTGCTCTGGGAAGCCGCCACAAGGTCGGCGGTTAAAAGGAGCGAGACGCCGGATTTTCCCGTTTTTTCGATAAAGTCCAGGGGCCGCGTGTCCGAGGCCGGCGGTTTTGAAAGCGCCTCCCTGCCGTCCGCGTAATGCCTTTTACCCTTTTTTGCCCCTGCCAGAAAGTGGTTCTTTTTCAAAAAGCGAAAGACCTCGTCCGCGAAAAGCTGGGTAAGAAGGTCACCCGGATGGCGGTTGGCCGGGTTGGCCCAAAGGGTCCTCGGATTGGTTTCGGAAAATTTGGCGTCCACCGCCGGAAAAAGATCAAGGCACGTGACCGCAGATTTCAGGAAGATGTCTCCGAGCTTTCCCAGAAACTCCCTGTTTTCGGAGGATGGCGAATCAGGAGTAAGCACGAAAACCAGGGCCGCGCTGTTCTGGTCGCTAAGGCGCTTCATGGCCTTTACCGTTTTCTCGAAACGGTCCAGGTTTTCGGCGGTGTACAGGGCGGAAAGGGCCGAAGCGTAATCATAGCGGCTGTCTATGCTTACCTCGTAAAAGCGCTTGAGATAGCTGTTGAAAAAATCGACGCTCCTGGGAAAGAAAGTTTTGACGAAATTTTCAACCCGCCCGCCCTGCCAGAAAAACCGAAGATCGGCGTGAAAATAGCTTGCAAGGTCATTGGAAAAGCATCCCACCACAACAACGTCCGGCTTGTACTGAAAACCCTGGGCTGCGAGAAAATTCAATTCATCCTGGGTGCTCCAGCCGTTCCGGCCCCAGCTTACGACCTCGACGTTTTCGTAGTTGTTCGAGATGATGCGCTCCAGCTTGTGGCTCCAGATGGTGTCGTAGGGCGCGCCGTCGCCGAAAATGAAGGAATCGCCGATGACCGCTATGCGAAGGGTTTTTTCGGGCTTAGACAGGTTTCTTGGAATATCGTTGAAATAATGGGGATTGTTTTTGGCTATGAGGTGGTTGTCGCGGTTGATGGCAAAATCCATGGCCTTGAATTTTTTGGGAATGTACACCGGGCTCGGAGATGAGCGCCCGTCGAAAAGCCCAGCCGCCAGCACCATTTCCATAAGAAGGCCAAGCACCAGGAATCCCGCCCCGGCAGCGGCAAGGGCAAACAGTATTTTCCGCAAGCGGTAATTTTTTTTCATGCCGATTTCCCGTCCTAAATTTATTTTTTAAGGCGCTCATTATGGCTTGCGAACCGGCCATTTGCAACCCAAACTTCCGCCCAAATTTCCAAAACTTGCCGCACGAAGGGTAAAATTGCAGTCGAAGACTATAAAAACGGTGTGCGGAAGTTCATGCCTCATCCGAAACGGGCAACTGCTTTTTCAGGCTTGGATTGCATACTGTAGTGGCGTGTGCTATTTTAAACGGTCCGAACGCCTGTTTTTTGAATCCGCATCCATCAAGGCCGAAAAGCGTACCGGCCGATACCCGAAAGCCTTTTCAAACATGCGCGCAGCCTTTGTGTTCAACCCCTTCGCCTACAAGATTCACGAGGAAAACCTTCGTATAGTCCAGCGTTATTTCGGCCTTTTTCCGCCCCTTTCGATGAGTTGGGTGGCGGCAATAGCCGAAAAAGCCGGGCACGACGTGGCCTTTATCGACGCCCGGACCCTGGCCCTTACGCCCGACGAGGTGGTGGCGCGCCTTCGCATATTCAAGCCGGACATCGTGGGCTTCATGATGACCACCTACATGTTTCGGGAAACCCTCGAATGGATAAGGGCGGTGAAGGCCGGGCTTCCCAAGGTGCGGATAGTGGTGGGCGGGTACAATCTGAGGGTCTATCCCAAAGAATCGGTGATGCCGGACGAGATCGACTACGGCTGTTTCAACTCGGCCTACAACATGTTTCCGGCCCTGCTTGCGGCCCTTGAGAACAACACGCCGCTGGATGATGTACCGGGCCTCATCTACAAGAAAAACGGCAAGGTGATCGAAACCGTTTACGGCGAAGACCCGGATTTCGACCTCTACCCCAACCCGGCCCGCCACCTTCTGCCCAACGAGCTTTACGCGGAGTTCCCCACCGAGCGCAAGAATTTCACCGTCATGGTAACCTCCAAGGGCTGCCCCATGAACTGCCTCTTCTGCGAGGCCAGGCGCACTACATACAACCCGCGTAGCGTGGAAACGGTGCTGAACGAGATAGAGGAATGCGTGAACATTCACGGAATCCGCGAGATCGATTTTTTCGACTACGAGTTTCTGATAGACCGGAAGCGCGCGGAGGGCATTTTCGACGGCATTATCGAGCGGAAGATAGACATTCTCTGGGCCTGCCGGGCCCGGATAGACAGCGTGTCGGAGGAACTGCTTAAAAAAATGAAGGCCGCTGGCTGCGGGCGCATCTACATGGGCCTTGAGGCTGGCGACCAGCAGATGCTGGACCGGGTGAACAAGGGAATAACCCTAGATCAGGTGCGGCACGCGGTCAAATTGACAAAATCCCACGGAATAAAGACCTTAGGCTTTTTCATGACAGGGCTTCCGGGCGAAACGCGAGCCACGGTGGAAAAGACCGTGAAATTCGCCATGAGTCTTGGGCTCGATTACGTGCAGTTTTCCAAGACCACCGCCAAACCTTTGTCACAGCTCTGGTTCGATCTTGTCCAGGAATCCGGCTACGACTACTGGAAGGAATACATTCTTGGAAACGCCGTTGAAGCCCAGCTTCCCCGCCCCTGGACGGCCCTTACCAACGACGAGGTGGACGAGCTTACCCGCATGGCCTACCAGAGGTTCCATTCCAGGCCGTTTTTCCTATTGAAACACGCCCTTGCGGTGAAAAGTTTCGACGAGTTCAGGCGCAAGTTCTTCGCCTGGCTTTCCATGCAGTTCAGCCAGGAGAAGGTCTCCCGGAAAGACGAGCATTTTTCGGCCTACGCGGAAAACGAGCGCAAGAGGGAGAAGTACAAAAAAAAAGGAGGCGAGAAATGACCGGTACGGAAACATCTGGCGTTTATCACTGATTTTCTGTCCTTATGAAGCGAAACGGGATGGCACCCAAAAACAAAAAACAACAATCCGCCACATGAACATCACCCTGGTCTATCGCGGGCGCTACCTTGTGAGGCAGGCGCTGGAGCTGGAAACCCTGGCCGCCCTCATTCGGGGTGCGGGGCATGGGGTGAGCCTCGTTTACGACCCCGACCTTTTCGGCGTCACAGACAACGTTCTCCAGTTTCCAGCCCTTGCGCGGCGTCTTTCTTCTCCAGAAAGAATCGCCCGGAAAATTCTGGCCCGAAAGCCCGATGCGGTTCTCTTTTCGGTTCTTCCCGCAACCTTCGGCGCTCTTTCCGAAACCGCACGGCTGGTGAAGGCGAAATCCGGCGTCCCCATCATTTTTCTGGGCCTTTTTCCGAGCCTTGCGGCGGAAGAGGTGATGAAGGTTGAGGCGGTTGACCTCGTGATGGAGGGCGAAGCGGAACCGGCGCTACCTCCGCTTCTGGATGTCATCGCAAAAGGCGGATTCGGCGATTCCGCCCGGATGGAGGCCGTTACCAACCTCCTTTTTCGTTGCGGCGGCGGGCTTTTCCGCACCGAAAAAGCGCCGCCCGTTGACCTTGATTCCCTGCCTCCGCCCGACAAGAATCTCTTTTCGCCTTACGTTTCCCAAAAATCCAGCTACGCCGCCATGGTGAGCAGGGGCTGCCCTTTTTCGTGCTCCTTTTGCGAGGAAACCTGCATGAAGGCCCTTTACGGGCCGGGCTATTTCCGCAGGAAAAGCGTGGAATCGGTGATGGAGGAACTTCTTGCAGGAAAACGCGAATCCGGTTTCAAAGAGGTCATTTTCAAGGACTCGTATCTAACCGGCGACGAGGCCTGGCTGTCATCGCTCATGGGGCGCTTCAAAAATGAAATCGGGGTTCCGTTCAAGTGCTTTGCCACCATTACCGGGTTCGACGATAAGACGGCGCGGCTTCTGAAGCAGGGCGGCTGCTACTGCGTGGAGTTCGGGCTCCAGACCTGGAACGAGGGCATAAGGAAAAACGTTTTAAACCGCCGGGAAACAAACATTGACGCCCGCATGGTTTTCGAAATCTGCTCTAAAATAGGGCTGGCCTATGACATCGACCACATGTTCGGCCTTCCGGGCGAAACCGAGGCCGATCACCGGAAAGGCTTAGAGGAATACCGGAAATTGAGGGGCGTAAACCGGGTCAAGGTGCATTCTCTCGTGTATCTTCCCAAGGCCCCGATATCTGCCCACGCGCCGGAATCGATCGCTCTGGCGGGAGCGGGGCAGGGCGGGCCTTGCGATTTCTACGATCCGGCAAGCCTGCCCGAAAACCAGCGCGCCCTGGTTCGGGGATGGGCCGCGTTGTACAAGCTATTGCCCCTCCTGCCGGAAGGCCTTGCCGGGCGGCTGTCGTTGCGTCCGCTTGTTCCGGGCAGAATCCCCAGGCCCGCGATGGCCGCCTTTATGGGGCTTGCGGCTCTCAAAACCGGCGACCTGCGATTTCTGGTCTATCTGAAAAACTATCCCGCGCTGATTTTGAAGGTTCTGGCCGAAAGGCTCGGCAATGCGTAATTTTATCGGAAAAACGCTTTCCGGAAAGTCCGCCAGCGTTTTTCTGGCCCTTCTGGCCAGCGCGGCCTTCCTGGCCCTTGCATGGAGGGCCGCCGGACTTCGCCCGGAGGAAATCCGCGCCGCATTCAGATCGGCTGATACCGGCCTTCTTTTCGGGGTGCTTGCGGCGTCGGTTGCGTGGCACGTTTTTATGGGCGCGGATAAAATGTACCGGGTCCTGAAATCCCTGGGCCTTTTCGTCCCATTTCGGGAGATACTCAAGTGGCGGCTGGGTTCAGGGCCCATGAGGGTGATTCTGCCCGTGGATTCCGGCGAGGTCTTCGACGTTCTGTACCTTTGGCGGGGCAGGGGGGAAGGCGCGGACACCGCCGCCGGGGCGGTCGCCTTTGAAAGCGGCTTGAATCTTATCGGGGCCTCGTTCTGGCTAGGGTTCGGCCTGGTTCTGACCGGCGCGCCCCAGGGCTTTTCCAGGGTTGTCGCGGCCGTCTCCTTCGGCCTCCTGTACGCGGTGTTTTTTTTCTCGACTCCCCTGCACCAGCGTCTGATAAAATCGGCCCGCGATTTCAGGCCGTCTTTCGGGCGGGTCGCGTCTGCGGTTCTTGGGCCTTTCGCAAGCTGCCCGGCCCGGAGAAAGCTCTTTTTCGCGGCCTACGGCGTGGTTTTCCAGACAAGAAGCCTGTGGGTGTGCTGGTTTTTGCTCAAGGCGTTCGGTTATTCGCCCGACTCCGCAACGGTGATCGCCGGGACATCCATCGCAATTTTCGCCGGACACGCTCCGTCGGTTTCGGGAATGGGGCCCAGGGAGGCCGCCATCATGCTCTTTCTGGCGGGCTCGGCCCCCCAGCCGGTGCTTTTTTCCGTGGGGCTTTTGCTCACCCTTTTCGTGCACGTCATCCCCATGCTGGTTGGCGCGCCATGGGCCCTGTGGTTTTTCGGGCGGCTGATGGCCAAAAGGAGCGAGCCGTGACGGGAAAAAATACAGTGGTGCTTGTGAACCCCCGCGCTACCTACTTTAACGAGATCGCCCAGAAATGCTATCCGCCCGCAAGCCTTCTGTATCTGGCAGCAGCCCTCATTGAGGCCGGGTACTCCGTTACGGTGATCGACGCCAACGCCTTCGGCCTTTCGGACGATCAAATATCAGCGGAAATTCGCGCCGCCCGGCCTTTTCTGGTGGGCTTTTCGGTCTATTCGGAGATTCTGCCCCAGGTGCGCCTGCTCTGCCGCCTTGCCCGGAAAGCCGCGCCGGATGCCCGGATAGTTCTTGGAGGCCCCCACGCAACGGCTGTTCCCGAAACCACCCTGGTCCAGTTTCCCGAAGCCGATTTCCTCCTTTCAGGCGAGGCCGAGGAATCCCTTCCCCTCCTCTGCGGGAAAATTCTTGGGAACTCGCCTCCCGCCGACGTTCCCGGCGCTTATTTTTGGAATGATGCAGGGCGCATCACATCCGGCCCTCCCCACAGGCTGCCCGACGTGAAGGGCCTTCCCCGCCCGGCCAAGCATCTCCTAAAAAGGGCCTACGATGAAAAGCTCTACTACTCGATCCTTGTGCGCAAAAAACCCGTGGACACCCTGTTTTCAAGCCGGGGCTGCCCCTTCAAATGCGGGTTCTGCTACAATTTCAGGCACAATTATCGGGCGCGGGAGCCCTTCGACGTTGTGAACGAGCTGGTGAAAATCCGGGAATCGGGGATAAGGGACGTGGAGGTCTGCGACGACACCTTCACGGTAAACGAGGACCGGGCTCTTGAGATTTTCCGCCTCATCCAAAAGGAGCGCCTTGACGTATCCTTTAGAATAAAAAGCCGTGTGGACGTATTCACCGAAAGGCTGGCGGCGGAGGCGAAGAAGGCCGGCGTGTATCTTGTGGCCTTCGGCATGGAGAGCGGCAGCCAGCGGATGCTGGACATCATGGAAAAGCGCATCACGAAGGAGCAGTGCGCCACTGCGCGGAGCCTGTGCAAAATTTACGGAATGGCGGCTCATTCGAGCTGGGTTGTGGGCTATCCCGGCGAGACCCCGGAAACAGTGGCCGAGACGACGGATTTCATAGTGAAACTCACGCCCACCACAGCCAACGTGGCGGTCTTGAGGCCCTACCCGCAGACTCCCGCCTATCTTATCGCAAGGGATGAAGGCTCCCTTGTGGGGGAATGGAGCCCGGACGCGGTTGATTTCCCCTGGGTGCGCCTGCCCTGGGCGAATGAAAAGCGGGTGCTAGATGACATGGTGAAAAAGATGATGCGGAAAATTTACTTCCGGCCCTACTACGCGGCGTCCTTCGGAAAGGACGTAATCTATAACATGAACTTTCTTCTTCTGCGCTACGCCTTCCAGGAAGCCGGAAAGGTAATAGGCTTTTAGGAAAAAGCGAACTTTGAAACCCGTCCTGAAAAAATCATAAAACGGTTTTCAGATATTTCCCCGTGTGGCTTTTCGGGTTTTTCGCCACTTCCTCGGGCGTTCCCTCCGCAACTATCTGGCCCCCGCCGTCTCCCCCTTCGGGGCCCAAGTCGATCAGCCAGTCTGCGGATTTTATCACGTCCAGGTTGTGCTCGATAACCACCACGGTGTTTCCCAGGTCCACAAGCCGGTTGATGACGGTTAAGAGCCTTTCGACATCCGCGAAGTGAAGGCCGGTGGTGGGCTCGTCCAGGATGTAGACGGTCTGGCCGGTTCCGCGCTTGCTTAGCTCGCGGGCGAGCTTTATGCGCTGTGCCTCGCCGCCAGAAAGCGTGGTGGCGCTCTGGCCCAGGCGAACGTAGCCAAGGCCCACGTCCGAGAGGGTGGCAAGTTTTTCGCGAATGGCCCCCACCCGGTCGTAGAAAGCCAGGGCCTGGTCCACCGTCATGTCCAGGACCTGGGCGATGTTTTTGCCCTTGTAGCGCACCTCCAGGGTTTCCCGGTTGTAGCGCTGGGCCTGGCAGACGTCGCAGGCAACGTAGACATCCGGCAGAAAATGCATCTCGATTTTTATGATGCCGTCCCCGGCGCAGGCCTCGCAGCGCCCGCCCTTCACGTTGAAGGAAAAGCGCCCGGCCTTGTAGCCCCTGGCCCGGGCGTCCTGGGTGCGGGAAAAAAGCTCGCGTATGTGGGTGAAAAGCCCGGTGTAGGTGGCCGGATTGGATCGCGGGGTGCGGCCTATGGGGGCCTGGTCTATGTGGATGACTTTGTCCACATCTTTCAAGCCAAGAATTTCGGAGTAGGCCCCGGAGCTTATGCGATGCCGGTAAAGATGCCGTGACAGGGCCTTGTACAGGGTCTCGATAACGAGCGTTGATTTTCCCGATCCTGAAACGCCGGTGACGCAGATGAGCCGGCCCAAGGGGAATTCCGCCTCGATGTTTTTCAGGTTGTTGGCGGATGCCCCCCTTATGATGAGGCTTCCCCTTGGGGGCCTGCGCCTCGTTTCCGGCACCGGGATGGATTTCTTGCCCGAAAGATAGAGGCCGGTGAGGGATTTTTCATCTTCCAGGATATTCTGGGGCGTGCCCGAAAAAACCACGTGGCCGCCTGCCTCGCCCGCGCCCGGCCCCATGTCCACCACGAAGTCGGCGGCCATTATGGTGTCCGCGTCGTGCTCCACCACAAGCACCGTGTTTCCGAGGTCCCGGAGGCGCACCAGGGTGTCTAAAAGCCTCTGGTTGTCCCGCTGGTGAAGGCCTATGGAAGGCTCGTCCAGCACGTAGAGGACGCCCGTCAGGCCCGATCCTATCTGGGTGGCGAGTCTGATTCTCTGTCCCTCGCCGCCTGAAAGTGTGGATGCGGCCCGGTCCAGGGTGAGGTAATCCAGGCCCACGTTGGAGAGAAACCCCAGGCGCTCGCGGATTTCCTTCAATATCCGCCCGGCTATGGCCCGCTCCCGAAGCGAGAGATTAAGGGACTCGAAAAAATCATACGCCCCTTTCACCGAAAGTGCGGTGGCCTCGAATATGGCTTTTTCGCCCACGGTCACGGCGCGGGAGGCCTGGGAGAGCCTCGTTCCCCCGCAGTCGGCGCAGGGCGCGAAGGTCATGTAGCGCTCGATTTCATCCCGGCTCCACTGGCTGCCGGTTTCGGTGTAGCGACGCCTTAGCTTGTTGATGATGCCTTCGAAGGGCTTTTTGTATGTGAAGCGCTGGCCGTTCTTCTCGAAATAAAAGGTTATGGGCTGGCCTTCGGAGCCGTACAGGAGCGCCTTTTTGAAGAATTCGGGAAGGAGCCTGAAGGGGGTTCTTATGTCCACCTGGTAATGGGTGGTGAGGGCGTCCAGGAACTCGAAAAAGATCATGGAGTTGCGGTTGGCCCAGGGAGCCACGGCCCCTTCGCGCAGGGAAAGCTCCTGGTTGGGTATCACAAGCTCCGGGTCGATCTCCATGGAGGCCCCAAGGCCCGAACACTTGGTGCAGGCTCCCTGGGGGGAATTGAAGGAAAAGGAGGCCGGGGAAAGATCGGGAAAGCTTATGCCGCACACGGCGCAGGCGGATTTTTCCGAAAATAGTATGGGCTCGCGGCCAGGCGAACGAAGGGTGACGAAGCCCGCGCCCTGGGCCAGGGCAAGCTCCAGGGAGTCGGACAGGCGGTTTCTGATGGACGGCTTCACCGCAAGCCGGTCCACCATCACCGAGATGTCGTGCTTCTTGGTCTTGGAAAGCTCCGGCGGGTTCTCAAGCTCGTAGGTCTTGCCGTTGACAACCACCCGCGCGAAGCCGTCTTTCTGAAGACGGGCGAAGAGCTTTTCCTGCGCGCCCTTGCGGTCGGTGACGAGCGGGGCCAGAATTTCCAGCTTGGTGCCTTCGGGAAGGGCCAGAACCCGGTCCACCATCTGGTCTATGGAAAGAGAGCTGATGGACCTGCCGCATTTCGGGCAGTGGGGTAGCCCTATGCGAGCGTATAGAAGACGCAGGTAATCGTAGATTTCCGTCACCGTGCCCACTGTTGAGCGCGGGTTGTGGCTGGCGGTCTTCTGCTCTATGGCGATGGCGGGGGAAAGCCCCTCGATCACGTCCACGTCGGGCTTGTCCATGCGCTCCAGGAACTGGCGGGCGTAGGTGGACAGGGACTCGACGTAGCGGCGCTCGCCCTCCGCGTAGAGGGTGTCGAAGGCGAGTGTGGATTTCCCTGAGCCCGAAAGCCCGGTCACCACAACGAGGCGGTTGCGGGGCAGGGTAACGTCCACGTTTTTTAGGTTGTGCTCCCTGGCCCCCCTTATGACGATGCTATCCTGGGACACTCGTCCCCCTTGCGGCTTTTTGCGTGATTTGCTCCATGACGGCCCGGGCGATTTCGAGATCGATGGGCTCGGTGATCTTGATGTTCCAGCGGCTGCCCCGCTCAAGAAATACTTTTTGGCCCGCGCGCTCCGCCAGGGCCGCGTCGTCGGTGCCGACAAATCCGTCGTACAGGGCTTTTCGATGGGCGCTCAAAATAAGGTTATACAAGAATGCCTGGGGGGTCTGGACCTGCCACAGCGCCGACCGGTCGGGAGTCTCCACGGCGAAACCGCGTCCGTCGGCCCGCTTTATGGTGTCGGTTGCAGGATGGCCAAGAACGGCGGCCCCGTGAACGCGGGCGGCTTCAACGCAGCGGCGGATTTCGTCGCCGGTCACAAAGGGCCTTGCCGCGTCGTGAATGAGCACGATTTCGGTTGAGGGATCGCAGGCCAAAAGCCCGTTAAACACCGAGCCCTGGCGGTGGTCTCCGCCAAGCGCAAGGGCCAGGGGCTTTTTCACCGGGTTGGCGGCGATTATGGGCCGGATAACCGCGAGCCTCTCCTCCTTGGGCGTCACCAGGACCAGCCTGTCCACCCAGTCCGCATCGTCGAAGACGGAAAGGCTGTGGCAGAGAAGGGGCTTGCCACAAAGATCACGGTACTGCTTGGGAGTCGCGCCGCCCAGCCGGGTTCCTCCGCCTGCGGCGACAATTATTGCTGTCACCATTTCATCACGCGTTCATTTTGCAAGAAGGTAGGAAAGCTCCCTGGGAAGGGGGATGTCGCGCCCGATAAGGTCCTCCCCGTAGTTTACGCCCGCCAGAATCCTTATGTCGGCAAGGGCCATGCTGTTGCCCTCGAAAACGACTTCTGAAAAATTTCTGCGCTTGACCTCGCCGCCTCCGTATTGAAGCATGATGGGGCGGGAAGCGTCGTAGGTCATGTCGCCCACAACCATCTTCACGCCTCCGCCGTGCCTCTCCACTATCTTGGACACCAGAAGGCTGGGGCGGGTGTGGAAGCCCCGGTCGCGGGGAACCGAAACCACTATGCGGTCCAGCACTATGTGTTCTTCGCGGATTTGTTCGGCGAGTTTCTGGCCGTCTTTGAGATAAATGGAGGCGTAGTAGAGGCCGTAATTTATGGTGCGATCCAAAAGCTCCTCCGGGCCGATGATGTTGGCCAGGCGCTCCCTCACCTTTTTGTGGACGTCCTTGACCCCCATGTCGCGCAAATGGCGCTCGTGAAAGTGCAGAAGCGAGCCGGTGAGGTCCAGAAGGTGCAGGACCACCGAGAAGTAGCCCCGGAATTTCCGAAGCTTCTTCGGGTCCTTGGTGGCGCCCCTTATTATGTAGCTGTCGAAGGTGGACTGAAGGCCGTGCACCACCATTGCGTGGCGGCGGACTTCCACCTCGTTCACCTGCTCCGGCACTAGAGCCTCGATTTCCTCGCAAGACAGTTTCTGGGCTATGCCGATCTCGTCGAAGGAATCCACCACCCCGAGAAAATTTCCCGTCACCTTCACGATGTTCCTGGTGTCCTCGAATTTTTCCGGGCCGTCAACGTCCGCCGGAAGCAGGGAGGGGGTTGAGATGCGCGGGAAATTCTGGGGCTTGTAGCATTTTCTGGGGATGCGGATGGAAAGCCGCCTTGCCTCGGAAAGGATTTCCGGGGCGAATTTTTTGAGCACCCTTGCAAGGTAGTCGTGGGTGCGGTGACCCTGACTGTTGAAGTTTTCCAGGTCGTCCAGGCCGTAATGGGGAAATCGGTTGAAGATGTGTTTCTGGGCGTTGGCCGCCTTGGAAAGATGCCTCACGGCGGCGGAAAGCTCGCGGTAGTAATACCAGTCGCGGTTTTCCTTGGCCCCGTGAAAGTCCAGCAGATCTTCCAGCAACTGGGCCGATGAGCCCGCGTGGACGTAGAATTTCTTGGTGAGGGTTTCCCGCCCCGGCTCCACCGTATCCAGGTACTTCAGGCACATCAGATACTCTTCGGAAAAGATGTTGGCCTTTTCCATGAAAGGAGCGAGCATCGGATCGAATTTTCTGGCCATTCGCATCTCCGGCAGGGCCTCCCTTCAGCAAGCCCCTTGCATGGCAGCCTTCTGAAAAAGTCCCATATCAAGTCGGGGTGTCAGACGGCCTAAAAACGATGAAGAGCAAGGAAGGGTGGCTTGGCCGGGGAGGCCGTGTACTAAATGTACATAACGAGCCGGCCAAGCCACCCTGACACAGCTATTCGCGTTTTTAGGCCGTCTGACAAGAAACGAGACCCCTTGAGGCATCGCCTCAAGGGGGCCGTTTCAAAAAAGGGGGACAGGGGAACGTAAGCCGAATTCTGTTCCCGCGTGAAGCGGGCGGCGGCCATTCATCTTGGACTGCGGTTGCCCGCGAGCCTCTTGCGACCTACCCGAGGGCATGGGCCGGGCCGGCCTCGTGACGCCCTCCTATTTGGTCTTGCACCGGGTGGGGTTTACCTAGCTTCCCCGGTCGCCCGGAGAACTGGTGCGCTCTTACCGCACCGTTTCACCCTTACCCTGCGGCTTAAAGCCGCAAGGCGGTCTGCTCTCTGTTGCACTTTCCTTCGCGTCGCCGCGACTCCGCGTTACGGAGCACCCTGCCCTGTGGTGTTCGGACTTTCCTCCAACGGGCGAAAAGCCCGTCAGCGGCCGCCTGTTCTCCTGTCCCCGCAAAAATCAAAAATCCCGGCCTGGCCGGGAAAAATGATCCGTCTCAAAAAAGCGTCCAAGTGAATGGATCCGCTTCAAAATGCCTGAATCCTGCCTTTTTCAAGGCTGTCGTAAACGGTCGGCATGATCCCCTGCGTCGCTTTAAAGGCCCGGAAATGCGTCCTCCGGGTTTTCGGCGACGAGCCGGGGCAGGCTCACTCCGCTTAATCTTATAATCTAATCATTGCCCGCTCTATTTCAATATCACTCTTCCTGCTTCCAGTAGATTATCCTTTCGCAGTGCGGGCACTGCCTTATGTCTTCACAGCGTTGAAGCTCGTTGTAGGCCTGGGGCGGCACCTTCATGTTGCAGCCGAGGCATACCGCGCTCTGGACTGCAACCACGGCCGTGCCGCCTGCTGCCTTAAGGATTAGCTGGTAACGGGTGAAAAGATCGGGCTGGAGGGCTTCGGCTGCCTTTGAGCGGGATTCGCACAGAGCGGCCAGCCTGGCGTCGCTTTCGCTTGCCAGCGTGCAGGCGCACTCCCTTTCCTGCTCCACGGCCTGTAAAAGGGCCTTTTCCTCGTCCTCAAGACCGGCGATGGTCTTGTCCAGTTCCTCGATTTTTTCTATGCAGGCGATGGTCTCGTCGTCGATTTCGGCGATCCGGCGCTTGCCGTCCGCTATTTCCTTCTGCAGGGCCTTCAGTTCGCGGTTGTTCTTGATGTTGTTGAGCCGTTCCTGGCTCTTCTTTGACAGGGCCCGAATGTCGTTGGCCTCGGAATTGAGTTCCCTCTGGCTCTTTTCAAGCTGGGCCTTGGTCTCTCTTTCCCTTTCCAGGTGCTGAAGTATGTATTCGAGTTTTTCCTCGGTTTCAGCCACCCTTTTTTGACATCGGGCCACGTCGGCCCGGACCTTTTCGGTCTCATCGTCTATACCCTGGATTTCCACCAGTTTGAGGATCTGATCCTTCACGATTCCTCCGTGTCATGAGTATTCGGTCATACGTTTCAGACGGTGATGATCACCGGCCGGAACGGGTCCTTTTCCGAGGGGTGGAGCATGATTTCCACTCCATTTGCTGCGAGTGCCGGTGAAAGACGCCTTGCAAGGGCCTCCACCACCGGGTGTTCGGTTGCGAAATGGCCGGCGTCAATGCATGCGCGGCCATGGTCTGCGATTTCCCTGGCGTCGTGATGGCCAAGGTCTCCGGTGATGAAAACCGTTGCGTCGGAGTCCAGAAAGGCCCCCACCATGCTGCGACCGCCGCCCGAACACACGGCGACCCTGGATACGGGAATGCCGGGATCGCCTGCGGCCCTCAGCCAGCCGATGCCAAGGCGCTTGGCCACGTGGCGGCACAGGCCGTCGAAATCGAACGGGCGCGGCAACAGGCCGGTGAACCCAAGGCCGAAGTCGGAGGGGTCGTTCGCGTCGGCTTCCATTGCCCTGATTTCGGACATGCCCAGTTTTTCGGCAAGGATTTCATTAACGCCGCCCCTGGCTCTGTCCAGGTTGGTGTGGGCCGCGTAGATGGCGAGGTCATTTTTGGTGGCGGTTTCTATGAGGTTGCCCAGGGGGCTTGAAAAATCGAGGCGCTTTATGGGGCGGAGGAAGAGGGG
This sequence comes from Deltaproteobacteria bacterium, assembly GCA_016235345.1. NCBI lineage: Bacteria > Pseudomonadati > Myxococcota > Myxococcia > Deltaproteobacteria bacterium. The sequence goes on along the minus strand of JACRLG010000014.1, from coordinate 25,532 downwards.
GTGGTGGGTTATGAGCATCTGGGACCCTGCTGCGACCGCCTCCTTCACTACAATGGGAGAGGGGTCGAGGGCCATGCTTACCTTTGTGACCGTTCGGTCGGCCCTCCCCATCAAAAGCCCAACGTTGTCCCAGGCCAGGGCGAGACGGGGATGCGCGGTCTCTTCCATTAGGGCCACGATGTCTGAAACTTTAAGCGGCATTTGGGTCCGTTTCCGGGATGCTTCCGGGCGCTTCAGGATGCCTTCCGTAAAGCGCCTTGGGGAAAAATGGGATGGGCCCACCTGGATTCGAACCAGGGACCGACCGGTTATGAGCCGGTGGCTCTACCAATTGAGCTATAGGCCCTTCTATCCTTTAACGTTCAGCATCAGGAAGCGCCCTTGAAAGAGACCGCTTCCCGCCAAGCGAATCTTTCTATGAAACATGTTCCTGCACCGGATGTCAACCATCTTGATGAAGAAAAATTTAGGCCTGGGGAAAAGTTTTCACCTCCCCAGGCCCATACCACCTGTTGCGGCCTGTAGGGGCCGTGTGCGCATCCGAAAAGCTCTGGCCACGACGCGCCAGGTAAAGGCCGTAATGAAGCCGCCTTTAAAGTGTTTCAGTTTTCGATGAAGCTTTTGAGCTTCTGGCTGCGGCTGGGGTGGCGCAGCTTTCTTAGGGCCTTGGCCTCTATCTGGCGTATGCGCTCGCGGGTCACCTGGAAGTCCTTGCCCACTTCTTCGAGGGTGTGGTCCGCCTTTTCCCCTATGCCGAAGCGCATCCGAAGAACCTTTTCCTCGCGGGGGGTGAGGGTGGCCAGGACCTTCCTGGTCTGCTCGGCAAGGTTGATGCTTATGGCGGCCTCGGAGGGCAGCAGGAATTTCTTGTCCTCAATGAAATCGCCCAAATGGCTGTCCTCCTCCTCGCCGATGGGAGTTTCCAGGCTGATGGGCTCCTTGGCGATTTTGAGCACCCGGCGCACTTTCTCCAGGGGGAACTCCATCTTTTCGGCGATTTCCTCCGGGCTCGGCTCGCGGCCAAGCTCCTGAACAAGGTAGCGGGACGTGCGGATGAGCTTGTTGATGGTCTCGATCATATGCACCGGGATTCTTATGGTGCGGGCCTGGTCGGCTATGGCGCGGGTTATGGCCTGGCGTATCCACCACGTGGCATAGGTGGAGAACTTGTAGCCGCGTCTGTACTCGAACTTGTCAACGGCCTTCATGAGGCCGATGTTGCCCTCCTGGATGAGATCGAGAAACTGGAGGCCCCGGTTGGTGTACTTTTTGGCTATGGACACAACGAGCCGGAGGTTGGCGCGGATCAGCTCGGCCTTGGCCTCCTTGGCCTTGCCGCGACCGGTTTCCACGCAGGCCCTTACGCGCTTCATGCCCAGGATGTTGCTTTTTAAGAGGCACTCGCGCTCCCTGATAAAAGCCTGGACCTCGCGCACCAGGGCTAAGTGCTCGCCTATCATTTCCTCGTCCATGCCGCAGGTCTTTGAGACCTTCTGGCAGAACTCCTCCTCGTTTTCACATGCGGAGCGGAGGTCCATGACGTTTACGCCCAGGTTTTCGGCGCACATGGCAAGCTTGGCCTGCATTGCCTCGAACCAGCCAATTTCGTTATAGATGCGTTCCTCAATGTCCGAAAGGAGGCGGTTTTCAAGCCGCCAGTCCTTGAGAATGGCGAATATGCGCCTGTTTCTGCGGTTGATGGATCGGCGCATCTTGCGGCGGTCTTCGGCGTTCAAGCTCTGGCCCTCGGAGAAGAGCCTCTCCCGAAGCCCCTGGTTCTCATCGTGCAGGGTCTTCATCTCGGCTATGGCGGCGCAGATCTTTTCCAGCTTTTCAGGCTCTTCCTGGAAGTTCTCGCCTTCGTCAACGTCCCGGAAAAGGTCCTTCATGCGCAGGCCGCCGGAGGCAAGGCCATCGCCCAGGACAAGGAGGTGTTCGACGCCCATGGTGGTTTCCAGGAGCGCTTTCAAAACCTCCTGCTCGCCTTCCTCTATCTTTTTGGCGATGTCTATCTCGCCCTCCCGCGAAAGAAGGGACACCATGCCCATTTCCCGCAGATAGAGCTTGACCGGGTCCGAGCTTCCGCCCACGTCCAGGCTGTCCCGCGCGTCCTCGTCCAGAATCTTTTCGTCGTCGGCGGACTTGGCGGCCTCGGCCACGCTGACCCTTTTGCCGTCAAGGATTTCGATGTCCATTTCATCGAACATCATGAGGGTCTCATCTATCTGGTCGGAGGAAACCATGTCCTCCGGCAGGACCTCGTTCAGATCGTCGTAGGTGAGGTAACCCTGTTTCTTGCCCCTGGTAATGAGTTCCTCAAGTTCGGCGGGCTTTGATTCCGTGTCTACGGGAGTCTTCGGTTTCTGATCTTTCGCCATGTGTTGGACCTTTGCCGGAATCCGGTTGTTGAGCATTGGGCAGGGACAAGGCCCCCGCCTTCTCATGCGGATAAGTTCTTATTGTTGAAATCGAAGGCTTTTTTTCAGCCTGTTCTGTTCGCCGGTAAGGTTGAGCCGGGCTTCTTCGTCGCCCCTTTCGCAGGCTTCGATTATTGCGGCCGTAAGCCGCCTGAGGCGCATTTTTATAGAGCTTTTTTCAAAGCCGGCAAGAATGTTGCGGCAAGGTTCATCCACGCTTTGGGCGAAGATTTCCGCCAGCAGGCAACGCTCTTGGGGCGTCTCGAAAAGACTCATGAGGTCGCTCCTGGACGCTTCCGCCCCAAGCGAAATCAAGGTTTTACCGATGGTCTTCAAGGTTTCGTTTTCAAATTCATCTATGAAAGATGATGCTTTTACTTCTTCTAAAAATTCTTCACTGACAAGCATCGCCTTGATTATGTCTTTTTCCCTTCTATAATTTTCGCCTTCCAATACTGCGGGCCGGGCCTCGACCTGGGCCGTCGCTTCATCGGGCTGCCGCCGGGTTTGACTTTTCGATCCTTTTACGTGGGCAAGGATGGCGGCCTCGTCGACCCCTATCCTTTGGGACAGGTGCCGCACGTAGAGCGAGCGGGCCACGGGGTCCTCCAGCATGGCCAGGGACGGCGCAAGCTCCTCCACCGTCCTGGTTTTGCCGGTGATGGAAAGACCGTGGCGGTTGACCGCCTCGTTGATGATGAACTGGACCAGATCAACCGCGTTTTTGGCCAGGATCAGAAATGCTTCGGACCCGTGTGCGCGCACGAAGGTGTCCGGGTCGTGGCCGGGATCAAGGGCCAGCACCCTGGCCTGGGCGCCTTCCGCAGAAAATATGGGAAGGCTCCGCACGGCGGCTGAAATACCGGCCCGGTCGGCGTCGAAGACCAGGACGATGTTGTCGGCCAGATGCTTCAGCTGCCTCACGTGCTCGGCGGAAAGGGCGGTTCCGCAGGTGGCCACGGCGTTCTCGATTCCGGCCTCCCACAGGGCTATCACGTCGAGATAGCCTTCCACCACGTATATGGCGCGTTCTCGGCGCACGGCCTCGGATGCCTGGCGTATGCCATAAAGAACGCGCTTCTTGTCGTAAACCGGCGTCTGGGGGCTGTTCAAATACTTGGGGGTCTCGTCGGTCATGGTGCGCCCGCCGAAACCCGTAATCTGGCCCCTAAGATCGGTTATGGGAAACATGAGCCGGTCGCGGAACCGGTCGTAGGTCTTTCCGGTCTCGCTTTTGGAGGAAAGCCCGGCCCGGTCCATGACCTTCTCCGACACTCCACGGTTTTTCAGATAGAGGTCCAGGTTGTGCCAACCCGCCGGAGCGAATCCAAGCCCGAAGGCTTCCACGGCCCTTTGCCCCACCCCGCGCTTTTCAAGGTATTCCAATGCCTTTGCCCCGCCCGGGGCTTTGAGGCTCGCGGAGAAAAAATCCGCAGCCTGCCTGTTGGCGGAAAACAGGGTCTCCCGTTCTGACCGGGCGGTTTTGGCCGCGCCTCCCGAATAGGCCTCCACCTGGATTCCGTAGCGCTCGCCAAGGCTGGCCACGGCTTCGGGAAAACTTAAGCCCTCGCTTTTCATTACGAAATCGAAGATGTCCCCGCCCTCGCCGCAGCCGAAGCAGTGAAAGAACTGCTTGACCGGGTTAACAGTGAACGAGGGGGTCTTTTCCGAATGAAAGGGGCACAGGCCCAGGAAGCTGCGCCCGGCCTTTTTGAGGGATACGCGGCCGGAAACCACCTCCACGATATCCGCCATGCTGCGGATACGTGAAACCGTGTCATCTCCGAAGCTCGTTCCCACCTTGACTCCCTTTCATCGCCAGCATCGCGCCGTGAATGCCGGAGGCGGCGCGGATGGCGCACGAGGACCGCCTTTGAACCCGATTCCGGAAAGAGCCGAAAAAAGTCAGGCTTGCGTTCAAAAGGCTTTAAGCCTTTTTTGGCGCAAGCCTGCGTGGCAGGGCGGGCTGCCGCGACGGCGGCAACCGGTTAAAAAGGAACGGAGGCCATGCCTTTCAACGTGAAGCGCCGGGGACACGTCTGTCCGTCCGGCGGTCGAAAGTTGCCGGAACGGTCGTTTTGGTTCTACTGGGCGCTTCGCGTCTATGGGGCTGGCCGAAGTGGCCGCCTTTTTTGCCGCCTGATGATTGCCAAAAAATTACGTGTATTTTTTCCATCGACATGCCTATGCCATGCCGATGCTTATTGGGAGCCGAGACCCAATTCAAATCATTTTATAATATGGCAGGCAGGTTAAGGTGTCAAGGAATCGTAAGAAATAAATGTGGCGCACGCGGATTAGGGCAGGGAGTCAACAGGTGGCGTTCTGCGGATTGACGGCGTATCTCCGTTGATCCTGGAAGGTCAGCCCGCGCCCTGCAACGCTTTCGATGCACACTAAAGCGCAGAAAACGCCCAGGGCAGACCGAACCAACCCCCGGCTCTTGATGCCAACCGGCCAAAAGGCCCTTAAGCGCCATTGTTTTTGACATGCCGGTCAAAAAAACGTTGACTTGGCAATGCCATCGTTCTATAGACCCTTCCTCACGGAAGCTCGTGGGGATGTAGCTCAGCTGGGAGAGCGCGGCGTTCGCAACGCCGAGGCCAGGGGTTCGAGCCCCCTCATCTCCACCATTTTTCATTTCGCCTTCACCGGAATTCAGTCAAGGCCGGATCTGCGGTTTTCCCGCGATTCCGGCCTTTTCATTGTCCGGCGCGGCAAAAATATCTTTCGCACTGGCCCTGCTTTTCAAAAACGGGCCGATGCGCTATACCGCAAAAAGCATTCACCCGAATCCGTCTCCGGGCCTTTCAGGGGCCTTCGGGATTTTTCCCTTACGACAGCCTTTCAAGGAGGTTTTTCCGTGGCAAAACCCAATCCACCCTCAGGCGACAAGCAGGTCATATATTCCATGGTGAAGGTGGGAAAGGTCGTCCCGCCCAACCGCCAGATTCTGAGGGACATCACCTTAGGCTTTTACTACGGCGCGAAAATCGGCGTTCTGGGCCTTAACGGCGCGGGCAAAAGCAGCCTTTTGCGCATAATGGCTGGCGTCGATACCGCCTTCACCGGCCAGACCATGCTTTCCAAGGGCTACTCCGTGGGCCTTCTGGAGCAGGAACCCGTGCTTGACGACCAAAAGACCGTGAAGGAGGTTGTCTCCGAGGCGGTGAAGCCCCTTATGGACCTTCTGGCCCGTTTTGAGGTCGTGAACGAGAGCTTCGGCGACCCGGACGCTGACATCGACGCCCTGGTGGAAGAGCAGGGAAAGCTCCAGGAAAAGCTCGACGAGCTTGACGCCTGGAACCTCGACAACAGGCTCGAAATCGCCATGGACGCCCTTCGCTGCCCGCCCTCGGAAACTCAGGTCTCCGTGCTTTCGGGCGGTGAGCGCCGCCGGGTGGCCCTGTGCCGCCTTCTTCTCACCGAACCGGACATCCTTTTACTTGACGAGCCCACCAACCACCTGGACGCCGAAAGCGTGGCCTGGCTGGAGAGGCATCTTCAGGAATACAAGGGCACCGTCATAGCAGTGACCCATGACCGGTATTTTCTGGACAACGTCGCGGGCTGGATTCTGGAGCTTGACCGGGGCCACGGAATCCCCTGGAAGGGCAATTACTCCTCATGGCTTGAGCAGAAAAAGGACCGCCTCGCCAAGGAGGAGAAGTCCGAGTCCAAGCGCCAGAAAACCCTTGCGCGGGAACTTGCGTGGATACGCATGAGCCCCAAGGCCCGCCAGGCCAAGGGCAAGGCCCGCGTCACCGCCTACGAAAACCTTCTTAGCCAGGAATTCGAGGCGCACCGGGACGATATGGAAATCTACATCCCGCCCGGCCCCCGCCTTGGCGACAAGGTGATAGAACTTGATCACGTGACAAAGAGCTTCGGCGACAGGGTGCTGATAGACGATCTTACCTTAAAGCTCCCCAAGGGCTCCATAGTGGGCGTTATCGGCCCTAACGGCGCGGGCAAGACCACCTTTCTGCGCCTTGTCACAAGCCAGGAAAAACCCGATAAGGGCGAGGTCACAGTCGGCCAGACCGTGAACATGGCCTACGTGGACCAGAGCAGGGAAAGCCTGGACGCAACGAAAAACGTGTGGGAGGAAATTTCCGGCGGCGCGGAAAGCCTGAATCTCGGAGGGCGGTCCAGGAATTCACGCGCCTACGTGGCGAGCTTTAATTTCGCCGGGGCCGACCAGCAGAAAAAGGTGGAAAACCTCTCCGGCGGCGAGCGCAACCGGGTGCACCTTGCCAAGATGCTCACCAAAGGCGCGAACGTGATCCTTCTGGATGAGCCCACCAACGACCTTGACGTCAACACGCTACGGGCCCTTGAAGACGCGGTTGAAAACTTCGGCGGAAACGCCATAATCGTCAGCCACGACCGCTGGTTCCTGGACCGGGTGTGCACACACATCCTGGCCTTTGAGGACGAGGGGAAGGTGAGCTTTTTCGACGGCAATTTCTCCGATTACGAGGCCGACCGCAAAAAACGCCTGGGCATGGCCGCCGAGACGCCTCATCGGATCAAGTACCGCAGGCTGACCGCCTGATAATAGCCCGTCTAAAAACGCGAACTGCTGTGTCAGGCATCGTAGCGCGGGTCGGTCATATACGACCAGTATTATTCCTCCCCGCGCTTCTCGCCTTCCTTGCATTTCATCGTTTTTATCCAGGCTATACTCTTCTTTTCAAAAAGTGGCGACGGCTAAGCGCCGATAATAGAACAAAAATCGCGGGCGAAACGTGAACATAGCGATAATTTCAGACATTCACGGCAACCTGGAGGCCCTTGACGCCACACTTGCCGACATTTCGGACAGGCAGGCCGAACACGTGATCTGCCTGGGCGACTGCGTGGGCTACGGGGCGGACTCCGAGGCGGTGCTTTCGCGCATCTGGGACGAGAACATCCCCACCGTGCGCGGCAACCACGAGGACGCGCTCTTCGACGATTCGGTCCTGGAGTGGTTCAACCCCCAGGCCACGGACGCCATTTTAAGGACGCGGGAAATGATGAGCGCCGAGTCCATGGAGCGCATTTCCCGCTGGCCGCTCTTCATCCCCTTCGACGCCGCCTGGTGCGTGCACGGTTTTCCGCCCGCCTCGGTCCACACCTATCTTTTCGAGGCCACCAAAAGAATGGTGGCGGACTGCTTCGATTCCATCCCATCGCGCATAGTGTTCGTGGGCCACACCCACATCCTGAGCCTTGTTGCCTTTGACGGTGAAAAGGTGAAGACCTACCCCCTGAAAAAAGGCACAACCTTCCTGAATGGCCGCAAATACATAGTGAACGTGGGATCGGTGGGCCAGCCCAGGGATGGCGACAACAGCGCCAAATACGTGATCTGGGACACCGAGGCCAACAGCCTTGAGGTGCGCTTCGTGCCCTACGACGCGCAGAAGGCCGCAGACAAGATAATCAAGGCAGGGCTCCCGGAATTTCTGGCCCGAAGGCTTTTATGACCGCGACTCATATTACGCGTTGCCGGAACAGGGCGATCCTCTGTTGAAGGCTCATGGAAAGGATGCAACATGCCGCGATACACCGGGATCAACCATCTGGCCATGGTCACCAGGGACATCGACAAAACCATCGGCTTCTGGCGCGACCTCCTGGGAATGAGGCTGGTGGCCGGGCTTGGGGGAGGGGGAAGCCGCCACTATTTTTTCGAAATAAGCGAAAACGACCTCCTGGCCTTTTTCGAGTGGCCGGAGGCCATGCCGGTTGAGGAAAAGGACCACGGCTTTCCGGTGGCCGGGCCGGTTGTTTTCGACCACGTCTCCTTCGGAGTGGAATCCGAGGACGATCTCTGGGAAATAAAGGACAGGCTTACTGCGGCTGGATTTGCGGTGTCCGGGGTCATTGACCACGGATTTATCCGATCCATCTATTCATTTGACCCCAACGGGATTCCCATCGAGTTTTCCGCCAATGTAGCCGGGGTGGACGTTAGGAAAAAACCGATGATGGGGGATGCCCGTCCTTCAGTCAAGGCCCTTGAGGGAAGCGAGCCCGTGCCCGGAGCATGGCCCAAGGTGACAGAAAAGACGCCGCAGTACCGAAGAAGGGTTTACGAGGGCGCGGGCGCGAGGATAGACTGGGCGGACGGCTCAACGACGCCTTGAAATTGAAGGTTTCAGATCCTCGATATAAGCGGCCACGCCTTCCGCTATTCCTTCGCAGAGCATGTTCCGGTACTTTTCGTCCATCAGGCGGCGGCATTCCTCCTCGTTCGTTATGAAACCCGTTTCTACCAGGATCGCAGGCATCTGAGCGCCCAGAAGAACGTAGAACGGGGCCTGCTTCACCCCCTTGTCCACCACCCTCGGATGCTTCTCCGAAACCGCCCGCACCATGCTTTCCTGCACCCTTCTGGCCAGCCGGGTTGACTCCTCCACCTTGGCGTTCCGCAAAAGGTCCTTCAAAATCCCCTGAAGATCGCTAATGCTCTTCTGGCTGGTGGCGTTTTCCCTGGCCGCCAGGGCTATGGCGTCTTCGTCCGTGGCAAGGTTCAGGAAATAGGTCTCTATGCCGTTTGCCTCCACGTTGCAGGTGGCGTTGGCGTGGATGGAGATGAACAGGTCCCCCCTTTTGGTGTTGGCCTGGGCAGGGCGCTCCTCCAGGGACAGGAAACGGTCTCCGGTACGGGTGAGGATCACGTTGCAGCCGGTTTTGGCCTTAAGCTTTTTGGCGAGGGTTCTGGCCATGTCTAGGACCAGCTCCTTTTCCTGGACGCCCTTTACGGTTCCTACGGCTCCTGGGTCCTTGCCGCCGTGGCCAGCGTCGATTACTATGGTTCGGACGCCAAGGGCGAGCTGCCTCGCAAGATCGTCTGCGGAAGGTTTTTTTGGCTTTGGGGCTTTTTTCGGTTTTTTTGGCTTGGGCTTGCCCTTTGGCGGTTTATCGGGGGCAGGCGGCTTTACGGCGACTGCGGTTTCCTTTTCACCGATAACGTCGATCACCAGCCTGAAAGGATTGGAAAGGGCGAACGTCTTGCAGGATGCGACGCTCTTGCAGTCCACAACCACCCGCACCGTGTCCGCGCTGTTCTGGCCCGCCCGCACTGAAATCAGAAGATCGTCGTTAACCGGAACCACGGACGAGACCGACGGGGAAAGCTTGGCCTTCAAAATGTCGAAATAAAGCCTTGGCGGCTTGTTGGCCGCCGGGTCAGCCGGAAGCTGGTTCTGGGTGAAGGCCGCATCGTTTGTGGCGTCGATCACAAGCCTTGTGTAGGACGAGTTGGACCAGAACCGGATACCGGTAACCGTGACCGGCCCGGCCTGGGACGGGGCTGTAACGGGGGCTGGCTCCATGCACACGGCCCCGGGCGGAACCCTGGCCGCCGACCCCTTGGGCGCGGAGGGTACTGCCGGTCCGGGTGGTGGGGGAGGGGGCTGATCGGCCTTTTGGGCAGCAGTTTCCCGGAAGGTCCTCTTTTTCACCGAGCGCTTGACGGTTACGGCGGCCAGGGCCTTTCTGGACCTTATCGCGTAGGAGCTTTTGGGAAAGTCCGAAACCACGATTTCGTAAAGGTCAAGGGCGCTGGCAAGGTCTTCGGGGTCGCCTAAGGTGTGGTTCAATTCCAGGTACATTTCGGCTGCGGAGAAAAGCCCTGCTGCAGCCCAGGGGCCTTCAGGCTCGGTTTTGGCCACGTCTTTGAAAAGCACAATGCAGGAAATCCAGTTGTCCCTTTGTCCCCTGTCCTTTTCCCCGGAAAAAAGCCTGTCCCGGCAGCGTTCGGCCTCCAGGTAGATGTCCTTGGCGGGTATGCCCTGGGCCGTGGCGCAGGCGGGAAAGGCGAAAAGCGCCCACAGAATCATGGAGGCCAGAAAGGCCATTTTGAGCCGGAAAAACGCCGCCGGTCGACCGGTTGAAATCATTGCCCGGCCTCCGGGGTGGAATCGTTGTCAGAGCCGGTTTCCGAAGGCTCCGAAGGGCCGTTTTCCGCTTCCGGGAAAAACAGGGTGAGCTGGACACTGCCCTGCCTTTTCCGCACTATTTTTCGCGAGCGCACGGCCCGCCTTAACCGGTCGGCCTCGGATGATTCTATCACGGAAAGAATCTGCCCGGCCCGCTCCACCACCAGTTCCGGCACCCCGGCCAGCCGGGCCACGGCTATTCCGTGGCTCTTGTTGGTGCCTCCCGGAGCCAGTCGGCGCAGAAACACTATGCCGTCCGCCGTCTCCTTCACGGCGATGTGGAAGTTTTTCACGCGCGGGCAGGACTGGGAAAGCTCGGTCAGCTCGTGATAATGGGTGGCGAAAAGGGTTTTCACCCCGCTTCCCTTCAGATCGTGCAAATATTCGGCGACCGCCCAGGCTATGGAAAGCCCGTCGAAGGTGCTGGTGCCCCGGCCTATCTCGTCCACCATGACCAGCGAGTTTTTCGTGGCGTTGTTTAAGATGTTGGCGGTTTCCTGCATTTCCACCATGAAGGTGCTCTGGCCGAGGCTTAGGTTGTCCAGGGCTCCAACCCTTGTGAAAATCCGGTCGCAGACCCCTAACTCGGCCCTGGAGGCGGGTACGAAGGAGCCCATCTGGGCCATTATGGCGGTCACCGCAGTCTGGCGCAGCACAGTGGATTTACCAGCCATGTTGGGGCCGGTTATGATGAGCACCTGGCAGTCCGCCATGTCGAGCATTATGGAGTTGGGCACGTAGCGCCCGGCCTCCAGGGTCTTTTCCACCACCGGGTGCCTGCCCTCGGTGATTTCGATCCTCTGCGACCCGTTGACCAGGGGCCTTCTATAGCCGTTTTTGTCCGCAGCCTCGGCCAGGGCGAAAAGAGTGTCAACCCTTGCAAGATGAAGAGCCGCAGCCCAGATTCGGCTGGCTTCTGTCGCGACCCTTTCCCGGAGGGCCTGGAAAAGCTCGTACTCCAGGCTTTTTTTGCGTTCCCCGGCCCCCAGAACCTTTTCCTCGAAGGTTTTGAGCTCGTCGGTTATGAAGCGCTCGGCGTTAACCAAGGTCTGCCTTCGCACGTAATGGGCGGGCACGCGCTCGGCCTGGCTCTTGGGCACCTCGATATAATACCCGAAAACCTTGTTGAAGCGCACCTTTAAAGTGGAGATGCCCGTGCGTTCCTTTTCCGCCGCCTCAAGCCGCGCCAGAAAGCCCAGGGCGTCTCCTTCGAGTGCCGAAACCTCATCAAGGTCGGCGTTGTAGCCGCTTCGGAAAATGCCGCCCTCCCGCACGGAAAGGGGTGCGTCGTCCCTTACGGCGTCCAGGATGGCCGAGGCCATGTCCGAAAGATCATCACCCAGGACCTCGCCGCCGAGAAGACCGGACTTGAACCTCTGGGACATCAGGAGCCAAAGATCGGGAAGCGCGGCCAGGCTCCTTCCCAGGGCCAGAAGGTCGCGGGGGGTGGCCCGATTCAGCACTATGCGGCTTCTGAGGCGCTCAAGGTCGCCCATGCCTGAAAGGTTGCGGCGCACGGCGTCCCGGCCCACCGGGTCGCTTTTGGCCTCATCCACTGCGTCCTGGCGAAGACCGATTTCCGAAATGTCCCTTAAGGGATACCTCAGCCAGCGGGAAAGGAGCCGGGAGCCCATGGGGGTCGCGCAGAAATCCAGAACCTGGATGAGGCTTCCGGCGCGGGAGCCGGTGGCGATATTGGAGAAAAGCTCCAGGTTTCGCACGGAGGATGCGTCGAGATAGAGGAAGTCGCCGGTGGAATAGGGTGTGATCCGGGTTACGTGGGCAACCTGCCTGCACTGGGTGCGGGAGGCGTAAGCGAGGGCCGCCGAGGCCGCCGATATTCCGGCGTTCATGCCGGTTAAGCCGAAGCCTTCCAGGTTTTGGGTGCCGAAATGGCCGCAAAGCTGCGAAAGGCCCTTATTGGCATCGAAGAACTCTTTGTCAAGCCAGGTAATCGCGGCGTTGGGAAGTGCGGCCAGAACGCTCCTCAGCTCGTCGTGGTGCCGGTCGGCCTCCGAAACCAGCACCTCCTGGGGGGCTATGCGGGCCAGTTCGTCCGCCGCCTCTTGGGCGGAGCCCAGTTCTGTGACCCGGAAATCCGCCGTGGAAACCGAAAGGCTGGCGAGCCCCCATGTCTTGCGGCATCTTGCCACCGCCGTGAGCAGGTTTTCCGAGCCTTCCGCAAGATAGGCGTCCTCGGTTATGGTGCCGGGGGTGACCACCCTCACCACGTCCCTTTTCACTATGCCCTTGGCAAGCGCCGGGTCTTCCACCTGGTCGCACACGGCCACCTTGTGGCCTTGGGCCAGGAGGCGCGCTATGTAGCGTTCGGCGCTGTGGTGCGGAATCCCGCACATGGGCACGGGGTCCGGGTCGTTTTTGTTGCGGGAGGTGAGAGTTAACGAAAGCGCGGCGGATGCGGTTTTTGCGTCCTCGAAGAACATCTCGTAAAAATCGCCCATGCGGAAGAACAGGAGAGCGTCAGGATAATTCTCCTTTATCTGCCAATATTGGCGGAACATGGGGGTTTCCCCGTTTCCGCCCCTCGCTGTTCCTTCGTCTGGCATGTCGCTTCACTGTTTTTCAGGCGGAGGGCGGAATTTCGGCTAAAGCTTCCGAAGGCGTCGCCTCGCCCGTGGCGGCGGAGCCCTTCAAGGCGGCGAGCTCATCCTGAAGCGACTGTATGGTGCTCCTGGACCGGAACGAATTCCTGAGGGAAACCACGAAAACCGAAAGCGCCCCCAGAAGGAAAAAGCTTAAGAGATAGACCGCGTTGGGGACCTTTTCGCTGTGCCAGCTGAAAAGATTGAGCGGGAAGCCGTAGGTGAGAAGCTCCCTGTTCTGGTAAACCACGATGGACAGGATGATGAGGAAAATCAGGCTTGCTGCGAGTTGCAGCTTCATTTTCGTGCTCATGGCGCTCCTTCTTCCTGTGGAATTTTTACGCCCAGGATGACGGGTCAAGTCCGGCGAAAAGCGGTTTCAGCTTTTCTGCTGTTGCCTGGATATGTTCGGGAATCACCCGCACGTCAGCAAAAACCGTGAGGGCGTTCACATCCCCGAACCAGCGGGGAACAACGTGGAAGTGAAGGTGCTCCTCCACACCCGCCCCGGCCACCTTGCCGAGGTTTAGCCCCACGTTGAAGCCGTCGGGGTTCATGGAAGTTTTAAGTATGCCTATGGCCTGCTCCACGGTTTTCGTCAAAAGGGCCATCTCGTTCATCGTAAGGTCCGAAAGCGCCGAAACGTGGCGCACCGGGGCCACCAGGAGATGCCCGTTTATGTACGGAAACTTGTTCATCACCACCATCACGTGTTCGGTTACCCACAGGGTCAGATCGGTATTGGTGGTGCGGGCCAGGCAGAAAACGCAGCCGGGCGGTTTTTCCCCCACGATGTATTCCATGCGCCAGGGCGCCCATACGGTGTGCATCGATTGCTTTCCTTGAAGCGAAAATTTGAAGATTGCGGAAAAACCGGGTCATCGCTGCCCGATTTTCCCCGCTTGATTTTTACTCAGAGGATTTGGCGAGTCGAACCGGCTCGTCGGGGAAAATCTAACCTCTTGGAGGATAAACATCAAGGCTTTTTTGCCGAAAGCGGCCCATTGAGGGCTTTCACGGCAGGTTGGACTGGCGGGGAACCCACCGGAAAAGGGCGGGAGGAAGGCTTACCCGTGATGCGGAAAGGATGCGCAGGCGCATTAAATAGGCCGCGCCGCAAAGAAGGTTCATGGCAACGTCGGCCACCCGGCGATTATTGAAATCGGCAAGACAGGTCCCGGCGGCCCAGGCATTGAAGGCCCCCATGGCCGGGCCGCACCATATCTGGTAATCCATCTCACGGCCCTTAACGCCAGCCGCAGCCCAGCGGGAAGCCTGCCCAAGATACCATTTGAAGATCAGGGCCATTATGAGCTTGCCGTTGTTTCCGGCCCTTTCCAGGGCCGCCGGGTCACGCTCCATGAAAAAGCGCCGGGTTTCGCTCCAGACCTCTTCCAGGGGCTTTTGAAAGACCTGGGTTTCGAGTTTTTTCCGCTCAGCCGGGTCAATGGCGTCAATGCCCTCAAGCCGATTGTACAGTTCATAAAGTTTCGCGGCCCGCTGGGCGAAGAGGCTTCCGCGCCTCAAAACTTGCACCTTGCCGCCCATCTCGAACATGTCGGCGGCCGGGGTCATGGCGACATCGGCAACATCGGCTTCGGAAAGGAGCTTTTTGACGTGAAGGCTGGTTCCGGCCTCTATACAGGACTGATTGACGGAGCCGGTAACAACATAGGCCGCGCCCATTGAAAAAGCCGCAAGCACGGCGGCGGGCGTGGCCATGCCCCCGGCGGCCCCCACCCGGACGGGCCGTTCGTAGCCGTATCGGGCGCAGATTTCGTCCCGCAAGGCCATGATGGAGGGAAGGATGCCCACCAGGGGGCGGTTGTCGGTGTGCCCGCCGGAGTCGGCTTCGACGGTTATGTCGTCCGCCATCGGAACCTTTCGCGCCATTTCCGACTGATCCCGGCTTATGAGGCCCTCCGCCGCCAGTTTTTCCAGAATCCGGTCAGGAGCCGGTTTCAGAAAGTGCGCGGCGGTCTCACGCCTGGAAACCTTGGCTATCACGCGGTTTTCGCAGGAAATTCGGCCGTGGCCGTCCTTACGGAGTCCGCTTGCCCTGAACCGGACGATGTGGGGCGTCAAGTCCATGTAGGCGGCGGTTTCAACGCAGTTGACGCCGGTTTCCAGATAAAGGCGCACAATGGCGTCCTCAAGGGCCGGGTCCAGGGGGCTGTGGATGAGATTCATGGCAAAGGGTCCGTTCGGAAGCTCGTGCCGGATTTCGCCTATGGCCTCCCGGACCCGCGCGGGCGACAGTCCCGCCGCCCCGAAGCTCCCAAGAAAACCGGCCCTGCCAAGAGCCGCAACCATGCGCTCGGAGGCGATTCCGTTGGCCATGGCCCCGCCGTAAAGGGGGTATCTTACACCGTGATGGGCGGCAAAGGATGGCTCTCCAAGGCTTTCGGGCATAAGGGCCGGAGCCGAGGCAAGAAGCGTAAGGCCGGAACCGCCGGAAACCAGCGAGCCTTTTTCCGCGAAGGCCACCCCCACGCGCTCCGGGCCGCCAGCCACCCACACCGGGCGTGAGATGTCCGAGAGGCGGGCGCTGATCTCCTCCATGTCAAAGGTCACCGCCTCCGGGCGGACGCCAAGGCCGTCAAGTTCGATTGGGACATTGCCGGAAAAACTCAGGTGTTGATTCATGTTTCCGCCGTTTTCCATTTTATTCAAAGCCTTCTTCCACAACCAGGGCCGCGTCCGTAATTTCATAGATGCGGATTTTGTCCTTCCAGAGACTGGCGTCCGCCTTCACGGTGATGTTGCCCTCGCCCCGCTCGATTTTTTTGATGTGGACATCGATGGTCATGGCGCGGTTAGCCGGGGTGATCTGGCCCCTGTACTTCCATTTGACGATGTTTTCACCGTGCCTGAACCGGGGATTTTTGAAATTCGCGCCAATGCCTGATCTTAAAGCGAAAAGCCGTATTATTTCAAGTATCGCTTCAACTCCCAGGCTTCCGGGCATGACCGGGTCGTTGTGGAAATGGCAGGGGAAGAACCAGTCTTTTGCGTTCACCAGTTTTTCCGCCACAAGGTAGCCAAGGCCGAATTTTCCGCCATCAGGAGCCAGGGTTACCCGGTCCAGGAATCTAAGCATGGGGCCGTTTCCGCAATAATGGGGCTTGTCCGGCGATGGAGAATAATACCTCCTGATGGTTTCCGGCGAGGTCAGATCGAAAACCTCAGCACCCGTTTCTGGCAGATATCTGCGCGTTGAAAGCGGGTTGTTGTCAGCGCCCTGATCAAGGCCCACCTGGTTTACGAGGGCGTCTTTGGTGAAATATCCGAAAACGGCGGTGCCCTCGTAAAAGGGCGAGCCTGATTCCGAAAGCAAAAAGGTGAACTTCTGGATTATGGAACCCCCAGCCGCCGCAGTGGTGAGAAGCCGCGACTCGTTGGTGATGGTTTTGCTCCGCAAGTCAGGCTCCCGCAGAAGCCTGCCCTCGCCGTCCAGGTTGCGGAAGAAAAAGTCCGTGGCGGGCGTTATCTGGGTGGTTTCCATCCAGGTTGAAACGAACCCGCAGGGCTGGAGCGCCACCTCCATCAGAACCGAGTATGGCGCGGTTCCGGGCCAGGCGCTCTGCTGCGCGAACCAGGCGTTTTCCGGCGCGTCGTATTCGCTGATAACCGTGGCGGGTTTTTTGAAATCCCCAGGCGTTCCCGTTACCTCCATCACCCGGCTGATTAGCTGAAGCTCGCCGTTGGGCGTGCGCGGAGGCTGGCGGTTTTCGTAGATTTCAAAGCTTTTGCCGAAGCATTTGGCAAGGCTTCCCACGGCGAATTCCGTAAGATGCGCCTGGGTGAAAACCGGCTTTTTGGGCGGAACCGGAGCGGAAAAAATCGGGGCCGCCGCAATTTTGGCCGAAATTCCGGCCTTCCACGGATCATCCGGGCGCTTTTCAACGAGCCTCACCCCAAGGTCGGTGAAGTCCACCACGATCTTGTCGCCAAGCAGAATTGACACGTCCGCCACTGCAAAGGGTTCGGGATCGAGCCCAAGCCTTTTCACCTCCACCTTGTAGGTGAGAAGGCTGTCTTTCGGTATCACCTGGCCCCGGCAGCGCACCTTCTGGGGCAGGTCAGCCACGGGCTGGAAACGGGCGTCCGCCGTTTTGGTCTGGAAACCCAGAAATAGCGTGTAAAATTGCAGGAGCTGCACGCAGCCTTCAGCCATGAGGCTTCCGGCCATCACCGGGTCGTTCTTGAAGTGGCAGGGAAAGTACCAGTGATCGGGCGAAAGGTCCTTTTCGGCGACTATCTCCCCAAGCCCCCAGGCCCCGCCTGTTGGGTCCACGGAAACCACCCGGTCCGCCATCAGCATGTCCGAGGCAGCGAACCTGAGGGACGGGTTACGCCCGTCCTGCCTGTAATTTTCGCCAAAGCAGGCGGCCACGTCGCCTTTTATGATGGAGACAAGGTCGTCCCGCGAAAAGGAGCGCTTCGGGCATTCCAGAAGGGGCGGAAAACGCACCTTCACGATTTTTTTCCGGGCCGAGATTTCGGCCTCGGTGGCGATTATTCCCTTTCCCGCCGCAAGCTCCCCGTCCGAGAAAAAACCCGCGCAGCCGCCCCGCATGGTGAGAATGGGAAGGTCGTCCGCAAAGCAGTTGTAGCGAAAGAAAAATAAAAGGTTGTTTCCGCTTCGGGCGAAGGAATCTATGCTGATGTCGTAGCGAAGCGTACTGCCTTCACGGGGAAGTTCGCCCGAAAAAGTGAGGGTGCAGTCCAAAAGGCGGTACACCCGCTCGCCCCTGCACTCGAAATCGATGCCCAGATAGCTTATCAGAAGAAGATCGCACTGGCCGGATTCCACGCACACGGCCCAGGGAACCTGCCCGTCTATGGCGTACCAGGCGTTTTCCGGGATGTCGTACTCGGTTGTCATGTGGGAAGGCCTGAATTCGCCGCGTTTCGCGTCGATTCCGGTCACCCGCGAGACCAAAAGATAGGGAGGCAAAGGAAGCCTCACCTGCCTTGGGTAAGTATCAATCACCGCATATTCCGGGCCGAAAACATTGGCGATTTTTCCCCCGGCGAACTCCAGAAGATCGGCCTCGTCCCACACCGCCTTTTTAGCTGGGCTCCGGGCAGGAAGAACAGGGGAGGGCGCGGGCGGATTTTCCGGGGCATCCATCGCAGCGGCCTTCGGAAGGCCCGCCTCAAGGCTTTCACCGTACCTCCGGGTTGCGGTTGACACCAGCCGGGCGACATCCAGGGCCGCTTGCCTCTGGCGGTCCAGAAAATTCACATGAACGCTCGCCGCAAGCCCTATGTTTTCCACGAACTTGGGCGGAAGGCCGTTTAGGGGCGAAACCTGGGGCGCGGGATAAGTCTGTGTGGCAGTATTTTTAGGCGACGCGCTTGCGGGGGGAACCGGGGGCTGCGGAATGACTGCTGATTGAGGCTCGGTTTTCATGGCGGCTTTCTTTCCGGCGGAAAAATTTGGATCTTCTGAAGTTTCAATCCTGGGAACCGGGCGATTTTCAGGCTTTGGCGTAGATATGGGCGCTGGCGCGGGTTTTTCGGGGATCATCGCCCGCGCGGCCTTTTCCACGGTTTCGCTTATGTCGGCTCCTGTGGTGGTCAAAGAGAGCACAAGACTCTTTTTGGATGAAGGGGCCGGAGCCTCGCCGAAAAAAGCCGAAAGGTCGATTTCCGCCCTGTGGGAAAAGAGACGGGCGCTGGCCTTGGCGAGGCTCGCCCCGAAATCCGCGCCCTTGCGGTCCAGGTTCACGGCAAGGTGGGGGCGGGGGCCGAGAATCTCCCGAATGTGGCCGGTCAGATTTTCGCGCGGGCCTGTTTCGATGAAAACCCGCACACCGTCGTCATAGGCCTTTTCCACAAGGCGCACGAAATCAACCGCGCGGCAGTAAATTTCGGCGATGTTGCGGGCTATGGCTTCCGACTCCAGCGCAAGGGGCGAAAAGGTGGTGGCCGTGTAGAAGGTGACGCCTTCGACCGGTCGCACGGCAAGGGTGTGCAGCCTTGTCATCTCGTCAAAATCAGCCCGCACCGGCTCGCAGTGGAGGGCGTCGCCCATGGGGGACTCGAAAGCCTCGCACCCAAGCCGCCGAATGATCTTTTCGCAGGCCAAAGGATGCCCCGCTATGGCCGTCTCATAAGGGGTATTGGTGAAGGTGTGAAAGCAGGCGGGCGCGCCGGGAGCGAAATTCGCCTCCCCTATGGCGGCCAGAAGATCGGAGGCGGTGGCTTTTAAATTGAAGGCGGACCAGATTTTTTCCCCGGTCGATTTTTCGGGGCCAAGGCCGAAGGCACGCCTTATGGTGGTCATGGGGCCGGCGAGATCGGTGCGGAAAACCGTGGATACCCTGAGCCTGTCGCTCATGGCGCAACCTCTTTCCCAGACAGAAAAGGCGTACATCATGGTGACCTCGCCCATGCTGTAGCCAAGGGCCACCGAGGGCTTCACCCCAAGGCGATTTCGCAGAACGTCGGTTGCTGCCATGCCGAAAAGGATTCCGCTTTCAAAGGCGGAGATGGGGTTTTCCAGAAAGGCGGAAAGTCCGTTGGCAAGTTCTTTTTCCGATAATGCGGCCACGCTTCGGGGATATACAAGCCGGTCAGCGAAAAGCTCGCCAAGCCTTTCTTTCGGGTAAATCAAGTCCTCGAAAAGCTGCGGGTGAAGATTGAAGAGGTCCCCGCCCATTGCCGGATAGGAATTGAACGCGCCCGGAAAGACTATGGCGGTCTTTCCGGTGCGACCCACGGGCCTTGAGGAAAAGCACGAGCCCTGGGGGGATGCCCAGTCAAGCCCGCTTATAAAGGCCCGCTCCACGGCGCTTTTTGCGGCTTGGGCCTGTGAGGCGAGTTCCTCCCGGCTTTTTCCGGCCAGCACCAGGGCGAAGTCCGCATCAGGGGTCTTGCGGCTTGTTTCAAACGCCTCCCGCGCCAGCTTTTTAAGCTCACCGCCGTCCAAAAGGGCCTTTTTGAAGGCCGAAAGCGCCGAAAGCACATCTTTTGCGTCGTTTCCGCACAGGGGGATCAGGAAAACGCCGGTTTCAAGGGGCCGCCTGCGGTGAGAAAGGGTTTTTCCCCTCATTTTTCCCGCCGGGTTTCTTTCGGATTCCAAAGGCTCCCTTAAAACCGCGTGGCAGGAAAATCCATCAAGCCCCATGCCGCTTATAGCGGCCCGGCGGACGGGGTTTTCCGACGAGGAAAACCAGGGCCGGGTTTGGGTGGGGATGAAAAAGGGCGAGCCCTTCCAGGCTTCGGGCTCCTTAGGCTCCTTCCAGTTGGGCGCGCCGTAAAAGGCCCGGTGAAAAAGGCCCAGTGCCGATTTTACGAGACCCGCCGCACCGCTTGCCGCAAAGGTGTGGCCAATGTTGGCCTTTGCTCCCGAAATGGAGATTTCAAGGCTTCCGGCCCCTCTATAGGCGTCAAAAAGCCCCTTGGTTTCCTCTTGGTCCTCCTGCGCGATTCCGCTTGCGAAGGCTTCAACCGCGCCGATTTTTTCGGGCGAGGCTCCCGCCGCGTCGAGGGCTTTCCGGGCGGCCTCCGCCACCGCGCCCGAATCGGTCCCCCTGAAAAATTCCACGGCCTCCATCACGGAGTAAATGCGGTCCCCGGCCTTCACCGCGTCCGACAGCCTTTTCACCACCACGGCCCCGGCCCCTTCGCCGGGAATCCAGCCGTTTACGGATTCATCAAACGACAGCGTGGCCGCCCCTTTGTTGACGGGATTTTTCTGCGCCCGCCAGAGCACGTGCTCCGGCCCTGCGGCAAGGTCCACCGCGCCCACGCAGGCCGCTGTCACGGACTTGTCCGAAAGGATGGCCCAGGCTGTTTCAAGGGCCCGGAAAAAGGAGTTCTCCCCGGCGGACACGGTGAAGGCGGGGCCGGAAAAGTCCCAAAGCGCCGCCACACGGGCCGCCATTATGTTTCCGATGAAACTGGTGTACTGGTTGACGCCTGCGGCGTTGTGGATCGAGTCCTTCGATGCCGCCACAAGGCCGTCGGGCAGTTCCTCGCCGTTTCCGGCGAGCTGAGTTTTAAGGTTCACCCGTCCCCGGAAACGGTGGATGGAAAGCTCGGTCTCCATGCCGATGATTACCGCCGTGTTCGATCCTTCTTTGACCCCTGCGTCCGATAGCGCTCCATCCGCCGTTTTCATGGCCAGGACCTGCTGGCAGATGAGCCGGTCGTCGGGGTTGGGCGGAATCTTGTAGCGAAGAAAATCGGCATCAAAATCGGTGATGAAAGAGCCTTTGACGGACTCCGGCCCGTCAGGGCCGATTTCATTCATAAGGGCCAAGTTGTTTTCCAGGCCCTTCCAGCGGCCCTTGGGGAGCGGGGTGAAGCACTGGCTCCCGGTTTCGAGCATTCGCAGAAATTCGCCAAGATTTTGGGCCGGGCCGAAGTGGACGTCCATGCCAACTATGGCCAGCGGCTCACGCGCGGGGAGGGCATCCTCTTTTTTCGTTGTGTTGCCGGAAAGCGAGAGCACAAGGTGGGCGTCGGTTCCGCCGAAACCGAAGGCTGAGACGCCCGCAAGCCTTTCCCTGCCCCGCTCCGGCCAGGGGACGGTTTTGGCGGGAAAACGATCCGGCCCAAAAAGGCCGTCGGCGGGTTCATTCAGGCCGAAGGTTCCTGGAATTTCGCCCTTTCGCATGGCAAAAACCGCCTTCATAACTCCCGGAACGCCCGCCGCAGTCAAAAGGTGGCCGAAGTTGGACTTGGCGGAACCCAGAAGGGGCCGTTCCTCCTGCCCCCGGTACAAGCGATCGATGGTTTCAAGCTCCACCCTGTCCCCAAGGGGGGTGCCTGTGGCGTGACACTCAATGAAAGAGATTTCGTGCGGGTTTACGCAGCCCGCCTCCCAGGCGCGTTTGAGGGCCAGCGCCTGTCCCCTCGTGTTGGGGCTTAGAACGGAGGAACCCCTGCCGTCGTTGGACAGCCCCGCGCCTTCGATCACCGCGTGAATCCGGTCGCCGTCCCTTTTTGCGTCGGAAAGGCGTTTAAGCACGAAAAATCCAGCGCCCTCGCCCGGAAAAAGCCCGCCGGATTTTTTTGAAAAGGGCAGGCAGGATTTTTTGAGGCCGGGAAGGGCCTGGAAAATGGAAAAGCCCATTGTGACGAAAAATGGGTCCGCCGCGCTCACCCCGCCAGCAAGAACCATGTTGGCCCTGCCGGTTTGAAGAAAAAGGGAGCCCAAGGCTATTGCGTAGTGGGTGGAGGCGCAGGCGGCGTCGAGACAAAGGCAGGGGCCGGAGAGCCCCAGAGCGCGGGTCGCCACCATTGCGGGAAGGCTTGAAATGATTCCGTTTTCCCAGCTTGTTTCAAGTGATTGTGAAAAGGGTGGAAGCCTGAAATCCGGCGAGTCCGTGCCGCGTCTCAAGCCTTCTTCAACGGCTTTGTGATACATGGGCAGGAAAATGCGGTTGGACGAGCGGGTGGGAAAGGACAGGTTGCCGCACACGAAGCCGCATCGGGATAGCGCCGGGTCGCCAGGCCTGATCCCCGCGTCAAAAAGGGCGTTTTTCGCGGCGTGAAGGGGCCACAGAGCCACGGGGTCGAGGCCTTTCAGCTCGTTTTCGGGAACCGGAAGGCCGGACAAATCCGGGGAAAATTCCCCGACGTAGCCGCCACGATAATCATACCAGGTGTCGGCCACGCCTTTTTCCGGGCTGAAATAATCTTCGGGGCTGGCCCCCATTTCTTCGAGGGTCGCCTTCCGGCGCAGGTCTTTGCCGTTTTCGAGGGCGTCCCACAACTCATCGGGGGTCCGCGCTCCGGGAAGCAGGCAGGAGAGGCCAACTATAGCAATTCGTTCCATAGATTCAGTCACGCGGGTTGGCCGGTTCGGGTGGTTTAAAAGTATAATTATTTGTAATTATAAGATAAAAAATAAAAGTCATAAAGTTTTTTGGAAGGGGAGGGAGGGGAAACCTTTTGTGAACAAAAGGTTTCCCCTCCCTCCCCCGCAAAGCCTTTCCCCATTCATCTAAAAATGCTTGTTCAGGCTTTCGGAAGCCGTGGCCTGCGCGCCCGAAATGCGGAATAGCACGAGGCCGTCCTCGTCGTGGGCTGTTATGTCGGCGGTGACCGTGGGAAGCTCGGCGCGGGTGACGTCCAAGGACACGTAAAAGGCGTCGCCGGGTTTTACGGGCCGGAAGTTTTCCACGCAGGCCGCTGCGGTTGGAAGGCTTGGAAGGGAAAGGGTGCGCCTTATCCATACAAGAAGGCATTGCAAAAGGGCGTCCGCCGCAAAGGGGTTCATGGAATCCGTTGCAAACCGGCCAAGCTCGGAAGCGCAGACCCTGGGAGCCCGGCACAGGGCGGTGAGTTTTTTTTCGCTGCGGTGGATGACCTTTTCCACCACCCGGAAGCGCGGGCCGTGGAAAAGGGTTTTATCCTGGTAGAAAACCGTTCCGTTCTCTGCGTTTTGAGGAATGCTCACGAAATGCAGGTACGTGGGCGGCTCCGGGCGGCCTGGAAGCAGTTTTACCGTGGCCCCGTAATGGTTAACGCCTTTTTTCCCGTTGGTTCCTGTTACGGAGACGTCAAAGGCAAGCCCGTTGCCGTTTTTGGATGTCTGCCGCACGGACACTTCCAGGGCGGAGTTTTTGGACGGGTCAAGCGTGACTCCCGTAAACAGACGGTAGTCCGAGACCTTCGCCGCGTGGAAGCCGGGGTAAAGCCGCTCGCAGGCCTCGGCCAGAACCGATATGGCGCACACCGTGGGAAGCACCGGCTTTTCGCCTATGGCATGGTCGGCCAGAAAGGGTGCTGCTGCAAGGCCAAAGGTCGCCACTGCCCGGTGTTCTCCCACGATTTCGCGGTTTGAATCGGCCTCCTGCATGGAGCTTCCAACCAAAAGCTGGATTCCGGTTTCGTTTCCGCCCGAAAGCGCGCGGGTGAAGATTTCGGTGCAATGGGCCAGAGGAACCACATCAACGCCGCGCTTTTCAAAGTGGCTCTTGAGTTCGGGACCCACCATGCCGCCGTCTATCGGCCCCCAGTTGAAGGAGACCACGCGGCAGCCGGGATGTTTTTTGGAAAAGGCGAGAGCAGCCTTGTTCAGGGCCTCGTTGGCCATTGAATAATCGCACTGGCCGGGGTTGCCGAAAAAGCCCGCTGCGGACGAGAACGTTACAAGATGCTTCAGACTGGCGGGGTCCACGCAGTTCATCAGCGCGGCAAGGCCGTCGGTCTTGGTTTTGAAAACCTTGATGAAATCGGCGGCGTCCTTCTGGTGCAAGGGCTTGTCGTGGATAACGCCCGCTCCGTGAATCAGCCCTGTAATGGGGCCGGTTTCTGCTGTTATGGGGGCCAGTGCGGAGGCGAGCGCGGCTGGATCGGTTGCGTCGGCCTTGATATAGATAGCCTCGCCTCCTGCCCGTCTGATTTCGGAAAGGGTGCGGCTTATCTCGCGGGAGGCTGAAACCTCGCGAACCAGGGCCGTTACCGCCTTGGGGGAGGGCTTTTCACCCGTGCCTTGAAGGTGGCGGACGGCGGCTTCCTTCAGTTGCCCTTCACTTGATGCGTTTTGCGCCCAGTCAGGCTCGGTCGTAAAATGTTGCGAGCGCCCGGCCAGTATGTAGCGCCCGCCCCATTTTTGCGCCAGGGCGGTGACGCAGGCCGCCGTCACCCCCCGCGCCCCGCCTGAAACCAAAAACACAGGGTTTTCGGGAGCGGGCATCGAGGCCGTGTCGGAAAGAACCGCCGGGCGGAAATCCAGGGTCATCCGCCCGCGTGTTCCGCGTCCGGTTTCCGTTATCCGAAGGTCGGGGTCCAGGATTTCCCCGGAGATGAATTCTGCTTCAAGGGACAGGTCAAGCCCCGGTTCGATGTCGATGGCCCTGCAGAACACGTTTTCCCACTCCAGGCCCGCCGTCTTGGCAAGGCCGGAAAGGCAGCCGTGGATGGAATCGAAGTCCGCACCGCCTGTTCCAAGGCAGCCGTCCATGCGGCTCACCGTCACGAAAAAGCGCCTGCCCGCCGTGTCCTTAATATTGAGGAAAGGCGCAAGGTGCTTGGCCAGGAGAAAGGCCGACATGGGGCCATAGGTTGATTTTGCTCGGTCTGGCGGCATGGCGAACACGCAGCCGGAGATTATCCCGCCGTTTCCGGCAAGACCGGCGATGATTTGCGCAAGGTCGTCTTCGGATTCGCCGTTCCATTCAATCCGGCGCTTTCCGTTGACCGGCGGGGCGCATGAGAGGATCACCGGGGCAAGGCCAAGCCCTTCAAGGGACGCCCCCAAGGCTCCGGCGAGCCCGGTTCCGTCGTCGCTTACGATGACGATTCCGCCCTGGGGAAAATCGGGAAAAATCCGGTCAGGCGAGGGAAGCTCACGCGCGACTGCCACGGAGACCAGATTTTCCGGAAGGCTTGCGGATTTCATTTCAGATGGCGCAGGCGATGGCGTGGGAACGGAAAGTTTCCCCGGCGCGTCCGTTACGCCGCCCGAAAGCCTTGACGCAACCTGCCCCAAAGTCTTCAACTCGGCAAGCTCGGCCGCTTCCAACTCCGGAAGGTGGGGGAAGCGCTCCCGCATGGCTCCCAGGATTTCCACGCGCTTTATCGAGTCGATTCCAAGGTCGGCCTCCATGTCC